>CAMYMQ010000220.1 GCA_947259335.1 uncultured Alphaproteobacteria bacterium | reverse complement strand
CTTGCCGGTCACCGCCGCCACCTCGAAGCCGGCCGCCGCGAGCAGCGCGACGGCGACGCTGCCGACCCCGCCGGTCGCCCCGGTGACGAGCACCGGACCGCCGTCCTTCGCCACGCCGGCATGCTCGAGCGCCAGCACCGAGATCATCGCCGTGAAGCCCGCCGTGCCGACCGCCATGGCCTGCTGTGCGCCGAGTCCGTCCGGCAGCCTGACCAGCCAGTCCGATTTCACCCGGGCCTTCTGGGCGTATCCGCCCCAATGGCGCTCGCCCAGGCCCCAGCCGGTGAGCACGACCGCGTCCCCCGGCTTGAAGCCCGGTGCGTCCGACGAGGCGACGGTGCCGGCGAGGTCGATCCCCGGCACGTGCGGATAGTCGCGGACCAGCCGCGCCTTCCCCTTCAGGATGAGACCGTCCTTGTAGTTCAGGTCGGAGTAGCCGACGTCGACGACGACATCGCCGTCGGGCAGCGCGCTTTCCTCCAGCTCGCGAATCGCGCCGCTGACCGCACCGTCCTGTTCATCCAGCACCAACGCCTTGAATGCCATCGCTCAGTCCCTTCCCCCGGTTTCGTGTATTGGCCGCGACCTTTGCGGCGCGGTCGGCCGGTGTCAAGCGCCTCCCGGTGCTCGTATAGAAGCGGTCGGCTGCGCTGGCCGGGCACAGAGCCTGTACAGGCGCACCGCCGACGCTAACATGGGCGGCGCAGCGGCAGAGGGGGCAGACGATATGGCTGACGAGAAATCCGGCGACGGTCCGACCGTGTCCAGACCCGTCGTCGACAGGCGGCCACGGCCGGCCGGCGGCGAACAGGGCATGGCGCCCTCGGGGCCGGAGGTGGGCCATCCGCATCCCCCCGAGCAAGTTGGTACGCCGCCCCCGCCGGCACCCCCTCAAGGCCCGTTCGGCGCCAGGCCGGGATCCGGCGCCGAGCGCCGGGAAAAGCTCGTGCACGACGGCCGATTCGGGGAGATCTTTGTGATCTTCCTGATAAACCTGCTCCTCACCCTGATCACGCTCGGAATCTATCGATTCTGGGGCAAGACCCGAATCCGCAAGTATGTCTGGAGCCACACCAGCCTGCAGGGCGAGCGGCTGGAATATACCGGCACCGGCCTGGAACTGTTCCTCGGCTTCCTGTTTGCCCTGCTCGTATTCGCCACCCCGATCGTCCTGCTCTACGCCTGGATTTTTTGGAGTCCGCGCGATCCGGTAACGATGTTTGTCGCCATAGCGATCCTCTACGTGATCATCGTCCCGTTGTTTTTCCTCATCTATTACGTCGCGATCTTCGCCGCTTTTCGTTACCGGATCAGCCGCACGTCCTGGTTCGGTATCCGCGGCGGCATGGAGGGCTCGGCCTGGATTTACGGCTTTCTGGGGTTTGGCCTGGGAATTCTGAATTTACTGTCGCTCGGCTGGACCAAGCCCTGGGCCGATTCGGTCGTGTTCAAATACCGGCTGTCCCGAACGTGGTTCGGGTCGCAGAAGTTCGATTCGTCTCTCGAATGCACGAGGATGTATGGGCCCTTCGCGCTCGCCTGGGTCGGCTCGTTCCTGGCAAGCGCCCTCGCGTTCGGCATCTTCGGTGCGCTCTATTTCGGGCAATTTATGGAGATGAGCCGCAACCCGCAGCAGCCTCCCGGCGACATCTTCGAAATCCAGGTCGCGATGATGTTCGCCTATCTGGTGCCGATCCTCGTCTTCCAGTTGCTTATCCCGTGGTACAAGGCGGCGCTGGTCCGGAACATCGCCAAGTCCATAAGTGCCGGTGCCGTACGCTTCGAGACGCGCATCAAGGGCAGCGAGATGTTCAAGCTGCTGGTGCCCAATTTCCTGTTGCTGCTGTTCACCCTGGGCCTCGCCTACCCATATGTCGTCCTGCGCACCGCGCGCTATGTGGCGCATCACCTGGAGATCGTGGGCGATATCGAGGTCGCCAAGGTGCAGCAGTCCGAGATCGAGGCGCCGTGGTACGGCGAGGGCATCATGGAATTCCTGGGCGTTGGGATGATCTGAAGCCATGTCATCGTTTCGCGGCGCCTATACGGACGGCCGGACCGGGCAGCGCCAGGAGATCACGGCCCATCTCGGCGGGTCGGGGCTGAATATCCTCGACGACCGGAACCAGTTCGTCGCCGAGTGGCCCTACGACTCCCTGCGGCTGGTCGAAGAGGTCTATGCCGGTCAGCCCGTGCGGCTGAAGGAAGGGCGCAAGGGCACGGCGCGACTGACCTTCGTCGACCATACCGTCCTCGACGCCCTGGCCCCGAAGGCACGGCACCTCAAGCGGCGGGACCTGCGGCACCACAACAGCGTCCGGCGGGCCGCGGTCTGGATGGCCGCCCTCGTCGTGACGGTCGTCGGGTTCATCTACGGCCTGCCGCTCGCCGCCGAGCCGGTCGCCTCGGTCATCCCCCTGAAATGGGAAGAGGCCCTGGGCCGTGCGGTCCGCGATCAGGCGACGACGATGTTCGCCGGCAAGGCGAAGACCTGCACCGGCAGCGCCGAGGGGACCGCGGCAATGGACCGCCTCGTGACCAGGCTCGCCGGCACGGTCAAGACCCGCTACCGGTTCCGGGTCGTCGTGGTCGACCATGAACTGGTCAACGCCTTCGCGACGCCCGGCGGCTATATCATCGTCTTCCGCGGGCTGATCGACAAGACGCCGACCCCCGAGGGCCTGGCCGGGGTCATGGCCCACGAGATGGGGCATGTCGTCGAGCGGCACGGCACGGAAGCCGTCGTCCGGGCGATCGGCATGGGCATCGTGCTCGGCGCCCTGTTCGGCGACACCTCGTCCATCGGCGGCGCGGCGACCGATCTGGCGACCAACCTGATGACCAAGTCTCACGGCCGCGATGCCGAGCGCGAGGCCGACGTGATCGGCGTGGGGATGCTGAACCGGGCCGACATCCGCGGCGCCGGCTTCGCCGACTTCTTCGACCGGATCGCCAGGATGCAGCGCCCGAGCTCGGGCCTGTCGTCCTACCTCTCGACCCATCCGTCGAGCACGGACAGGGCCCGGAAAGTCCGCGCGATGGCGACCGGCCGCGGCCCGGCGATGAGCGACGCCGACTGGCGGGCCATCAAGGCTATGTGCCGCTGACCTGAAGCGCGTTGGAAAAGCGCACGGGCTGGCCCGTGGCAGCGCCGATCAGTTCGCCGTCGCGCATGACCGTGGCACCCCGAATGATCGTGCCCGTCGGCCATCCGGTGACCGTCATGCCCTCGAAGGGGGACCAGCCGCACTTGCTGGCGAGCCAGTCCCTTTCGATCGCCCGCTTCGCGCCGAGGTCGACCAGCGTGAAGTCGGCGTCATAACCCAGCGCGATCCGGCCCTTGCCGGCGATGTTGTAGATGCGAAGCGGCCCGGCGCTGGTCAGGTCGACGAAGCGCTCGAGCGTCAACCGCCCGGCGTTGACATGATCGAGCATCAGCGGCACCAGCGTCTGCACGCCCGGCATCCCCGACGGGCTCTGCGGATAGGGCTTCGCCTTTTCCTCCGGCGTGTGCGGCGCGTGGTCCGACCCGATCACGTCGACCAGACCCTCGCTGACAGCCCGCCACAGCGCGTCGCGATGCCGGGCCTCGCGGATCGGCGGGTTCATCTGGGCATGGCTGCCGAGCCGGTCGTAGCAGTCCGGGGCCGCGAGGGTCAGGTGCTGGGGGGTGACCTCGACGGTCGCCACGTCCCGCGCCCCGGCCAGCAGCGGCAGTTCTTCTGCGGTCGAGACGTGGAGCACATGGACCGGCCGCCCGGTCTGCCGCGCCAGTTTCAACAGCCGCGTCGTCGACCTGACCGCGGACTCGACGTCCCGCAGATGCGGATGCTGTTCGGGGCCCTTGCCCGGGTCGACGTTGGCCTTGAGCGCGACCAGCCGGTCCTCGTCCTCGGAATGGATCGCCGCCCGGCGCCGGCCCGAGGACAGGACGCGTTCCAGTCCGGCATCGTCGGACACGAGAAGCGAACCGGTCGAGCTGCCCATGAAAACCTTGACCCCGCTGCAACCGGGCAGCCGCTCCAGGTCGCCGAGCTGGCCCGCGTTCTCCGCCGTCGCACCGATGAAGAAGGCGAAATCGCACCAGGCCCGGGCCCGCGCCCGGGCGACCTTGTCGGCGAGCCGTTCGGCGGTATCGGTGTTCGGCGTGGTGTTCGGCATCTCGAAGATGGCGGTGACACCCCCCATCACGGCGGCGCGCGTCCCCGACTCGAGGTCTTCCTTGTGCTCCAGACCGGGCTCGCGGAAATGGACCTGGGTGTCGATCACGCCGGGCAGGACGTGGAGCCCGGTCGCGTCGATATGCTCCGCCCCGCTGGCCGCCGGCACGTCGCCGATCGCGGCGATGCGGCCGGCGCGAACGCCGATGTCCACCTCGGCGCGGCCGGACGGGGTGAGGCAGATGCCGCCGGAGATGACGAGGTCGTACCGGTCGGTCATGTCGAATCTCCGTGGCGTTGAGCGATCAGGGACTGAAATAGGTCGAGATAGGCCCGCGTCACCGTCTCCTCGCCGAATCGCTCGTCGAAAACGGCGCGGCCCGCTCTGCCGAGGGCTTGGCGCCGGTCCGGGGCGGCGATCAGGGTTCCGATGGCGCGGGCCAGGGCTGCCGCATCGTCGACCTCGGCCAGCAGACCGGATCGGCCGTCCTCGATGAGTTGCTTCGGCCCCGGCGACGCGGCCGCCACCACCGGCTTTGCCTGCGCCCAGGCTTCGAGAATGACGTTGCCCAACGGTTCGTGCCGTGACGGTACCACGACGACATCGGCGGCGGCGATGACGGGGCGCGGATCGTCCTGCCAGCCGAGAAACCGCACGCGATCGGCGATGCCGAGCGACCGGGCCTGCGCTTCGAGATCGGCGCGCAGTGGTCCTTCGCCGGCCAGCCAGAGGTAAGCCGCGGGTACCGCCGCCAGCGCGTCCAAAAGGACATCGAACGCCTTGTTCTCATGCAGGCGGCCAAGCGCCACCAGAAGCGGGGCATCCGCCGGCGTGCCGTGGCGCTCCCGCCCGATAGGTTCCGCGGCCCCCTCCTCCGCGAAGTTGGGAAGATAGTGGGCGCGATCCTCGGGGATTCCCTGAGCGATGAGATAGGCGCGGATATCGGGCGTGTTGCCGACCAGATGATCGCAAGTCCGATAGTATTTCAGGTCGTAGTAGCCGCCGAGGCGGCCGATGTGGAGATAGCCACGATCGGCGCCCGGCCGAGGGCACAGGGCCGCGGCGCGGCTCATGAACGACAGGACGACGTCCGGGCGGAACGACTTGAGTTCGGCACGCAGCCGGCGCCGGCTGGCGAGATCGAAGGGGCCGCCGAAGCGAAGCTCGGTCACGTCGATGCCGGCGGCCCGCAACCGGGCAGCTCTTTGCGCATCCGTGCGAATGACAGCGCGTTGCTCGACGCCACGCTTTTCGAAGGCGACGGCCAGCCGTTCGAAAAAGCGTTCCGCGCCGCCATGATGCGCGCCGGCCATCGCCAGCAACAGCCGCATCACTCGTCCTCGAGCTTGAACTTGAGCCAGGCGATCATCGGCCAGATCGCCGCGAACAGCGCGATCAGGAAGCCGTAGTAGCCCTCGCGGTAGCCCTTGCGCCGGACGTAGCATTTGAAGAAACGCGTGAACAGGCGGCGGAGGTTGCGCCCAAAACTCTCGGTGCTGCCCTGGGCCCGCATGTCCTGGGCCCGGGCCGTGGTGTAGCGGTCGAGCCGCTGGATCATGTCGGAGATGTTGCGGTCGACATAGTGGACCATCCGGCAGGTCAGCCACCGCTTCTCGCCGGTCAGCGTCACCTTCGGGTGGATCCGCTGGTCGCCCCAGACCTTGGCGCCCTTGGTGAACAGACGGACCGTGGCGCTGACCCCCCAGGAGCCGCCCCAGCCGTAACGCACCAGCCGCTCGCCGACATAGTTGTCGTAGGGAATGAGAAAGTAACCGGGCTCGGCGCCCGCAATCGTCCGGCGGATCTCGTCGGCAAGCTCGGCGGGCACGCGCTCGTCGGCATCGACCTCGAGCACCCAGGGACCCGCGCACGCCTCGATGCCGGTCATCCGGCGCGGCCCCTCGATCTCCCAGCCCCCTTCCAGGATGCGGGCACCGAAGGTCTCGGCGATTGCCTTCGACCCGTCGGTGCAGCGGTCGAGCACGACCACGATTTCATCCGCGAATTCGAGGGTCTTCAGGCAGGCCGCGAGTTGGCCTTCCTCGTTGTGCGCCACCACCAGCGCCGAGAGGGTCGCGCCACCACTCATGCCGGCAACGCCGCGGGCCGGCGGGCCCACAGAGCCTCCGCGGCCGCCACGACCCGGTCGACGCCCAGGGTCGTCATTCGGGAGTCGGAGGATCGATGATCGTAGCCCGGGGCATGGATGATCTCGTCGAAGTCGAGGTCGGTCCGCACGCTCGCCGCGCACTTGCCCCAGGGGCCGTAATGCGCGTCCCGGCTCGGGCCGAACAGGCCCAGCGTCGGCGTGCCCGCCGCCGCCGCCATATGCATCAGCGCAGAATCGTTACCGACGAACAGGTCGGCGCGCTTGAGGCACGCATAGGCCGTCAACAGGTCGGTCTTCCCGGCGAGATCGATGCGGCGATCCATGGGGACAGTGTCGAGCACGGTCAGCGCGCGGTCCCGTTCGCCCGGGGCCGACAGGACGGCGACCCGGGCGCCGGGGAGAAGGCCGCTTGCGGCGGTCAATCGCGCGATCAGGTCGATGAACCGGTCCGCCGGCCATTCCTTGCCGCCCCAGTTCGCGGTCGGCGCCAGGGCCAGCACCGGCCCCCCATCGGGCACGAGCCGCGCCGCAGCGCTCTCATGTTCCGGCCCGACCGCGATCTCGGGATCGAGCGGAGTTTCCTCCCGCCCAAACATTGCCGATATCTGCACGACCTTGTGCACGTCGGGGCGGTCGGGCGGCAGCACATAGCGGCGGCGGGCCAGCAGCAGATAACGCATCGCCGACCGGCGCAGGTCGATGATCGCCGTCCAATAGGTGCCGACGCAGGCGCGCCAAAGGTCGGCCCAATGGCCGCCGCGCGGCCGTTTCGCCATCGCAATGACGCGCTCGACCTGAGGCGACGCGGCGAACAGAGGCGCGACTTCCGGCCCGCAGGCCACCGTGACGGCCGCGCCGGGATAGGTCTCCCGAATCCAGGCCAGCACGCCCGTCGACAGAACCCCGTCCCCGATCCGGGTCGACGAGATGAACAAAATCCGCATTCCGGCCATTCGGTCCCATTCGTCTGGCCGCTATATACGCCCCCCGGTCGCCAGGGGCCACCGCCGAGGCGACCTCTCTTGATGCGGGTCTCGGAAAAGATACATTCCTTCCATGCAAGAAACCGCGCCCAGATACGCCATCGCCGAGAGCCGGTCGCTCCTCGTGGTGGACGGCCCCGACGCCCGCAGCTTCCTGCAAGGCATCGTCTCGAACGATGTCGGCAAGGTGACGCCGGAGGCCTCGATCTGGGCCGCCTTCCTGACGCCGCAAGGCAAATATCTCCACGATTTCTTCATCGCCCAGGTCGGCGAGACGCTGCTGCTCGACTGCGAGGCGGCGCGCCGCGACGACCTGTCGATGCGGCTCAGGCGCTACAAGCTGCGTGCCAAGGTGTCGATAGAGCCCGACGACGGCCGTGGTGTCGCCGTCGCCTTCGGCGAGACCGCGCTGCCGCCGCTCGACCTGCCGGATACTGCTGGCGCCGCCCGGGAAATCGAGGGCGGCACGGTCTTCGTGGATCCGCGCCTGCCCGCGGTGGGCGCGCGAGCGATCCTGCCGGCCGCGCGCGTCGAGGGTTTGCTGGAGACAGCCGGCCTTCGGCGATCCGACACTGCGGCCTACGATACGCTCCGAATAACCCTGGGCCTGCCGGACGGAAGCCGCGACCTGGAGATCGAGAAATCGCTGCTGATCGAAAGCGGCTTCAACGAACTCCATGGCGTCGACTGGGACAAGGGCTGCTACATGGGCCAGGAACTGACGGCGCGCACCCATTACCGCGCCCTGATCAAGAAGCGGCTGGTGCCGGTTCGGGTCGAGGGAGCGCTGCCTGCGCCGGGCACGCCGGTTACGGTCGATGGCAAGGAAGTCGGCGTCCTGAGGTCCGGACAGGGCGGCATCGCCCTCGCGCTGCTGCGCCTCGATCGTCTCTCGGGCGACGAGCCGCTGCGCGCCGGGGAGGCGCGCCTGACCGTCCAAAAGCCCGACTGGGCGACCTTCTGACCCCGACGGCATTCCGCAACGCTGACCCCTACGGCGTTCCGCCGAGCCGCGCGAGGTTACTAGCGAGCTCCCGAAACGGGGTGGCGGTCGCCATCGCGTCTTGCCCGATCCGTTCGAGGCCGGCCGCGCCGAACCGGTCTCGGATCACATTTCTCACCCACGCGGCAACTTGGTCGTGCCGCCGCGCCACGAAAGAGCCCTTTTCGGCGAGCCAAGCCCGGTGAACCTCCAGGTCGTCCGCCAACCGGTCGACGCCCGTGCCGTCCCGGCCCGATGTTTCGAGCACGCGGGTCTCCCATCCGCCGCCCTCGGCGGAAAGCGACAGGGCACTGGTGAGATCAGAGCGGGCCTGCTGCGCAACGGCGCCCATGTCCGCCTTGTTGACCACGATCAGGTCGGGAATCTCCATGATCCCCGACTTGAGAAACTGGAGCGCGTCGCCGGCGCCCGGTTGAACGCACAGCACGACGGTGTCCGCCGACATCGCGACATCCAGTTCCGACTGGCCGACGCCCACCGTTTCCACCACGACCCGGTCGAACAGCGCCCGCAGCAGCACCACGGCGGGAAAAGCCATACCGGCCAGTCCGCCGAGTTGGCCCCGCGTCGCCATCGAACGGATATAGACACCGGCATCGGAAGGATCGGTGGCGATCCGTGCCCGGTCGCCCAGAAGCGCGCCGCGGCTGCGGGGCGAACTGGGGTCGACCGCAACGACGCCGACGGTGAGCCCCCGCCGCCGCCACTCGGCGATCAACCGGCCCAACAGGGTCGACTTGCCGACGCCCGGCGGTCCGGTCAGGCCGACCACCTGACCGGTTTCGATGCCGTTCGCTTCGTCCAGGAGATCGAGGGTCGCCGGGTCATGGGGCGCGGTTTCCAGGGCCGCCAGCGCCCGGGCGATAGCCGGCTTGCCGCCGGCGCGCAGGTCGTCGAGGGTCACGCCCCGTCCCGGCCCTTGGCCGCGGCTGCCTGAGCGGCCGCAAGCCGCGCAATGGGCACCCGGTAGGGCGAACAGGAGACGTAGTCGAGGCCGACCGTCTCGCAGAAGGCAATCGACGCGGGATCGCCGCCATGCTCGCCGCAGATGCCGAGTTTTATGTCCGGCCGGGTCCTGCGGCCGCGTTCGGCCGCGATCTCGACCAGTTCGCCCACGCCGGCCGTGTCGATCGACACGAAGGGATCGATCTCGACGATCTTCTTCTGGAGATAGGTTTCCAGGAAATTGCCCGCATCGTCGCGCGACATGCCGAAGGTCGTCTGGGTCAGGTCGTTGGTGCCGAAGCTGAAGAAGGCCGCCGACTCGGCGATGTCGCCCGCGCGCAGCGCAGCCCGGGGCAGTTCGATCATGGTCCCGACCATATAGTCGAGTGTAACGCCGCGATCGCCCCGAACCTCGTCGGCCACCCGGTCGATGACCTCCTTGAGAAGGTCGATTTCCTGCCGCGTCGCCGCGAGCGGGATCATCACTTCGGGGATCACGGTCTCGCCGGACTTCTCCGCGACGTCGACCGCCGCCTCGAAGATGGCGCGCGCCTGCATTTCACAGATCTCGGGGTAGCTTATCGCCAGCCGGCACCCGCGATGGCCGAGCATCGGATTGGTCTCGTCGAGCCGCGCCAGCCGCCGCTTGACCTCTTCGAGGGTCGTGCCGGCGGCATCGGCAACCTGCTGCATCTCGTCTTCCTCGTGCGGGAGGAATTCGTGCAACGGGGGATCGAGCAGGCGGATCGTGACCGGCAGCCCGGCCATGATCTCGAACAGATCGGCGAAGTCGCGCCGCTGCATCGGCAACAGCTTGTCCAGCGCCCGGCGGCGCCCCGCCTCGTCCGAGGCCAGGATCATTTCGCGCATGGCGACGATTCGGTCGCCCTCGAAGAACATATGCTCGGTCCGGCACAGGCCGATGCCCTCCGCGCCGAACTTGCGGGCGGTGCGCGCGTCTTCCGGCGTTTCGGCGTTGGTGCGCACCCGCATGCGCCGGATCTCGTCGGCCCAGCCCATGAGCGTCTCGAATTCTCCGGAGAATTTCGGCTCGATGGTCGCCACCGCGCCCAACATGATGGTGCCGGCGGCGCCGTCGAGGGTGACCTTGTCGCCTTCGCTGACGGTGCGCCCGCCGCAACTCATCGTCCGCGACTGATAGTCTATCCGCACGTCGCCGGCGCCCGCCACACACGGCCGGCCCATCCCGCGCGCCACCACGGCCGCGTGGCTGGTCATGCCGCCCCGGGTGGTGAAGATGCCCTTCGCGGCGTGCATCCCGTGGATGTCTTCTGGGCTCGTCTCGACGCGGGCGAGGATGACGCTCTCCCCCGCCGCCGCCTTCTGCTCCGCCAGATCGGCGTCGAACACCACCGTGCCCGAGGCTGCGCCCGGAGACGCCGGCAGGCCGCGCGCGAACAGGGTGACTTCGGCGTCGGGGTCGAGGGTCGGGTGGAGCAGCTGATCGAGCGACGCGGGATCGATCCGTTCGATCGCTTCCGCCCGGGTAATCAGCCCGTCCTGCGCCATCTCGACGGCGATCTTGAGGGCGGCGGCCGTCGTCCGCTTGCCGCTGCGGGTCTGCAGCATCCACAGCTTGCCGGCCTGCACCGTGAACTCGATGTCCTGCATGTCGCGGTAGTGCCGCTCGAGCCTTTCGCGCACGGCGACCAGCTGCCCGAAAATCTCCGGCATCGATTCTTCCATCGCCGGCTTGTCGGAACCCTGGGCCGTCTTGCCGGCCAGCGTCAGGTTCTGCGGGGTACGGATGCCGGCCACGACGTCCTCGCCCTGGGCGTTGACGAGATATTCGCCATAGAATCGGTTCTCGCCGGTCGACGGATCGCGGGTGAAGGCGACGCCGGTCGCGCAGTCATTGCCCATGTTGCCGAACACCATCGCCTGGACATTGACCGCCGTGCCCCATTCGTCGGGGATCCGGTGCAGCCGGCGATAGGTCATGGCGCGCTGGTTCATCCAGCTCCCGAACACCGCGCCGACCGCCCCCCAGAGCTGATCGCGCGGATCCATCGGGAAAGGCTTGCCGAGCCGGTCTTCGACCATCGCCTTGTAGCGACCGACCAGGTCCTTCAGGTGCTCCGCATCGAGCTCCGTGTCGAGTTGCGCGCCCTGTTCGTCCTTCACCTGCTCCAGCAGCGACTCGAAGTCATAGTGGTCGAGGTCGAGGACGACATCGCCATACATCTGGATGAAGCGGCGGTAGCTGTCCCAGGCGAACCGCTCGTCCCCGCTGGCCGTCGCGAGGCCCGCGACCGTCTCGTCGTTGAGGCCGAGGTTGAGAACCGTGTCCATCATGCCGGGCATCGAGGCCCGTGCGCCCGATCGCACCGACACCAGCAGCGGGTTCCCGGCGTCCCCGAAGCGGGCGCCGACGGTTGCCTCGATGCCGGCAAGCGCCGTATCGACGGCTGCCGGGAGGTCGTCGGGATAACAGCGGTCGTGATCGTAGAACCAGGTGCAGACTTCGGTCGAGATCGTGAAACCCGGCGGCACCGGCAGCCCGATCGCGCACATTTCGGCGAGGTTGGCCCCCTTGCCGCCAAGCAGGTCGCGCATTTCGGCCGATCCCTCGGCCTTGCCGTCACCGAAGCTGTAAACCCACTTGGTCATTCACCCCTTCTCCCCGCGGTTTGCGCGGCTATCCGCCGATTTTCGAGAAATCGGCCACCCGGTCCATCGTCGCCCGAATCTGTGACAGCAGGCGCAGCCGGTTGGCGCGCAAGCCCGCATCCTCCGCGTTGACCTTCACTGCCTCGAAGAAAGCGTCGGTCGGGGCGCGCAGACCCGCGAGCGCGGCCATGGCATCGCCGAATTTTTCCTTGGCCACTGCTTCCGTCGCCGCCCGGGAGGCCGCCCCCAGCGCGTCGTGCAGTGCGGCTTCCTCGGGCTGGTCGAACAGGCCAGGGTCGGGCGCGCCGTCATGGCTCGCTTCGTCCTTCTTCTCCTCGATGCGGACGATGTTGCTGGCACGGCGGTAGGCGGCAAGCAGGTTTTCGCCGTCGTCGCTTCCGAGGAAGGCGCTGAGGGCGTCCACCCGGGCCAGCAGGCGCAGGATATCGTCCTCGCCGCCGACCGCGAAAACGGCGTCGATCTGATCGTGCCGCACGCCCTGCTCGCGCAGGTGGACCTTGAGCCGGTCGGCGAAAAAGGCGATCAGTTCGAAGACGATGGCGTAGACCTCGCCGTGGTCGGGATGCTCCTCGATTTCCACTTCCATCGTCTCGACCGCGAGGTGCTCGTCCAGGCCGAGTTGATCCATCACCGCCCGCCGCTCCATGACGCTGTCGAAGAGCTGCTGGTTGATGACCATATGCGCCGCTTCGTTCAGCAGCGGGATCAGCGGCAGGCGCAACTCGTTCTCGATCACCAGGCGGATGATGCCGAGCGCGGCGCGGCGCAGTCCATACGGGTCGCGCGAGCCGGTGGGCTTCTCGCCGATCGCCCAGAAGCCGGCGAGCGTATCCATCTTGTCGGCCAGCGCGACGGCGACCGAAACCGGCGCGGTCGGGCAGCGGTCTTTCGGCCCCTGGGGCGCGTAATGCTCGGCGATGGCGTCGGCGACGTCCGGGCTTTCGTCGTCATGGAGCGCGTAGTAGCGGCCCATGATGCCCTGGAGCTCGGGGAACTCGCCGACCATTCCCGTCGTCAGGTCGGCCTTTGCCAGCCGCGCCGCCGAGCGCGACCGGTCGCGGTCGG
>CAMYMQ010000219.1 GCA_947259335.1 uncultured Alphaproteobacteria bacterium | reverse complement strand
GATGCTGGCGGTCGGCCGGGCCCTGATGACCGGCCCGCGCGTGCTCGTCCTCGACGAACCGTCGCTGGGGCTGGCGCCAAAGCTGGTAGGGTCGCTGTTCGCCACCCTGCGCCGGATTGCCGAGGACGGCACCGCCATCCTGTTCGCCGAGCAGAACGTGCCCGCCGCCCTCTCCCTCGCCGACCGGGGCTATGTCCTCGACAGCGGCGCGGTCGTCGCCGAGGGGGCGAGCGCGGCGCTGGCGAGCGATCCGGCCGTGCGACAAGCGCTGCTGGGAACCGATTGACCGAACCGCCACCATCGGCTTGTCCGATCCGCGCCGCCGGGATAAGAAACCCTCATGTCCGATTCTCAGCACGATGCGGCGCGCACCGCCGACTTTCTGTGGCAGATCCAGGCGGTCAACTTCAGCCCGGACGAGCCCTTCACCCTGACCTCCGGGCGTAAGTCGCCGGTCTATGTCGACTGCCGCCGGATCATCTCCTTTCCGGAGGCGCGCACGGCGATCACCGAGATGGCGGTAGCGCTGATCGACCGCGAGATCGGGCGCGACAATCTCGACGCCATCGCCGGCGGCGAGACCGCGGGCATCCCCTTCGCGGCCTGGATCGCGGACCGGCTGGACATGCCGATGCTCTATGTCCGCAAGCAGGCCAAGGGCTTCGGCCGGATGGCGCAGATCGAGGGCGAGATGCCCGAGGGATGCCGCGTCCTGCTGGTCGAGGACCTGGCCACCGACGCGGGATCGAAGCTCGCCTTCGTCGAGGCGCTGCGCACGGCGGGCGCCCAGGTCGCCGACTGCTTCGTCGTCTTCCACTACGGCATCTTCCCGGCCAGCACCGCCAAGCTGGCCGAGATCGGCGTCCGGCTGCACGGCCTCACCACCTGGCGCGACGTGGTCGCGTCGGCGCGCCGGGGCGGCAACTTCTCCGACGCCGCGCTGGCCGAGGTCGAGGCCTTCCTCGACGATCCAGAGGGCTGGCAGAAGGCGCGCGAAGGCGCCGGCTGAGGCCCCCCGAACGGCGGCAGCAGCCATGCGCATCGCCATTCTCGACGACTATCAGGACGTGGCGCGGAGCTTCGCGGACTGGAGCCGCCTGCCCGGCGACGCCGCTCTCACCGTGTTCACCGACCATGAGTCCGATCCGGAGGCACTGGTGGCCCGGCTGGCGCCGTTCGACATCCTCTGCGTCATGCGCGAACGGACGCCCCTGCCCGCCTCGATCCTGGGCCGCCTGCCCAATCTGAGGCTGATCGTCACCAGCGGGCCCGCGAACGCCTCCATCGACGTTGCCGCCGCCGCGGCCCGGGGCGTCACCGTCTGCGGCACGCCGAGCTTCGGCTACTCGACCGCCGAGTTGACCTGGGCGCTCATGCTCTCGCTCGCCCTGCGCCTGCCCGAGCAGGCGGAGACGATGCGCGGCGGCGGCTGGCAGGGCGAGGTCGGAAGCCGGCTGCACGGCGCCACCGTGGGCATCGTCGGACTGGGCCGGCTGGGGTCGCGGGTCGCGCGCTATGCCAGGGCCTTCGACATGACCGTGCTGGCATGGAGCCAGAACCTGACCCCGGCCCGGGCCGAGGAATGCGGCGCGATCCTCACACCCCTCGACGATCTGATGGCCGCGTCGGACTACGTCACCATCCATTTGCGCCTGTCCGACCGCAGCCGGGGGCTTGTCGGTGCGGACCGGATCGCGCGCATGAAGCAAGGGGCCTATCTCATCAACACCTCCCGCGCGCCCATCGTCGACACCGGCGCGCTGGTCGCCGCGGTCCGCTCGGGCGCGATCGCGGGCGCCGCGCTCGACGTGTTCGATACCGAACCGCTGCCGCCGGACGACCCGCTCCGCGCCGAGCCGAACATCCTGCTGACCCCGCACATCGGCTATGTCACCCGGGAAAACTATGCGGCCTATTACGACGGGATGGTCGAGGCGATCTTGGCCTTCCTGGCCGGCGACCCGCTGCGCGTGATCGTGCCCTAGCCGGCCGTCCCGGCCAGCAGCGTCCGGCGCGCGAAGGCGCCGCGGACGCCGAGCACGTAGAAATAGACGAACAGCCCCGCGATCAGGATTGCCGTCAGGTTCGGCGTGGCCGACAAGACCAGCCATGCGATCAGCTTGCTGGCGACGAACAGGACGGTTCCCGCGACGGCCGCGACCGGCGAGTAGACCCAGAGGCCGGCCGCCACGCAGACCGAGACGAGGATGTCGGCGACGGCCCACCAGACCAGCGCCGGACTCGACGCGATCGGCCCGCTCATGGCGTCGCTCAACAGCAGTCCCAGAAGCAGGCCCCCCAGGGCCGCGTTGATCGCCGCCGCCCAGAAACCGTAGCGCGCGACGCGCTCCGCCGCCTCGACCGTATCGACGGCGGGCCACCAGGTCTGCCAGATGCTCGCGCGCGACGGCGGCGGCGGATCGCCCCGGGACTCACGCTGGCGGGCGCCCGATGGCGCGTTCCTGTCATCGGTCATGGAATCGCTTCCGTATGATGAAGTTTCCGTTGCGTCGAGGCCTGCAATAGGCAAGCCTGCACGCTTCTATCACCGCCCTGGGACCGGGCAAATGACCCTGCGCCTGACGCTCGTGTCGATCGCCCTTTTCCTTGGCCTGGCGCCGGTCACGGACCAGGCCGCGGCCGATTCCCACCGCAGCCTGACCATCGGCATCACGCAGTTCCCGGCGACGATGAACCCGATGATCGAGTCGATGCTGGCCAAGTCCTACATCCTGGCCATGGTCTTCCGCCCGGTCGTCACCTACGACCAGCGCTGGAAACTGGTGTGCATGCTGTGCGTGCGCCTGCCGTCGGTCAAGAACGGCGACGCCGAGGTGGTCGAGCTGCCCGGCGGCAAGAAGGGCATGCGCATCACCTGGCAGATCAGGGAAGGCGTGCGCTGGGGCGACGGCGCCCCGGTCACCGTCAAGGACGTGCAGTTCGCCTGGAAGATCGGACGCCACCCGAAGAGCGGCGTCGCCAACCGCGAGCCCTATGTGCGGACCGTGGCCATCGAGCGGGTCGACGACCGGACCTTCGTCCAGGTGATCGACAAGGTCCGTTTCGACTATCAGCTCCTGGTGCCCGACCCGATGCCGGCGCACATGGAGGAGAAGGCGTTCCGCGAGCCGGCGGAGTACAAGCACCGCACGCTCTACGACCGCGACTTCGCCCATCCCGGCCTCTACAATGGTCCCTATCGGGTCGCCAACATCGTGTCCGGGTCCCATGTCGAACTGGTGCGGAACCAGAACTGGTGGGGCCGCGAACCCTATTTCAACCGGATCATCGTGCGCGCCATCGGCAACAGCGCGGCGCTCGAAGCGAACCTCCAGGCGGGCGGCATCGACTATGCCGCGGGCGAGCTCGGCCTGACCCCGCGCCAGGCGTTGGGCCTCAAGGCCCGGACCCGGGACAAATACACCTTCATCTTCAAGGCGGGCCTGATCTACGAGCATGCCGACTTCAACCTGGACAACCCGATCCTGAAGGACCGGCGGGTGCGCCGGGCGATGGCTTACGGCCTCGACCGCAAGCAGATGAGCCAGGCGCTGTTCCGGAACCTGCAGCCGGTCGCCGACACCGCCGTCAGTCCGCTCGATCCCTATGCCGAGAAGGACGTGCGCCGCTATCCCTACGATCCCAGGAAGGCGGCGGCGCTGCTCGACGCCGCCGGCTGGAAGCTGGGTGACGACGGCTGGCGCCGCGACGCGAAAGGCAACCGGCTGACCCTGTCGCTGATGACCACGGCGGACAACCGCACCCGCTCGCTGGTCAGCGAGATCATGCAGGCCTATTGGCGGCGGATCGGCATCGACGTGCGGCTCAAGCTCCAGCCGCCGCGCATCTTCTTCGGGCGCACGGTGACCCGGCGGATCTATCCGGGCCTGGCCATGTATGCCTGGATCAGCGCGCCCGGCTCGACGCCCCGGTCGAGCCTCCACTCGTCGATGGTGCCGAACCCGGCCAACGGCTGGGGCGGCCAGAACTACCCGGGCTTCCGCAACAAGGAGGTCGACGGCCTGATCGAGAGCATCGAGACCGAGCTGATCCCCGCCAAGCGGCGCGTCCTGTGGAAACGCCTGCAGCAGATCTACGCCGACGAACTGCCGGTGCTGCCGCTCTATTTCCGCGCCAACGCCTATGTCATTCCGCGCTGGCTCAAGGGTATCCGGCCGACCGGCCATCTGGCGCCCAGCACCCTGTGGATCGAGGAATGGCACGCGGTCGACGATCAGGCGAAGGCGAATTGACGATGCCGGCCCGCCGATGACCGCCTTCCTCGTCCGGCGCGCGATCCAGGCGGCCGTCGTCCTCCTTGTCATGTCCTTCGTGATCTACGGGCTGATCGGGCTGATGCCGGGCGACCCGATCGACATCATGATCGCGTCCGACCCCAAGCTGACCCCGGCGGACGCCGCCCGGCTCAAGGCGCTCTACGGCCTCGATCTGCCGATCTGGGAGCGCTACGTGAACTGGCTGTCGTCGGCGGTGGGCGGCGACTTCGGCTATTCGCGGACCCACAACCGGCCGGTCCTCGAGATCATGGGGCCGCACCTGCTGCGCACCCTCATCCTGATGGGGATAAGCTTCGCCCTGTCGGTGGCGATCGCGATCCCGCTGGGCGTCTGGGCCGCCGCCCGCCCCTATTCCTTCCGCGACTATTCGGTCAACCTGTTCAGCTTCGCCGGCCGGTCGGTGCCGCCCTTCTGGCTGGCGCTGCTGCTGATCTTCGTGTTCGCGGTGTGGCTCGGCTGGTTCCCCGCCGGCGGCATGGAGACCGTGGGCGACGGCAGCCTCGCCGACCGGGGCTGGTACATGGTGCTGCCGATCGTCACCCTGACGCTGCTCAACATCTCGGGCTTCACCCGCTATGTGAGGGCCGAAACGATCACGACCATGCGCCAGGACTATATCCGCACCGCCCGGGCCAAGGGCGTGAGCAGCCGCGGCGTGCTGACCCGCCACGCCCTGCGGAACGCGCTGATCCCGGTGGTGACGATCATCGCGCTCGATTTCGGCACCGTCTTCTCCGGTGCGCTGATCACCGAGACGGTGTTCGCCTATCCGGGGATGGGCAAGCTGATTTTCGACGCGGTCATGACCAACGACTACAACCTCGCCCTGATCGGCCTGCTGTTCGCCACCCTGGTGACGCTGGTCGCCAACCTGGGCGCCGACCTCGCCTATGTCGGCCTCGACCCGAGGATCAAGCTGCAATGAGCGTCGCGGCGGCCGGACGAAACGAGATGCGGCGCCTGCGCGTCCGCCGCTTCATGCGTCACCGGCTGGCGGTCGCCAGCGGCATCGTACTCCTGATCCTGGTCGCCGCCGCGCTGGCCGCGCCCCTGGTCGAGCGGCTGATGGGGGTCGACATCCGCGACGTCGACCTGGGCCACATCCTCAAGGGCCCGAGCCTCGCGCATCCCCTGGGCACCGACGAACTCGGCCGCGACATGCTGGTCAAGCTGCTCTACGGCGGGCGGATCTCGCTGCTGGTCGCGCTGGCGGCGGCGCTGGTCTCGGCGGTCATCGGCACCCTGATCGGCCTGTTCGCGGGCTATTACAGGGGACGGCTCGACGCCTTCCTGATGCGCTTCACCGACGGGGTGATCTCGCTGCCGATCCTGCCGCTGCTGATCGTCCTGGCGGCGATCGACCTCCGCAAGGTCGGCCTGCCCCAGTCGCTCGTGCAGTCCGAGGACATCAGCCTCTACCGCATCATCTTCATCATCGGGCTGGTCGGCTGGACCGGCGTCGCCCGGCTGGTGCGCGGCGCGACCCTGTCGATGAAGGAGCGCGAGTTCGTGCGCGCCGCGCAGGCCCTGGGGGCGCGCAACCGGCGGGTCATGTTCGTCCACATCCTGCCCAACATCGTCTCGCCGATCATCGTCGCGACGACCCTGTCGGTCGGCGGCATCATCCTGTTCGAATCGACCCTGAGCTTCCTGGGCCTGGGCATCCAGCCGCCGATCCCGAGCTGGGGCAACATGCTGTCCAACTCCCAGGAACAGATGACCACCGCGCCCCAGCTGATGATCTGGCCGGGTGTGATGATCTTCATCACCGTGATCGCCTTCAACTTCCTGGGCGACGGGCTGCAGGACGCGCTGGATCCGCGGGCGATCAGCGACTGAGGCCCTCAATTGCAGATGCGGGACACACGACCGTTACTGCGCACCGGGATGTCTTCTCCGCCGAATTCGCTATAGTCCCCTAATCCGTGAAGCGAGCAGCCAACGCCATGGGGGGGCCGTGAAGCGCTTCTTTCGCCTGATCCTGATCCTGATCGTCGTCGCGGCCGCCGCGGCGTGCGTGCCGGCCTTCTTCCCGTCGCTGATCTGGTCGCTGCCCGCCAACGAGGCAACCCGCCCGGCGCCCGACGCCAAGCGCGGCGAATATGTCTTCCACATGGGCGGCTGCGCCTCGTGCCACACCGACAAGGACGCCAAGCCGCTGGCCGGCGGCCACCGGCTCAAGTCGCCCTTCGGCACCTTCGTCGTGCCCAACATCACCCAGGACACGGCGACCGGCATCGGCGGCTGGACCGAGCGCGATTTCGTCCGCGCCATGAAGCTGGGCCTGTCGCCCAGGGGGCGGCACTACTACCCGGCCTTCCCCTACACCTCCTACGCCAAGATGACCGACGGCGACCTGCGGGACCTTTGGGCCTATCTCAAGACCGTCCCGGCGGTGGCCAACAGGACGCCCGATCACGAGCTCGACTTCCCCTATTCGGTCCGCCCGGGGCTGGGGCTGTGGAAGCTGCTCTATCTCGACACCGCGGCCTTCAGGCCGACCCCGGGCAAATCGGATAGCTGGAACCGCGGCGCCTATATCGTGACCGGCGCGGCCCATTGCGGCGAGTGCCATACACCCCGCAACATCCTCGGCGCGCTGGACCCATCCTGGGCCCTGGCCGGCACCAGGGCCGGGCCTGACGGCGAGAGCGTACCCAACATCACGCCCCACAAGGAAAAGGGCATCGGCAAGTGGACCCGCCAGGAGATCGCCTTCGCGCTCCAGGCCGGCCTGCTCCCGTCGGGCGACGTGGTCGGCGGATCGATGGCCAAGGTGGTCGAGAATGACACCTCGAAGCTGACCGAGGCCGACCGGCTGGCCATCGCCGAATACCTGATGTCGCTGCCGCCCCGAAGCGGCGACTGAGCCGCGGCGGGACCGGGCGGATGGCGCGGCGCGGGACAGCCCG
>CAMYMQ010000218.1 GCA_947259335.1 uncultured Alphaproteobacteria bacterium | reverse complement strand
GCGCCTGACGGCGCCCGCGACCTCCGCGCCGCCGGACCCCGCGCGCATCGTCGAGAAGTTCCGTGCCAATGCAGCCTTGCCCCCGAAGCTCGCCGCCGCGCTGGAACAGGCGGTCCTCGGCGGGCTGCTGCCCGACTTCGGGCGCTTGGCCGGGCTGCACCTTGGCGCCGGTGCGGCGGAATCCTGAATTCGGGTCGCGCCAAATCCGGGGCCGGCGTCGAATATCTGTTTGTTATCGAACAATTCCACGGGTAGCATTGCCGTGGTCAGTGGCGGGAGGCATGCTAGTCGATGCCGGTCCTCCGGCCCGCATCTGCTCTAGGCAGTGCGAACCCGGAACGATCATCACAGCAGCGCCGTCGTCATTCCAGGGGGACGGAATGAGCAAGCACATAGGGAGAGGTTCAATGAAAAAATTTGTTACAGGCGTGGCCGCCTTCGGTCTCGCAGCGAGTATCGGTTCGGTCGCGTCCGCGGAAACCACCCTCCGCGCGATCGGCTTCATCCCGAAGAATCACCCGGTGATGGCGATGGCCCGTAAGTGGGTCGATGACGTCAACGCGGCGGTCAAGGGCAAGCTGAAGATCAACTACGTCGGCGGTCCCGAGGTCATCACCCGCTACCAGCAGATCGACGCGCTGAAGAACGGCGTGATCGACATCGTGTTCATGGTCACGGCCGATATCCAGGACAAGCTCCCGTCGACCAGCGCGATGACCCTGTCCAAATGCTCGCCCGAGCAGGAGCGCAAGTCCGGCTTCTACGCCCTGATGGCTTCCGAGTTGGCGAAGCAGAACATCATGTATGTCGGCCGCGTCCAGCGGGGCAACTTCTACCAGTGGATCAACAAGGACGCGAAGAACCTGGACGACCTCAAGGGTCTGAAGATGCGGACGGGTTCGCTGTTCGACAAGTTCATGCGCGCCTTCGGCATGGTCCCGGTCACGATCAACGCGCCCGAGGTCTATACCGCCCTCGAGCGTGGCGTCGTCGACGGCTTCGGTTGGCCGGTGCTCGGCCCGCGCCAGCGCGGCTGGCTCAAGAAGGTCAAGTACGTGATCGACATCCCCTTCTTCGGGAACAGCAACATGATCGCGGGCGTGAACATGGACAAGTGGAAGGCGCTGCCGGCCGATGTCCAGAAGAAGGTCATGGACGTCACCATCGGCTACGAGCCGCAGATGACCGCCTACTTCAACAAGCTCGAGACCGAAGAGTGGAAGAAGATCGGCGACACGGTGAAGAAGATCAAGTTCTCGCCGGCCGACAACAAGAAGTACATCGACACCATCTACGGCGTCGAATGGGACGCGATCGCCAAGCGCGTCTCGCCCGAGATGCTGGCGAAGCTGAAGTCGACGTCCTGCAACTAAGCCGGGACCGTCTCTGACAGGGGCAGCTCCGAAGCCCGGTTGGCCGTCGAAAGATGGCCGCCGGGCAGGGGCTGCCCCTTATTCATGCCCGGGGTCCGGCTTCGGTCCCGGGGATCGGCCCGGGCACGGCAAATCGCCGTGGGCGGGCCCGATTATCTGTTTGAAGTCGAACAATTGGCCTTGTAACATCCTCGTCGTGAACGGCGGCAGATACGCCGGGCCTCGAGAGGGTCGTCCATCCCGGTATCGGGGCGGAAAGACACTCCGAAATCCGGCGAAAAACAAATCTGTGACGACACCGCCGTTGCAGGGAGGATCCTTCACAAGATCCTTAGTTGGGAGAGACACATGAACAAGTTTATCACGTCCGTCGCCGCGCTCGGCCTGGCCGCCAGTGTGGCGGTTCCGGCATCGGCCGAGACCACCTTCAAGGCGATTTCCTTCATTCCGAAGACCCATCCGGTCATGAGCATGACCCGCGAGTGGGTCAAGCAGATCAACGAAGGCCTGAAGGGCAAGTTGAAGATCAACTATGTCGGCGGGCCCGAGGTCATCACCCGCTACCAGCAGTGGGACGCGGTTTCCAACGGCGTCGTCGACATGATCTTCGCCGTCACCAACGATATCCAGGACAAGCTTCCCGAGGGCGGCGTCTTCGTGCTGTCGAAGTGCAGCGCCGACCAGGAGCGCAAGACCGGCTTCTACGACGCGATGGCCGCCTCTTTCGCCAAGAAGATGAACCTCAAGTATATCGGCCGCCTGCACTACGGCTCGTTCTACCTCTGGATCAACAAGGACGCGAAGTCGCTGGCCGAGCTCAAGGGTCTGAAGATGCGGACGGGCTCGCTCTACGACAAGATGATGCGCGAGATGGGCATGGTGCCGGTCAACATCAACGCGCCCGAGACCTACACCGCCCTCGAGCGGGGCGTGGTCGACGGCTTCGGTTGGCCCAACATCGGTCCGCGCCAGCGGGGCTGGCTCAAGAAGGTCAAGTATGTGATCGACCTGCCGTTCTTCTCGGCGTCCAACGTTCTGGCCATGATGAACATGGCCAAGTGGAACGCGCTGCCGGCCGACGTGAAGAAGAAGGTGATGGACATCACCGTCGCCTACGAGCCGCAGATGGTGGCCTACTTCAAGAAGCTCGAAATCGACGAGTGGAAGAAAATCGGCTCCTCGGTGAAGAAGATCAAATTCTCGCCGGCCGAGAACAAGAAGTACATCGATCTGGCCTATGGCGGTGAGTGGGACGCGATGGAAAAGCGCCTCCCGGCCGATCAGTTCGCCAAGCTCAAGAAGACGTCCTGCAACTAGGCGAAGCTTTCCAACGGGGCGCGGAGCGGCCACGATAGTCTCCAGCTTCCTCATTCGAAGGAGTTTGATTCGGTGAAAGGCCTGCTTCGCCTCCTGGACATAATCGAGGGGGCCCTGGCGGCGGCGGCGATTCTGTTGCTTGTCGTCGTCACCCTCTCGGTCTGTCTCGAAGTGGTGATGCGGTACGGGTTCAATTCCCCCCTGGTCTGGGTCGTCGAGATCGGCGAGTACGCGCTTCTCTACATAACCTTCCTCGGCACGGCGTGGGCGCTGCGCGACGGCGGCCATGTCCGCGTCGACATCATCCTGGGGCTCTTCTCCCAGAAGATGCGCCGGATCTTCGGGGTCATCTCCTGCACGCTCGGGATCATCATCTCGCTGGTCCTGACCGTCGGGGGCGCCTACGTGACGTGGGAAAAGTTCACTTCGTCGGCCTACAAGCCGACCGTGGTCGAGTTCCCCACTTGGATCGTCGTGATCGTGATCCCCATCGGTTCCCTGTTCCTTGGCGTCCGGTTCCTTCGTCTGCTCGTCGAATACGCGAAGGGCGAGCGGTTCGACCGGACGGAAGCCGAAGAAGCGGCGGGGCTCTGATCCGACATGGAATGGTGGGGAATACTGCTCATAATCTTCGGTGCGCTGATCGTCCTGATGGCGATCGGGGTTCCGGTCGCCTTCGCGTTCCTGAGCATCAACGTCGTCGGTGCCTATTTCTTCTGGAACGGCTGGGTCGGGCTTAACCAGCTTGTCCTCTCGGTCAGCGATTCGGTGACCCATTTCACCGTGCTGCCCGTACCGCTCTTCATCCTGATGGGCGAGGTGATGTTCAGATCGGGCATCGCCACCAAGCAGATGGAAGTGCTCGATTCCTGGTTCGGCCGGGTGCCGGGCCGCCTCAGCCTGATGGCGGTGGGCGGCGGCACCATGTTCGCGACCCTGACCGGCTCGGGCATGGCCGGCACCGCGATGCTGGGCAAGCTGCTGGTCCCCGACATGGAGGCCCGCGGCTACAAGAAGCCGATGACCCTGGGGCCGATCCTCGGCTCGGGCGGCCTTGCCATCATGATCCCGCCGTCGGCGCTCGGCGTTCTGCTGGCCGCGATCGGCAACTTCTCCGTGGGCGCCTTCCTGGTCGCGATCATCGTGCCCGGCCTGCTGATGGGCGTCGCCTACGCCACCTACATCATCGTGCGCTGCATGCTGCAGCCGGATCTGGCGCCGGCCTACGACAAGCCGAAACAGCCGCTGCTGCCCAAGATCGGCAACACGGTGCTCTATGTCTTCCCGCTGGCCGCGATCGTCTTCCTGGTGATCGGCCTGATGTTCCTGGGCGTCGCGACGCCGACGGAGGCAGCGGCGCTGGGCGGGGTGGGGACCTTCGTTCTCGCCGCGCTCTATCGCGGGCTGAGCTGGAGCGTCGTGACCGAGTCGCTCAAATCGACCCTGAAGACGACGGTCATGATGTTCATGATCCTGACCGGCTCGACAGCCTTCGGCCAGATCCTGGCGATCACCGGCGCCTCGACCGGCCTGGTCGAGCTGGCGACCAGCGCCGAAGTCGGGCCGACGGCGATCATCGTGCTGATGATGCTGGTCCTGCTGGTCATGGGCACCTTCATGGAGCCGCTGTCCATCATGATGCTGACCCTGCCGATCTATCTGCCGATCGTGCAGAATCTCGACACCGGCCTGTTCGGGGACGAGGCCGCGATCTGGTTCGGCGCCGTGATGCTGCTCAACATGCAGATGGCGACGACATCGCCACCCTTCGGGCTCAACCTCTTCGTGATGAAGGGGGTGGCGCCCAAGGGCACGACCATGATGGACATCTACAAGGCGGGCCTGCCGTTCCTGGGCTGCGACGCGGTCGTCCTTCTGGCGATGGTCGTCTTTCCACCGCTGGTATTGTGGTTGCCGCGCCTGATGGGAGCCAACTGACCCGGCGTTGCCCGCAAATATTGTTTGATATCGAACAATATTGAGATTACCGTAGTCTCCGTTCCAGCGGATTCCGCCCTGCCCGATGGCGGGCAGGGCGATCCCGCGTCCGGCGACAATGGTGGGTGAATTGAACGAGGTCCGAGGAGCGCACAAGCAGGGGCCTGCGAGCCGCGAGGCCGGCGAGTGGCCGATTGCGGAGACCGTCTGCCCGATCGTGGCCAACGACTGGGTCAACGGCGAATACAAGCATCTGGTTCTCGACGCGCCGCACGGCGCGGCCAAGTCGCTGGCCGGACAGTTCTTCCATCTGCTGTGCCCCACGGTCGGGGGCGATATTCCCCTGCTGCGCCGGCCGATGAGCATCTACCGCATCGACAGCGGCCAGGGCCGGCTCGAATTCCTCTACAAGGTCGTCGGTGCGGGCACACGCACACTCGCGAGCCTCGCGGCCGGCGACACGCTCAACATCTTCGGGCCGCTCGGCAAGGGGTTCGGGTTCGGCGAGGGCCATCGCCACGTCGTGCAACTCGCGCGCGGGGTCGGCCTCGCGACGCTGGCGCCGGTGGCGGAAGCGGCCGGCCGG
>CAMYMQ010000217.1 GCA_947259335.1 uncultured Alphaproteobacteria bacterium | reverse complement strand
GGGCGCCACCCTGCGCGGGGCGGACCTCGAGGGGCGCCGGGTGACCCGGCTGCACTTGGCGACCCGCTGGGGCGACGCGGAGGTCGAGGCCCGGGGCTTCGTCGACGCCTCGGGCGACGCGGCGATCGCCTGGCATGCGGGCCTGCCGGTGCGCGAGCCCGAATCGCCGGTGTTCGGCTCGCAGATGTTCCAGATCGAGGGTATCGACGAGGCCGAGTTCGCCAAGTTCGACCGCTGGGAGGTCGAGCGCGTCCTGGCCGACAACGCCGACGCCTATGGCCTGCGCCGCAAGGACGGCTTCGTCTTCGCCCAGCCGGGCACCGGCATCGGGCTCGCCAACATGACCCACATCCCGACCCCGACCGAGCCGGTCGGCGCGTCGATGGCGGGGCTCGACGGCAAGGATCAGGCCGACCGGGTGATGGCGCTGTTGCGGGACAAGCTGCCCGCGGCGATGGGCCGTGCGCGCATTCGCGCTTATGGCCTGCCGGGCATCCGCCAGACCCGCTGGATCG
Source organism: uncultured Alphaproteobacteria bacterium (assembly GCA_947259335.1). Taxonomy (GTDB): domain Bacteria; phylum Pseudomonadota; class Alphaproteobacteria; order Bin65; family Bin65; genus CAMYMQ01. The sequence goes on along the minus strand of CAMYMQ010000217.1, from coordinate 5,361 downwards.
CCGGGACCCACCACCTGACCACCGACGAGGTCCGCGCCGGCACCCGGTTCGACGACGCGGTCGCCCGCTGCTCCTGGCCGGTCGAGCTGCACAACCGGGCCGAGGGCGTCCACTGGGAGGAGTTCGGCGACGACCACATGCACTGGGTGCCGCTCGGCGCGATGACGCCCGCGGACGCCGACAACCTGGTCGCCGCCGGCCGCTGCATCGACGGCGACGTCGCCGCGCTGGCCTCGGTGCGGGTGATCGGCCCGTGCATGGCGATGGGCCAGGCCGCCGCCCATGCCCTCGACCTGGCGGGCGCCGGCAGCGTGCATCAGCTCGACAGGGCCGCGTTGCGGGACCGGCTGCGGGACAATCTGGAGCGCAACGACCACGACCCCTGGACGGCGGGGGCGTAGGCGGCCGCAAGGCGCTTGTCCGGTCGATTTCGCCGGCCCGCGCCCGGGGGTCGGGGCAGCCGGTTTCGATGTAACCCCATAAGTTGCCCATCCCTTTTCCGCATCCCCGGACGGCCGCAGGCCGATCCGGGGCCCAGCCCGTTCGGCGGACGTGGCCCGGCGGTCTGGGCCCGGCGGTCTGGGCCCCGGCTCTCCGCTTCGCTTCGGCCGGGGACGCAAGAGAGGGTATCGTGGGGCGGTCGGTGAGGGTGCCCTCCTGACGAGCGGACGAGATCGCCGCGTCGGGATGCGCGAAGCGCGCCGGTTCGACCTCCAAGGCCGGGAGCGGTGTCGGAGGGCTCCGGGCTCGTCAGGTCAAAGCCGGTCGAGCCCGCACCTTCTGCCGAGCTGGCGGCGTTCGATCTCGGCTAACGGATTTGGGCGCCTTGCGGGCGGCGCGTCTCGCGTCGCGGTCCCGACGCCAGCGGTCGTCCTCGCGAGAGACAGGTAGCGGCAGGAGGTCGGCGCGCGCATCCTTGAATCCGCGTTACCGTGCCAGCATATATTCCTTTTGAGGTCGCCGCCGCATGACGGGCCGGCGCGCGGTCCGCACGGGGAGCCCGCCCCGCACCCGTTGCCGCAAGACGACGAATGCTGACACAGGATGACACATGCTGACAGGACGCGTCAGCCGACCGGGAGGGCACCCTTACTTTTCCTGACCGATCCCGGGGATTCCGGGAACGCCCAAGCCAGCCGGCCGGTGGCGAAGGCCCCGGACAGATGACGGATGATGACAAATGCTGACACAGGGCGACACCGCCCCGATGCGCCGACGGGACGGCGGCCTACAGCACCGCTTGCAGGGCGGCGCGGACCTCGCGGTCGAAGCCGACGGTGATCCCCCGACCGGTATCGATCACCGGCCGCTTGACCAGGGTCGGGTGGGCGAGCATCAGCGCCTGCGCCCTGGCGGCGTCGACGCCTTCCTTGTCGGCGTCGTCCAGGCCGCGCCAGGTCGTGCTCTTCTTGTTCAGCAACGGTTCCCAGCCGAGCTCGGCGATCCACGTGTCCAGGGTCGCCGGGTCGAGACCGTCGGCGCGCAGGTCGTGGAAATCGTGGACGAAGTCGCGCTCCTTCAGATAGGTGCGCGCGGCCCGGCAACTGTCGCAATTCTTCAATCCGTAGACGGTGACCATCAGGCGTCGCCCCCCAACTGGTTTCTTTCCGGACCCTGCTTATCCGAATTCCCGGCGGCGGTGTCGAGGCCCTCGGTCCCGGTCCGGGCCAGGCCCCGGTTCTCCGACTGGGGCAAGCCCTGGCTGTCGGACCGGGGCAGGCGGAGGATCGCGGCCAGGCCCGGCCGGTTGTCGGTGAGTTCCAGCGCGCCCTCGTGCAGGCGGGCGACCGCGTCGGCGAGGCTGAGGCCGAGCCCCGAGCCCTCGGTCGTCCGGCTGGTCTCGACCCGGTAGAAGCGGTCCTTCGCCTTGCCGAGGGATTCGGCCGGGATGCCGGGCCCCCGGTCGCGGATCTCGATGGCGGCCTCGGCGCCGTCCCGGCGCAGCCGGATGTCGAGGCGCTTGCCGTCGCGGGCGTATTTCAGCGCGTTGTCGACGAGGTTGACGCAGGCCTGGAACAAGAGGTCGCGGTCGCCCGAGACGACCAGCGGCGCGCCGTCGGCATCGGCGCTGAGCGTCATGCCCACGTCCTCGGCGAGCGGGCCGTAGAGTTCGGCCAGGTCGGCGATCAGCACGGTCAGGTCGACCGGCCCGAAGCCGCGCTTGGGCGCGCCCGATTCGGCCTGGGCGATCGACAGGATGGCGGCGAAGGTGCGCAACAGCCGGTCGGCCTCGGCGATCGCCTCCTCGGTCAGCGCGCCCTTCTGCTCGTCGGTCAGCGAATCCGCCAGCAGCCGCTCCAGCCGCGCGCGCAGGCGGCCGAGCGGGCTGCGCAGGTCGTGGGCGATGTTCTGGGCGACCTCCTGGAGGCCGCGGAACAGCTGCTCGTTCTGGTCGAGCATCGCGTTGAGGCTCTGGGCCAGGCGGTCGAACTCGTCGCCGCCGCGGGCGGCGGGAATGCGCCGGCTCAGGTCGCCGGCCATGATCTCGCGGCTGGTCGCGGTGATGGCGTCGATCCGGCGCAGGATCAGCCAGCTCAAGAGCGCGCCGAAGGCGACTGCCAGGCCGACGGCGATGACGCCGGCCCACAACAGCCGGTTCTCGACCAACTCGGCGATGCGGGTCTGCTCGCCGGTGTCGTGGCCGACCAGCAGCCAAAGTCCGTTGCGCAGCCGGAACACCCGCCCGCGGGCGTGGTGGATCCGGGTGCGGCTGCCGGCGGTGTCGCGGATGGCGAAGCGGATCCAGCCCTTGTCGCCCGGCTCCGCGTCCGGCCAGCGGTTGAGGTTACCGGCGATCGGCCGGCGGTCGGCGCTGGCCAGCAGGTAGATGCCGCCGGTTCTCCCGGCCAGGGAGGCGCGGCGCTTGATGACGTTGACCAGCCCGGTCGTGCCCAGCTGGGCATATTGCTCGGCGAGGCCCGCGATCTCTGCCTCGATGGTCGCGTCGATCTGGCGGGAGACGGCTTCGGTGCTGGACCGGTAGAGCAGGGCGACCACGCCGGCGGCGATGGCCGCGAAGACCAGCGTGGAGATGACGGTCAGGCGAAAGACGCGCGACCGCAGGAGACTATGCGGGGTCACGAAGCATGTATCCGGCGCCGCGCACGGTCTGCAGCAGCGGCCGGTCGAAGCCGCGGTCGATCTTCTGGCGCAGGCGACTGATGTGAACGTCGATCACGTTGGTCTGGGGGTCGAAGTGATAGTCCCAGACGTTTTCCAGCAGCATGGTCCGGGTCACCACCTGGCCGGCGTGGCGCATCAGGTACTCGAGCAGCTTGAACTCCCGCGGCAGCAGCTCGACCGATTCACCGCCCCGGGACACGGTGCGGGCCAGCAGGTCCATTTCCAGGTCGCTTACCTTCAGCGTCGTCTCGCTGTGCAGGTCGCCGCCGCGGCGGCCGAGCGCCTCGACCCGGGCGAGCAGCTCGGAGAAGGCGAAGGGTTTGGTCAGATAGTCGTCGGCGCCGGCCCGCAGCCCCTCGACCCGGTGGCGGACCTCGGCCATCGCGCTCAGGAACAGGATCGGCACGCTGCGGCCGGACGCGCGGATCGATTCGACGATCGTCTTGCCGTCGACCTCGGGTAGCATCCGGTCGACCACGGCGACATCATAGTCGTCGCTGACGGCCTTGATCAGGCCCAGGCGGCCCGTCTCGGCAACCTCGACCATGTGGCCGGCCTCGCGGAGGCCGTTGGCGACATAGGAGGCCGTTTCCGGGTCGTCTTCGATGACGAGAACGCGCATGGCGCCAGTATAGGGTGAGCTTGGGAAAGGTCGCAGCATATCTCGAAAAAATTCCCCGGAGGCGGGGAAAACCTCCGGGGTAGTTTCAGGACAGGACAGGTTGGGAACACGCCATTCCGGTCAGGACTTGAGGGGCAGACCGAGATAGCGGGTGGTGCCGTCGCGGACGACCCGGATCAGCAGGGCCTCGCGGCCCGCCTTGGTCGCCGCGTCGACGGCCTTGGCGACCTGATCGGCGCTGGCAATTTCGGTATTGCCGACGCGGGTGATCACGTCGCCGGGACGCAGGCCCTTTTCGGCGGCCGGCGAGTCGGGCCGGACCGACAGCACCAGGGCGCCCTTGGCGACATCCTCGCCGACGTTGAAGCGCTGGCGCGTCTCCGGCGTCAGGTTGGCGAGGCCGAGGCCGAGCTTGCCGACCGCGGCCGGAGCCGGGGCGTCCGGGCCGCGCCGCATACCGGCGCGCTGGGCGCCGTCCTGGTTGGCGCCGACGTTCACGGTGATGGTCTTCTGGCTGCCGTCACGGAGCAGTTCGACATCGACCGTCGAGCCAGTCTTGGTGGCGGAGACCTTGCGGACCAGGTCGCGCACCGAGGCGACGGTCTTGCCGTCCCAGCGCAGGATCACGTCGCCCGACTGCAGGCCGGCCTTGGCGGCGGGACTGTCCGGAACGACCGCCGAAACCAACGCGCCCTTGGGGCCCTCGATCTTCAGGGCCTTGGCGATGTCGTCGGTCACCGGCTGGATCTGGACGCCGAGCCACCCGCGCGAGATCTTGCCGTTGGTGCGCAGCTCGTCGATGACCTGTCTGGCGAGGTTCGACGGGATCGCGAAGCCGAGGCCGATGCTGCCGCCGTTGGGCGAGTAGATCGCGGTGTTCACGCCGACGACGTCGCCGTCCATGTTGAAGGTCGGGCCGCCGGAGTTGCCGCGGTTGATCGGCGCATCGATCTGCAGGAAGTCGACGATCGTCCGATTGCTGATGTTGCGGCCGCGGGCCGAGACGATGCCGGCGGTGACCGTGCCGCCCAGGCCGAACGGGTTGCCGACCGCGAGGATCCAGTCGCCGACGCGGGCCTTGTCGGAATCGCCCCACTTGACCGAGGGGAACTTCCGGTCGGCCGTGATCTTGAGCAGCGCCAGGTCGGTCCGGCTGTCGGTGCCGATCAGCTTGGCGTCATACTTCTTGCCGTCATGCAGGATGACCTCGATCCGCGAAGCACCCCGGATGACGTGGTTGTTGGTGACGACATAGCCGTCCGGGTCGACGATGAAGCCCGAGCCGAGCGCCTTGGCCCTGCGCATCTGGGGACGCTGACCGGGCATCTGCGGCCGGTCGCCGCGCGGGCCGTTGTAGTAGCGGCGGAAGAACTCGCGGAAGGGAGAGCCTTCCGGGAAGGGCATCGCGCGGGGGTCGCCGGGCACGCCCTGCCGCGGCTGCTGCTGCTGCGCCGTCTGCCGGATGCGTTCGGCGGAGATGTTCACGACCGCCGGGGTGACCTTGGCAGCCATGTCGGCGAAGGATCCGGGGACCGGACGGGCGCTGGCCGCCGTCGGCGCCAGCGCGGTGAACGCCAGCACAAGGGCGCCGGCCGCGGCGGCAACGCCGCGCCTGC
>CAMYMQ010000216.1 GCA_947259335.1 uncultured Alphaproteobacteria bacterium | reverse complement strand
GGGCGCCACCGCCGCCGATCTCGATTTCCGGCCGCTCGGCTTCGCCGACGAGGCCCTCGCCTCCTACCGGCGGTTCGCGGCGCGGCGCGCCGCCGGCGCCTTCCGGGCCGACGCGCGTTTCCAGGTCTGCCTGCCGACCCCCTACGCGCCGGTCTATTCCTTCGTCGCCTACGACTCCCAGGAAGCGGTCTATCCGGTCTACGAGGCCGCGATGCTCGGCGAACTGGCCGACATCGCCGCCGCGATCCCGGCGCGCGACCTGGCGATCCAGTGGGACGTCGCGACCGAGATGAGCCTGTTCGAGCGGGTCTTCCCGACCCCGCTGGCCGATCCCGACCGGACCCTGATCGACCGGATGGCCCGGCTCGGCGACGCGGTGCCCGACGGCGCCGAACTCGGCTACCACCTCTGCTACGGCAGCATGAACGACCGCCACTGGAAGGAACCGCGCGACCTGGGCAAGCTGGTCTGGACCTCGAACGCCCTGGCGCGGGCGGTCGGCCGGCGCATCGACTGGATCCACGTGCCCGTGCCGGTCGAGCGCGACGACGACGCCTATTTCGCGCCCCTGGACGATCTGGCCGTCGCGCCCGGGACCGAATTCTATCTCGGCCTGGTCCATCACGAGGACGGTATCGAGGGCGCGCGGCGGCGGATCGCGGCGGCGGTGCCGCATCTTTCCGAATTCGGAATCGCCGCCGAGTGCGGCTTCGGGCGCATGGCAGATCACCAGATCGCCCCCCTGTTGCGGCTGCACGCGAAAGTGATAAGGGAAGACGAACAGGCCGCCTGACACGCACGCCACGGCCTCGAATGCTGGAGACCGCGCCATCAGCGCCACGGACATGACCGCCGACGAGACGATGGGGCCGCGCAAGGACATCGCGGTCATCGGGCTCGTGTGCACGGCACACTTCTTCAGCCATTTCTACATGTTCTGCTTCGCGCCGATGTTCCTTCTGATGCAGAAGGACCTGGGCGTCGGCTTCACCGAGCTGGGCGCGCTGCTGACCGCCTATGCGACGGCGACGGGTATCGGCCAGTATCCGATGGGTGTCCTCGTCGACCGGATCGGCGCCCGCGTGGTCCTGATCGGCGGCATGACGCTGCTCGCCGGATCGGTCATGATGCTCGGCATCATCCCCGTCTTTCCCGTGATGATCGGACTGGGCTTCCTCGCCGGTCTGGGCGACAGCGTCTTCCATCCCTCCGACTTCACGATCATGGGCGCCAACGTGCGCCCGGCGATGATGGGCCGCGCCTTTTCGATCCACACCTTCTCCGGCTTCATCGGCTGGACGGCGGCGCCTCCGACCATGACCCTTATCGCCCACCTCTGGAACTGGCAGACCGCCTTCATCGCTGTCGGCGCCGCGGGACTGGCCATCGTCGCCGCGCTGATCAGCCAGCCCCGGCTGACCTCCGCCGGGGGCAAGCTCGAACGGTCGAACGCCGCGCCGGCCAAGGTGCCGGGCTTCAAGCTGCTGACCTCGCCGCCGATCCTGATGATGTTCCTGTTCTACTTCATCGTCGGGTCGATCTCGCTGGGCGTGGCCCAGTTCCTGCCGTCAGCGCTCAACCAGAAATACGGATTGCCGCTGGTCGACGCGAACATGACCCTGACCGTCTACCTGTTCGCGGGCGCGATCGGCGTCATCGTGGGCGGCCTGCTCGCGGACAAGACCAACCGGCTCGACGTCATCGCGTCGCTGGGCTTCGCGGCGGGCGCGGTCGCCCTGACCGTCGTCGCCTTCTTCGACCTGCCGTTTCTCCCTCTCGCGGTCATCATCGGCTTCGGCGGCTTCATGATCGGCATCATCTCACCGTCGCGGGACCTGATGGTCCGGGCGATCTCGCCCCCGGGGGCGAGCGGGCGGGTCTTTGGCCTGGTCTCCACCGCCCTGTCGATCGCCGGCGCGATCACGCCGCTCTATTTCGGCTTCCTGCTGGACGCGCACGCGCCGACATGGGTATTCCTGTCGTCGGCCGCGTTGATGCTGATCGCCATCGTCTCCGCCATCGGCGCCTCGGCGTGGCGCGGTCGCTCGCCAATGATAGAGGCGCCGGCGGAATAACGACCGGCGCCCGAGAGGGAGGACGCCGGCGTGCCAGATTCACTGCCCTTCGACCCGAGCCTTCCGGCCTATCCGACCATCATCCACGCGCTCGCCGACTCGGCGGAACGGGTCCCCGACCAGCCCGCCATCTGGTGCGAGGAAAACGGGCTCACCTACCGCGAGTATCTGCGCTGCGTCGCCGGCTACGCCCGGGGTCTGGCGGAATACGGAGTGGCCGGCAAGCGCGTCGCGCTGCTGATGACCAACTCGATCGAGGTCACCGTCGCCTCGCTCGGCGCCCAGGCGGCGCGGGCGCAGTCGGCGCCGATGAATGCCGCCTATCCGGCCGCCGGATTGGAGCCGCTGCTGCGCGACGTCGATCCCGCGGTGCTCGTGTGCGACGCCGGATCGGTGGCGATGGGGCGCGAGCTGGCGGCCAGGGTCGGCATCCCCCATGTCGACCTGTTCGCGCCTGGCGAGCTGACCCTCGACCTGTGGCGGAACGACGACAGCCTCACCCTGCCGGAGCCGCTGCCCGGGGCGGAGGATCCCTCGCTGATCTTCTTCACCGGGGGGACGACCGGCGTCCCCAAGGGCGCCTTCCACATCCACTCCAACGACATGGCCTTCGCCCGGTCGGTCTGCTCGGTCTGGAACTACGGGCGCGACAGGGCCCGGGTGCTGGACGTCGCGCCGATCTTCCACATCTGGGGCTACTGCAACATAGTGGTCTCGCCGATCTACATGGGCGCGACGGTCGACGTGGTCCGCCAGTACAAGCCCGAGATCGTGCTCCGGCGCTTCGAGGAAAAGAAGATCACCGTCTTCGCCGGCGGCCCGGCGGCGCTGTATGTCGGCCTGCGCGCGCACGAACGGTACAAGGACACCGACTTCTCGAACCTCGAATACTGCCTGGCCGGCGGGTCGGCCTGCTCCGACGCCCTGCTGCGCGGCTGGAAGGAAGAGACGGGCTGCGCGATCTACGAGGGCTGGGGCATGTCCGAGGGGGCGCCGATCAACTCCAATCCCTTCGTCGGCGCCAACAAGGTCGGCAGCGTCGGACCGAACAGTCCCGGAACGGAGGTCGAGCTGGTCGATCTGGAGACCGGCACGACGGTCGTGCCGACCGGCGAACGGGGCGAGGTTCGCGTGCGCGGCCCGCAGTTCATCACGTCGTACCTGAACCGGCCCGACGAGACCGCGGCGACGATCCGCGACGGCTGGCTCTATACCGGCGATATCGGCCGGTTCGACGAGGACGGCTATCTCTATCTGGTCGACCGCAAGAAGGAGATGATCCTGGTCGGCGGCTACAACGTCTATCCGCGCGAGGTCGACGAGGTCCTGGCCAGCCACCCGGCGGTGATGGAGGCGGCGGCCGTGTCCTTGCCCGACGAGTTCCGGGGCGAGACCGTGCGCGCCTGCGTCGCGCTCAAGCCCGGCGCGCAGGCGACCGCCGACGAGCTGATCGCCTGGTGCGCGGAGAAATTGGTCAAGTACAAGGTGCCGACCGTGGTCGACTTCTACGAGGCCCTGCCCAAGTCGGGCGCCGGCAAGATCGACAAGCTGAGCCTGCGCGGGCTGCGGTGACGGGCCAACCCTTGGACGGGCCGACGACACCGCGTCGCTCATCGACCGGCCGCATCGGGCTCGGCCTGCTCGCGGGGGCGGTCGGCGCCGGGTCGCTGATGGGATGCCATCACGTCGGGACTGTCGACGCGGCTGCGGCGTGTCCCTTTTCCGACTGGACCACCTACAAGACCACGTCGATCAAGAAACACCGGACGATCGACGCCTACTATTACGTGACCGATCACACGTCGGTCGACGCCGACGGCGCGCCCAACGCCTATCATCCCGGCGATGTCGGCAAGAAGTGCGCGGCCACGGGTGTCGGTCTGGACTGCCCGGCCAACGCCGGCCTGCCGAACGGCAGCTGGTGGAACGTACTGGTGCGCGATCCGGGCGCCCCGCACCGGCCGTACGTCCAACCCGCCGGCCCCTACAAGGGCTACTACGTCTCCGCGACGTCGTTGCGCGCGACAGCGGGGGCACCCACCGACCCGGCCAAGTATGCGGATGCCCGGTCGGTGCCCTACATCGTCTTTCCCGGCAACTTCCACAAGATGACCGGTACGGGCCGGGTCGGCGACGTCGGCGTCGCGTACAACCTGACGACCCGGAAGATGACACCGTTCATCGTCGGCGACGTCGGCGCGCCCGATCACAGGCTCGGCGAGGCGTCGATCGGTTTCTGGAGGGCGCTCGGCGGCACCGCTCCGAATCCACGCACCGGCACGGGCGTCCCCGTGGGAAAGACCGTCTACGTCGTCTTTCCCTATACCGCCGGGAAGAGACCGGTCCGGTGGCCCCTGACCGCCACGGAACTGCGCACCCAGGCCCTGGCGATGCTCGCTCGGGCGGGTGGCCGCCCCCTGTTCGGAAACTGCAAATAGGCCGATCGAACCGGCCGGGCCTCGGGCGCCCTATTCCGCCGCGGCCTGGGCCCGCGCCGCCTTATAGGCGTTCCACTTCGCGAGATTGGCCCGCGCGTCGCGCGATTCTGCCTCGAACTCCTCCTGCTGGCCGTCGCCCTCGGTGGTGAACTCGAGCCGGTAGCCGTTGGGGTCGTGAAAATAGATCGACGTGCAGATGCCGTGGTCGATCGGGCCCTCGACCTCGAGGCCCCGGGCGACCAGCCGGTCATACCAGGCCTGCACCGCCTCGACGTTCTCGACCTTCATGGCGAAGTGCAGGTCCAGGCCCCACTGATGCTTGAAGGCGAAGTCCTCGTGCCCCTCGTGGCTGCCGGGCACATCGAAGAAGGCGATATACTCCGGCGAGTCCGGATCGCGGCTGCCGATGTCGAAGAACAGGTGCATGTAGTTGACCGGCTCCTTGGTCACCGGGTTGGCCGGGACCTCGAGCGCGAGCGAGAGCGGAAAGCCGAGCACGTCCTCGTAGAAGGCGCGTGTCTCCTCGGCGTCACGGCAGCGGTAGGCGGAATGGTGCAGGCCGAAGACCGGCTTCTGGGTCGGGTCGCTGGGTCGGCGGGTCATGGAGCGCCTCCTTGCATCGGCGTGTCAGGATGCGACGATCTTCGGTGAGCCTACACGATCCCGTATCACGGACCAACCGGGGTGAGAGTTCCGCCCGCCTGCCGGGCAGCCCGCCCCGGCTTCCGCCGGATCAGCCGGACTCGCCGATCCACTCCTTGCCGATGCGCTTTACGAAGGCCTTGGGCTTTTCCGCGAACAGGGTCTTGCCCAGGCCGAAGGCTTCCGTCTGCAGGCCCCGGCGCCGCTGGTCGATCAGCGAGACGAAGGTCCACCGCGCGGCGATGCCGCCGAAGGCCGCATCGTCGACCGAGATCCGGCGGCGCAGGACGGCCAGGTCGTGATCGTCGCCCAGCAGTTCGCCCAGTTCGTTGGCGGGCTCGTTCCGGCCCGCCGTCGACGGATCGGTCACCCGCTGCAGCAGGCGCATGTGGGTGCGGTGATACTTCACATGCTTGCGCCATTCGTGCAGCAGCTCGGCGGCCGGCAGGGCGAGGGCGCGCTCGTGGGCCGCATAGGCCGCCCTGTAGGTCCGCAGCAGCCCGGGCCGGACCGCCTTGAATCCTCGCGCGTCGATCTTCCAGGACGCCACCCGCTGGCGCGCGCGGCGGAGGAAGCCGGCGGCGTCCTCGAGCTGTCCGGACACGCCGGCAACGGTCGCGTCATGGAGCCGGTCGCGGTGATCGGTGAGACGGGCGCGGATCGGCGCGGTGGCGCACCGGTTCATGGCGCCGTTCGACCAGTCGGCCAGGGCGTCGTAGGTCGCCAGCAGGACGTCGGCATCCCGCGCGGCGGACAGGTCGCGCGCGGCGTCGCGGAAGGCGTCGTTCTCCACGCGGAACATGCCCTCGGCGGCCATCGGCCCGTGGGCGAGGCGGAGCAGCCCGCGCACCTTCTTGCAGCGCTTGCGGAAGGCGTGAACGGTCTCGGGGTCGCCCGGGTTGTTCTCGGCGATCTCCCGCAGCGCGGCATCGATCTGCTCGCCCGCAATGCGCCGTATTCCCTCGGCAACGGCCTCGTCGGGCTCCAGCTTGAAAGGCATCGTGTTCGTCGGGAGTTGATGATCGCCGCGTACCGCCTCCGACTATAGCGATTTGCGGCCGTTTGACGACTCCCGAACCCCGGTCCGGCCCCCGCCGCTCATTCGGCCTGTTCGGGAAACAGGCTGTCGAAGGCGACCGTGCGGCCGGTTTCGGTCGTCACCCGGATATGGCGGCGTTCGAGCTGGCGGGGATCGGGCACGCCGCAGGAGTGGGCGATGATGCCGACCTCGTCGCGGATCGTGGAGACGTAGTTGGCGACGCGGACCGCCTTGTCGGTCGGGTCCAGCGCCGCCTGCCGCCGCTTGTTGTGGGTGGTCACCCCGGTCGGGCAGGTGTTGAGGTGGCAGCGCATCGCCTGGATGCAGCCGAGCGCGAACATGAAACCCCGCGCGCTGTTGACGAAATCGGCCCCGGCCGCCAGCGCCCAGGCGACCGGGCTGGCCGTGATCAGCTTGCCCGAAGCGATCACCTTGACCCGGTCGCGCAGTTGCGCCCGCTGCAGGGCATCGACGGTCAGCGGCAGGCCTTCGCGTATCAGCAGGCCGACATAGTCCATCAGCGGCTGGGGCGCGGCGCCGCTGCCGCCGTCGCCGCTGTCGACGGTGATGAAATCGGGGGCGTCGTCGGGCCGCTTGCGCGCCTCGTTGCACAACTCGTCGAGCCAGGCCGGATCGCCGATCACGGTCTTGAAGCCGACCGGCTTGCCGGTCGCCTCGCGGATGCGGGCCATGAAGTCGAGCAGGTCGGACACGGTCGCGATTTCCAGGTGGCGGTTCGGGCTGATCGAATCGTGGCCGGCGGGGATGCCGCGGATGGCCGCGATCTCCTCCGTGACCTTCTCGCCCGGCAGGATCCCGCCCTTGCCCGGCTTGGCGCCCTGGGCGAGCTTGACCTCGATCATCCGCACCTGGTCGTGGCCGGCGACTTCCTTGAGCCGCTCCATGTCGAGCCCGCCCTTGCCGTCGCGCACTCCGTATTTCGCGGTGCCGATCTGGAAGACGATGTCGCAGCCGCCGGCGAGGTGATAGGGCGCCAGCCCGCCCTCGCCCGTGTTCAGCCAGCAGCCGGCCTGGGCCGCGCCGTTGGACAGGGCGAGCACGGCGGGCTTCGAGATCGCGCCGTAGCTCATCGCCGAGATGTTGAAGAAGCTGGTCGCCGGGTAGGGAAGCCGGCAGTGGGGCCCGATCACCAGCGGGGCCGCCGTCTTGGCCTGCTCGCTCAGGGACGCGAAGGCGGCGTTGGCGAACAGGATCGCGCCCTCCACCTCGACCGGCCGGGTCGATCCGAAGGCAACCGTGTTGTCGCACAGCCGGCTGGCCTGGTCGACGGCGTCGCGCTGGGCGCGGTTGAAGGGCCGCTCCTCGCGGTCCATCGCGAACAGATACTGGCGCAGGAAGGTGCCGAGATGGATCAGCACGTTCCGCATCCGCCCGATCAGCGGATAATTGTGCCGGATCGCGTTCTTGCGCTGGGCGAGATCGACGACGAAGAGCGTGGCGAGCACCGCCACCACGACCCCGGCCAGGATGATGAACAGGACCGCCGCCATCCCGGGAATCTCGATCAGCCACGCAGGAATGTCCGTCCCGGGCATACCTCCCCCTATCGATTGTCTCCGCCGGAGCCCAACCTAGGGCCTTTCGCGGCGGCGGGAAATCCGTTCGCACGGGGGCCGCGGGCGATCGCCGGCGGGCTGGACGGGCGACCCGGAACCGGCTCCGGACGTTGTGATGTTCACCGGTTCGCGTCTGGCCCTAGTATGCGCCCCGGGGCCGGCCACGCGAAAGGGCGAGCCGGCCGCCCGCAACCGAGGGGGTCCCATGTTGAACAAGATCATCGTCTTCCCGCTGCTCGGCCGCATCCTGATCGCGGCCCTGTTCATTCCGGCGGGGATCAACAAGATAACCGGCTTCGCCGGCACATCCGGCTATATCGCGTCCAAGGGGCTGCCGGCGCCCGAGGTGCTCGCGATCCTGACCATCATCGTCGAGGTCGGCGCCGGCCTGATGCTGCTGGTCGGCTGGAAGACGCGGTGGGCGGCGCTGGCGCTGGCCGTGTTCACGATCCTCGCCGGCGTCCTGTTCCACAACTTCTGGGCCATGGAGGGCGCCGCGGTCGGGCCGCAGCGGATCAACTTCATGAAGAACCTGGCGACCGCCGGCGGGCTCTTCGCCTTCACCTTCTTCGGTGCGGGGCCGCTGAGCGTCGACCGCAAGTAGCGCGGGACCGCTCGCGCATAAAAAAAGGGCCGCATCCGGAGATGCGGCCCTTTCCAGTCGCGGGATGACGCGGACTAGAAGTCCATGCCACCCATGTCAGGCATGCCGCCACCGGCGCCGCCCGACTTCTTCTCGGGCTTCTCGGCGACCATGGCCTCGGTCGTGATCAGCAGACCCGCGACCGACGAGGCGTCCTGCAGGGCAGTGCGCACGACCTTGGTCGGGTCGATGATGCCTTCCTTGACCATGTCGATGTACTTGCCGGTCTGGGCGTTGTAGCCCCAGGCGTACTCCTTGCTCTCGAGCAGCTTGCCGGCGACCACCGCACCGTCCTGGCCCGCGTTCTCGGCAATCTGCCGAGCCGGGTACTGGATGGCCTTGCGGACGATCTCGACGCCGACACGCTGGTCGTCGTTGTCCGGCTTCACCTTCTCGAGCGCCTTGATCGAGCGGAGCAGCGCGACGCCGCCGCCCGGGACGATGCCCTCCTCGACCGCGGCGCGGGTGGCGTTCATCGCGTCCTCGACGCGATCCTTGCGCTCCTTCACCTCGACCTCGGTGGCCCCGCCGACGCGGATGACCGCAACGCCGCCGGCCAGCTTGGCCAGCCGCTCCTGCAGCTTCTCACGGTCGTAGTCCGACGAGGTCTCCTCGATCTGCTGCCGGATCTGGTTGCAGCGGCCCTGGATGTCCTTCTTGACGCCGGCGCCGTCGACGATGGTCGTGTCGTCCTTCTTGATCACGACCTTCTTCGCCTTGCCCAGCATGTCGAGCGTGACGCTCTCCAGCTTGATGCCGACGTCCTCGGAGATCACCTCGCCCTTGGTCAGGATCGCGATGTCCTCGAGCATCGCCTTGCGGCGATCGCCGAAGCCCGGCGCCTTGACCGCCGCGACCTTCAGGCCGCCGCGAAGCTTGTTGACCACGAGGGTGGCCAGCGCCTCGCCCTCGATGTCCTCGGCGATGATCAGGAGCGGCTTGGAGCTCTGGACGACCGCCTCGAGCACCGGCAGCAGCGGCTGCAGGTTCGAGAGCTTCTTCTCGTGGATGAGGATGTACGGATCCTCGAGCATGACCTGCATTTTCTCGGCGTCGGTCACGAAATAGGGCGAGAGGTAGCCCCGGTCGAACTGCATGCCCTCGACGACCTCGAGCTCGGTCGCCAGCGACTTGGCTTCCTCGACCGTGATCACGCCCTCGTTGCCGACCTTCTCCATCGCCTGGGCGATCATCTTGCCGACCTCGGCGTCGCCGTTGGCCGAGATGGTGCCGACCTGGGCGATCTCGGAATTGGCCGAAACCTTGCGCGACTTCGAGCGCAGGTCCTCGACCACCGCGGCGACGGCCAGGTCGATGCCCCGCTTGAGGTCCATCGGGTTCATGCCGGCGGCAACGGCCTTGTGGCCCTCGCGGACGATCGCGTGGGCGAGCACGGTGGCGGTGGTGGTGCCGTCGCCGGCCTCGTCATTGGTCTTCGAGGCCACTTCGCGCACCATCTGTGCGCCCATGTTCTCGAACTTGTCGGTGAGCTCGATCTCCTTGGCGACGGTAACGCCGTCCTTGGTGATCCGGGGCGCGCCGAACGACTTGTCGATGACGACGTTGCGGCCCTTGGGACCCAGCGTCACCTTGACGGCGTTGGCGAGCACGTCGATGCCGTGAAGCATGCGATCGCGGGCGTCGCTGCCGAACTTTACTTCCTTGGCTGCCATATTCGGAATTCCTCCTACCTAAGCGCCTATGCGGCCTTCTTGACCTTGCTGACAGTCTCGATGATCCCGAGAACGTCGCTTTCCTTCATGATCAACAGCTCCTCGCCGTCGATCTTGACCTCGGTGCCCGACCACTTGCCGAACAGGACCCGGTCACCCGCCTTGACGTCGAGGGGGACAATCTCGCCCTTCTCGTTGCGGGCGCCCTGACCGACGGCGATGATCTCGCCTTCCATCGGCTTTTCCTTGGCGGTGTCGGGGATAATGATGCCTCCCGCTGTCTTCTCTTCCTCATCGACACGACGGACGAGAACGCGGTCATGCAGGGGACGGAACTTCATGGAGTGCCTCCTCTCACGAACGACGCAGATGCTTCTGCAAAATTGTGTTAGCACTCGCTCCCGGTGAGTGCCAACGCAATGCCGGATTTGGGGGATTGGTGGTTTAGTGTCAAGGAAAGAAAGCGGCGCGTTCACCATTTTTTTCGCTTGCGCGAAGGTGGCCGCCCTTGCGAGTGTTTCATGGGGGCAGCTTGAAGGCTGCGCAATACTGTGCCGAGCGCTTCGCAATATTAAGTGGTGGCGAAGCGAGGTGGCAAAAGAACCACGCTCCTACAGGGGAGCGCAGCCGCAAATAAACCGACGAATACAGGGGTAGTCGGATGCTGCGGTTCTGCGCTACGGGGCTTTGCTCCTTAGTGGCTATGTTTGTCGTCGCCTTCGGGCCGGCAAACGCGCTATCCAAGTCCGACCTGGCCGCGTTTTGGTCCTTCGATGACGCCCGCGATCCAACCGCGGACAACGTCGAGCGGCATCACGGGCGGCTGATCGGTTCGATTCGGTTCGCCGGCGCCAGCAGCGCGCGTGGCGTCGCGCCCGTGCCCGGCAACCGCGATGCGCTGATCCTGAACGGCGAGCGCGGCTTCGTCGCGGTCGAGGACCATCTCCAGCTCCGCCTGGACTCCAGTTTCACTCTGTCGGTCTGGGTCAATCTGGACGACGCCAAGGCCGAGCAGGTCATCCTGAGCAAGGACCAGCCGGGCTGGCCGTTCCTGTCCAACTACACCCTCGGCGTCCGCGACGGCCAGATCCAGGTCGGCCTGACCATCGACGACCCCAACGTCACCGTCAAGAAGCTCGACGGGGGCGGGGCGGTCTGCAACGGCGCGCCGTCGAACTGCTATCTGCGCGGACGCTCCCGGATTTCTGCCCGCACCTGGCACCATATCGCCGCCGTCTACGACGGCCGCACCAAGGAACTCACCGTCTATCTCGACGGCAAGCCCGACGGCATGGTCCGGTTCAGCGTTCCCTCCGGCGCCGACGCGCTGGTCAGCAATCACCCGCTGCGCATCGGCCGGACCAACGACGACCGCCAGGACAATACCAACTTCAGCGGCGGGCTCGACGAGATCTGCATCTGGCGCCGCCCGCTCGAGGCCAAGGAGGTCGCCGAACTCACCACCACCCGCTGCGCCGAGGTGAAGATCGAGGTGGCGCGGCGCCCCGCGCGGCCGGCCCCGAGGACGGACGCCACGCCGGCCGGCGACAGCAAAGCGGACAAGAAGCAGCCCGCCCGCCGGGCCGACAGCCGCCGCAAGTCCGACGACGCTCCGCCCAAGGCGATGGTGCCCAAGGCGATGGCGCCGAAAACAATGGCGCCGAAGACCGTCAAGCCGAAGGCCATGGCGCCCCTGGCCCTGAAGCCGAAGGCGATGGCGCCTAAGGCGCCCGCCACCGATACGGACAAGACGACCGCCGCGAAGTCCTGCGCGCCGGCTCGCCCCCGCAACGACACCCGGTCGTCCCACGACGCCGCCAGGTCGCACAGCAAGAACCATTCCTACAAGCGCTGCTACGTGCACAGTCCCTGGTATTCGCGCCGGGTGCCCGTGCCCAGGCCAGCCGAGGTCACGCCGTCGGCCGGCGACAAATGCGGTGTCCACAATACCGCGCGGTCCCACGCCAAGGCCGGCTCGCGCGCGCGCCAGCCGCACAACAAGTGCGCGTCGCACAGCACCGGGCGGTCGCACGACAAACGCGGATCGGTCCACCGCTCCGACGCATCGCACCTGAAGCGGGGCTCGCACAGCAAGTGCGGTTCGCACGACACCCAGCGGTCGCACTCGAAGACCGGCTCGCACAGCCGCCGCCAGTCGCACAACAAATGCGCCTCGCACTCGGTCAAGCGCTCCCACAGCACCGCCCGGTCCCACAGCAAGAAGGGGTCCCACAACAAGTGCGCCTCGCATAACCGCTACTGGTCGCACAGCAAGCGCGGCTCGCGGTTGCACAAGCGCCGCGTGTCGCATTCGAAGACCGGCTCGCACGGCCGCCGTCAGTCGCACAACAAGTGCGCCTCGCACGATGTTCGCCGCTCGCACGACAAGGACGTATCGAGCCCGCCGCCACCGCCTCCTCCGCCTCCGCCTCCGCCTCCGCCTCCGCCGCCTCCGCCGCCTCCGCCGCCTCCGCCGC
>CAMYMQ010000215.1 GCA_947259335.1 uncultured Alphaproteobacteria bacterium | reverse complement strand
TCTCTCGGCCGAGCCCGGCTGGTGGGCGGCGCGGGTCGGCGACCATTTCGGGGGCGCGCCGGACAGCGCGCTGGGCGACCTGTTCGAGTCCCTGGGCCTGCCGCGAGAGGCGGTCGACTGGTCGGTGCGCACCCTGTCCACCGGCGAGCGCCAGCGACTGGCCTTCGCCCGCATGCTCCGGCGCGATCCCGCGACGATGCTGCTCGACGAGCCGACGGCGGCCCTGGACGAGGACGCGGTCGAGCGGGTCGAGGCGCTGGTCCGCCATCGGCTGGAGAGCGGCGCGAGCGTGCTGATCGTCACCCACAACGAGCAACAGGCCGAGCGTCTGGCAGCGCGCCGGCTGAGGATCGAGAGCGGCGCGGTGGTCGATAGAACGCCGTGAGCTCCGTCCCGCTCTCCACGCTCGACCTCGCCCTGGCGGCGAGCTTCCTGGTCATCCATGCCGCCCTCTCCCTCGCCCTGCGGCTCGGGATCACCCGCCAGATCCTGGTCGCGGCGGTCCGCATGGTCGCGCAGCTCGCCCTGCTCGGCCTCGTCCTCGAGACGCTGTTCCGGCTGGCGTCCCCCCTGTGGACCGGGCTGGCCGCCGGGGTCATGGTGCTGGTCGCCGGCTGGGAAGCCCGCGCGCGGCAGAAGCGGAAGCTGGCCGGCTGGTGGAGCTATGGCGTCGGCACGGCCGCGATGCTGACCGCCGCCGGGATCGTCACGGTGGTCGGCCTCGCCGCCATCGTCGGCCCCGAACCCTGGTACGCCCCGCGCTACGCCCTGCCGCTGCTCGGCATGGTGCTGGGCAACACGATGACCGGGATCGCCGTCGGGGTCGACACGCTCACCACCGCCGCGGCCCGCGACCGGACGGCGATCGAGGCCCGGCTGGCGCTGGGCGACACCAAGTGGCAGGCGCTGTCGGACACGATCCGCGACGCGATGCGCAGCGGCCTGATCCCGATCGTCAACGCGATGGCGGCGACCGGCGTGGTCGCGATCCCGGGCATGATGACCGGCCAGCTGCTGGCCGGGGTCTCGCCCGAGCATGCCATCAAGTATCAGCTCCTGATCATGTTCCTGATCGCGGGCGGCACCGGGCTCGGCGTGCTCGCTGCCGTATATCTGACCGCGTCCCGGGTCACCGACCCGCGCCACCGGTTGCGGCTCGACCGGCTGGACGGGACGCGCTGACCCGCGCCCGGCGGCCCGCTCGTTCCACCGGTCAGTAGCGCAACAGCGCCGCCACCCGGGCCTCGTGCGGCCAGTCCGCCTCGCGGACCCAAAAGACGTCGCCGCCATTCTGGGCGGTGCGCGCCGCCACCAGGTCGACCAGGTCGACATCGTCGGGCTGGCGCTCGTCGTGGATTTCGACCGGCCCGCCCTCGAGCGCCAGCGGCCCCCAGACCGGGCCGTCGCCGGCGACGAAGGCCGCTTCGATACGGCCATGGACCGCGGCCGGGACCAGTTCGCCCAGATCGGCAGTGGCGCCGTCCTCGCGGGCGAGCCCCGCCTCGAGCCGGTCGAGGGCTTCACGGCGCGGCGCGTCGAGGCGGTCTCGGACGACTTCGAATGCCTCCCGGTGAAGGCGCTCGTCGTCGAGCCCGGCCGGGTTCTCGTCCACGCCCCGGCCGACCAGCCCGGTATGCCTGG
Source organism: uncultured Alphaproteobacteria bacterium (assembly GCA_947259335.1). Taxonomy (GTDB): domain Bacteria; phylum Pseudomonadota; class Alphaproteobacteria; order Bin65; family Bin65; genus CAMYMQ01. The sequence continues at coordinate 4,778 of CAMYMQ010000215.1, read as the reverse complement.
AATGGTCGCGGAACCGCGCCTGCAGCTTCGGCTCGGCGACGAGGACGAGGGGCACGGGGTCGCCACCGAGCGCGTCGTCGACGGCCTTGGCCAGCTCGATCACATATTGCTCGATCTCGACTTCCCGGTAGTCCTTCGGGGTGTCGCCCTGGGCGTGATACTTGGGCGTCGGCGCGCCGCCGGTCGTCGGGGTCGGCCCGGTGCCGTGATAATGGACGTTGTCCTCCAGGTCGGTCATCCCCTTCACCTTGGCGATGCCGTCGGGAAGCGACGCGCCGGTCCGTTCGGCGAGGGAGAAGCGGCCGGCCTCGAACAGCCGGACGGTGTCCTGGTTGAAGGCGAGGACGCGGAACCGGCCGTCGCGCAGGAACAGGGGCAGCGCCGGCCGCAGGTGGAACCGGTCGGCGACGACGGTGATCTCCTCCGGGCGGATCGGCAGCGGCTCCCACCGGGTCGCCTCCCCGGAGATGAACACGGCCAGCCCCTCGCTCTGGTACTGCCAGAATTCGTGGTCCTCGACCCGCTCGCGGGCCTCGCCCAGAAGCTCGGCGACGGCGCCGTCGTCCAGTCCCCGGCTGGCGAGCTGGTCCGACGCCGACGACAGCGCATTCTTCAGCCGGATCGGGTTCTTGCGCGTCTCCGGCCCCTTCACCGCCGTCGGCATGTAGATCGACACGTGGGGACCGCCTTCCGAGCCGGTCAGGGCGACGAAGTCTTCCTTGGAGAGCATGGCGCCTCGCTTCCTCAGACCGTGGTGCCGCTCGCACCGACCCGGTCGGCGACGGTGTCGATCAGGGTCCGGCAGAAGGCGCCGAGGTCGTCCGGCTTGCGGCTGGTGATCAGATCGCCGTCGACCACGACCTCCTCGTCGACCCAGTCGGCCCCGGCATTCTCCATGTCGGTGCGGATCGAGTGGTAGGAGGTCAGCCGCCGCCCCTTGGCCAGCCCGGCCTCGGCCAGCAGCCAGCCGGCGTGGCAGATCGCGGCGATCGGCTTGCCCGCGTCCGCGAAGGCGCGCACGAAGGCGACGGCGTCCTCGTCGACGCGCAGCAGGTCGGGATTGATCTGGCCGCCGGGCAGGACCAGCGCGGCATAGTCGCCCGGGTCGGCGTCGTCGAGCCCGGTGTTCACCGGGGTCGAGTCGCCCCAGTCGGTATGGTCCCAGCCGCGGATCTCCCCGCTCTCGGGCGACACGACGACGGCGGTCGCGCCGACCTCCTCGAGGGCCTTCTTGGGCACCGTCAGCTCCGACTGCTCGAAGCCGTTGGTGGCGAGGATGGCCACGCGGACGTTCCGCAGCTTGGGTTTGTTCGGCGGGGTGTCGGGGTCGGACAGGGTGATGTCGTCCATGATCGATCTCCTCTGTGTGCGTGGATCAGCGGGAGCGCAGGGTCGCGCCGCCGGCACGCCGGGCGCCGGTGGCGGCCTCGGGACTCGGCCGGGTCGGATCGGCGTCCCGCTCTGCCTCCTTCTCCTGGCGCGCGGCCGCTCGTTCGAGCACCTCCTCGGTGCTGCGGGCGCTGTCGCCGTGCCGGTTCGGGCGGAACAGCCGCGCGAAGATGCTGGGGTGGGTCATGGTCGGCTCCGGTATCGGTCGATCTCGACCCGAGCATCGGCCGACCGGCCCGGCGCCGCTTTAACATGGGGCAACGCCTGATCACGCGCCGGCCACGGGACGGCCGCGCGGTTGAGCCGGTCCGCCGACCCGGTCCGGCGCCGGTGGCAGCCTAGAGCATGATGAGAAATGTCCGATCCCGGATGCCGAATGCGCCTCCCCCCTTGAGGGGGAGGGAAGGCTTGGACGCCTCGACCCGGCCCGGTGAGGTCCGGACGCCGGCGGGAGCCTAGCTCCGCCGGTGCCCCGTCAGCCGCAGGCGCAGCGCGTTGAGCCGGATGAAGCCCTCGGCGTCGCGCTGGTCGTAGGCGCCGGCGTCGTCCTCGAAGGTGACGATGTCCTCGCGGTAGAGGCTGTTGGGCGACTTGCGGCCGGTGATGATGACGTTGCCCTTGTAGAGCTTGAGCCGGACCGTGCCGGACACCGGCTCGGACGCCTTGTCGATCGCCGCCTGGAGCATCTCGCGCTCGGGCGAGAACCAGAAGCCGTTGTAGATCAGCTCCGCATAGCGCGGCATCAGCTCGTCCTTGAGATGGGCCGCGCCGCGTTCGAGGGTCAGCGACTCCATCGCCCGGCGGGCGTGGAACAGGACCGTGCCGCCCGGGGTCTCGTAGACGCCCCGCGACTTCATGCCGATGAAGCGGTTCTCGACGATGTCGATGGCGCCGACCCCGTTCGCCCCGCCCAGTTCATTCAGTTTGGCGAGCAGTTCGGCCGGCGGCAGCCGATTGCCGTCGACGGCGGTCGGGTCGCCCCGCTCGAAATCGATGCTGATTTCAGTCGGTTTGTCGGGCGCGGCATAGGGCGAGACCATGCGGGTGAGGATATGCTCGTAGTCGGCCTCCTCCCACGGGTCCTCCAGCACCTTCCCCTCCGACGAGATGTGCAAGAGATTGGCGTCCTGGCTGAAGGGCGGCTCGCCGCGCTTGTCCTTGGGGATCGGGATCTGGTGCGCCTCGGCATAGTCGATCAGCTTGGTCCGCGAGGTCAGGTCCCACTCGCGCCACGGCGCGATGATCTTGATGTCGGGCTTGAGCGCGTAGTAGCCGAGCTCGAACCGGACCTGGTCGTTGCCCTTGCCCGTGGCCCCATGCGCGACAGCGTCGGCGCCGGTCGCCTCGGCGATCTCGATCTGGCGCTTGGCGATCAGCGGCCGCGCGATCGAGGTGCCGAGCAGGTAGGTGCCCTCGTAGAGCGCGTTCGCCCGGAACATCGGGAAGACGTAGTCGCGCACGAACTCCTCGCGCAGGTCGTCGATGTGGATCTCCTTGACCCCCATCATCTCGGCCTTCTTGCGCGCGGGCTCGACTTCCTCGCCCTGGCCGATGTCGGCGGTGAAGGTGACGACCTCGCAGCCGTAGGTGTCCTGCAGCCAGCGCAGGATCACCGACGTGTCGAGCCCGCCGGAATAGGCGAGGACGACCTTCTTCACCTCACCCTTTTTGGGGGTGGTCATGCGCGAAACCTCCATCAGCCTGGGCCGGAAACCGGGCCGGAGTATAGGCATTGCGCCGGGACCGGCAAGCGCAGCGAAAAACCGGAAATGGTTATCATCGGTTATCCAAGGTTATCATCGCAGGCGTCGCCGGGAGGCCCGGGTGTCGCTCCCTGTCATCATATGTCATCATCTGTAAGCATTCGCCGCATCGCCAGGATCGGCGCCCGCGGGCCGGACCCTTTCAGGTGGGTATTCTAGGAATTATTTCAACACCGGCCGGTGTCCCGCGCTCCCTCGCCTCACAGGGCGGCGACCATGAGGCCCGTGCCGCCGAGATAAAGGACGAAGATGATCGCGCTCTCGAACCCGATGTTCGCGAAGCCCCGCCGCTCTCGCCGCAGCATGCCCAGCAGCAGCACCGCGACCATGAGGATGCACAGCCCGGTCAGGAAATAGGGCGCGTCGGGGACGGCGTGGTAGAGCGAGCCGGGGCGGTAGGCGACATCGGCCGAGGCGATGAACAGCGTGTCGAACAGGTTGCCGCCGACGATGCCGCCCATCGCCAGCGTCAGCGCGCCGCGCCGGACGGCGGCGATGGTGGTGACCAGCTCCGGCACCGAGGTCGTCAGCGCGGTGAAATAGGCGCCGACCACGCTCTGCGACAGGCCGGTCCGGGCGGCGATCTCGGCGCCACTGGCGGCAATGCCGTATCCACCGGCGGCGAGAACAACGGCCAGAAGGAGAAAGCGGCCCGCGAGGACGAGCAGCAGACGGCCACCGCCCGCCGGTTCGTCGGGGATGTCTGTTCGGGTTTCGGCGGTCAGCGTCGGGCCCCACATCGGGTCCAACCGTGACCGCATCGCCAGGCGCAGCCCCAGCACATAGCCGGCGAAGATCGCGAAGGTCGCCGGATGGATGCCGAGCACGGTCACTTCGGGCATCGCGGCCGCAAGGAAAGGGAAGACGAGCAGCGCGATCAGCAGGCCCGCCTGGGTGAGGTTCGTCAGCGACGCCGCCGCATGTTCGAGATTGACCCTGCGATAGACCATGTCGGCGATCGCCAGGAAGAAGGTCTGTGCCGCGATGCCGCCCACGGCATTGGAAAAGGCCAATTCCGGATAGCCCTGCGCGGCCGCCGTCACCGACGCGACGATGCCGGGCAACGAGGTGCTGGCGCCGAGCAGGACGCCGCCGACCAGCGCCTCGCCCATGCCGGTCCGGTCTGCGAGACGGTCCGCCGTCGCGACCATGCGCGTGCCGGCCAGGGCGACGGCCACGGCCGCTGTCAGAAAGACGGCGACGACGGCCCAGAGTGGGAAATCAGCCAGAAAGCCCTCGCGGTTCGGTGTGAGCGGCGACGCCCGACCATAGAACAATTCCGGAGGGCACATGAAGGGAGGGGCCGGTATCGCGCCATAGCGTGACAGGCCGGGTCCGCGCGACGATAATCCGCCGCGCCGCCGAGGGCGGCAGCGGAATGCCGAAGAGGGGATGCCGAAGGTGGCGAATGCCGGCGAGAGCGAAGGGATGAGGACCGGACGGGAGTGGTGCGTGTGAGCGGTCCGCTTCCCGGCGCGCAGGACGCGCCGATCCTCGACCATTTCTTCGGCAGCGACGCGATGCGGACCCTGTTCTCGCAGCGCGCCCAATTGCAGGCGTGGCTCGACGTCGAGGCGGCGCTCGCCCGCGCCCAGGGCGACCTGGGGCTGATCCCCGCGGAGGCCG
>CAMYMQ010000214.1 GCA_947259335.1 uncultured Alphaproteobacteria bacterium | reverse complement strand
CGGCCTCGCCGGCTGCTTGGTGCGGCCGGGACCGCGGGTCCCGGATCGGCCCTGAACGGCGGTGGCGGCGCGGCTCATGCGCGGCCTGCCGGCTTGCCGTTGTATGCCCGAGCGTCTGTCGATGAAGTCATGGTTACTTTGTAAATGGAACGGAAGGAAAACAGCAAGCCACAGTTAGGTTAACTTATACTTCATTTACCGCTGAAAAGAAAAAGCCCGCCAGGGTGGCGGGCTTTGAAGGACTGCCTAAGGGGACCGGCCTATCTTCTCATCAATTCCTCTTCGGGATAGGCGCTGATGCCGTGGATCGACATGTCCGCCCCCGCATGTTCCTCCTCCGCGCTGAGCCGGATGCCCACGGTCGCCTTGAGCAGGCCGTAGACCGCCAGCCCGGCTGCCAGCGCGTAGACCGCGCCCACGGCGGTGCCCAGCACCTGCGCCCCGAGGCTGACCCCGCCGAGGCCGCCCAGGTCGGTCAGCCCGAAGATGCCGCAGGCGATGCCGCCCCAGACCCCGCACAGGCCGTGCAGCGGCCACACGCCGAGCACGTCGTCGATCTTCCATCGGTTCTGGCACAGGTTGAAGGCGCCGACGAACAGCGCCCCGGCGACCAGCCCGGTGGCCAGCCCGCCGATCGGGTGCATGACGTCCGACCCCGCGCAGATTGCGACGAGCCCGGCCAACGGCCCGTTATGGACGAAGCCCGGGTCCTTGCGCCCCGCGATCAGCGCGGCGATCAGGCCGCCGGCCATGGCCATCAGCGAGTTCATCGCGACGAGACCGGACACGCCGTCCAGCTTCTGCGCGCTCATCACGTTGAAGCCGAACCAGCCGACCGTCAGCACCCAGGCGCCGAGCGCCAGGAAGGGGATGTTCGACGGCGGAATGCCGACCAGCCCGCCGTCCTTGCGGTACCGGCCGCTGCGGGCGCCGAGCAGCAGCACCGCGCCGAGCGCCATCCAGCCGCCGACCGCGTGGACGACGACCGATCCGGCGAAGTCGTGGAACTCCACCCCGAACAGGGACTTCATCCATCCCTGGAGGCCGAAGTTGCCGTTCCAGACCACGCCCTCGAACAGCGGATAGAACACCGCCACCAGCAGCGCCGAGGCGGCCACCTGCGGCCAGAACTTCGCGCGTTCGGCGATGCCGCCCGAGATGATCGCCGGGATCGCCGCCGCGAAGGTCAGAAGGAAGAAGAACTTGACCAGATCGTATCCGCTCTTGGCGAAGGGCGATCCGGGCGCCTTGCCGGTCAGCACCCCCGCGCCGGACAGGAAGTCCACGCCGTAGGCGATCAGATAGCCGACGAAGAAATAGACGATCGTCGAGACCGAGAAGTCGGTGAAGATCTTGATCAGCGCGTTGACCTGATTCTTGCGCCGCACCGTGCCGACTTCCAGGAAGGCGAAGCCGGCGTGCATCGCGAGCACCATGATGGCGCCCATCAGGATGAAGAAGACGTCCGGGCCGAGACCGACAGCTTGCATGGGGGTGTTCCTTCTTTCGCGGGATTGGCAGGGACTAAAGGGCTTCGGGGCCCTGCTCGCCCGTGCGGATTCGCTGTGCGGCGGCCAGCTCGAGGACGAAGATCTTGCCGTCGCCGATCTGGCCGGTCTTGGCCGTATCGTTGATCGCCTCGACGGTCCGGTCGAGCAGGGCGTCGTCGACGGCCACCTCGATGCGGAGCTTGGGCACGAAATTCACGTCGTATTCGGCGCCGCGATAGATTTCCTTGTGGCCGCCCTGGCGGCCGAACCCGCGGACCTCGGCCACGGTCATGCCGGCGACGCCGATGGCCATGAGCGCCTCGCGGACGTCGTCGAGCTTCGACGGCTTGATGATGGCGATGATGAACTTCATGGGCAGCCCCCCTCGTGCGTGACCGACCGCCTGTCCGCGGTCCTGGGGGACGCCTACATCAATTCGCGTGAAGATGCACGTTTGAGGGGCACGCATCGGCCGGCTTCGAGCGGGCACGAACCCGGCCCGGAAACCGTTTGTCTCCGGGGCGCTTCATTCGCTCACGAATCGTGCACAGCGCCGGCGGTGCCTAGAATTTAGACAAAAAAGGGGCCCGGATCGATGATCCGGGCCCAGGTTACCGCTGGCTGGCAGGCCGCGGCAGGAGGTTGGCGGCTCGGAAGCCGCCGGGAACGCTAGTGCACGGTTTCTCCGTGGATCTCGAGATCGAGGCTGCCGCGCTCGACCTCCTCGCTGACCCGCAGGCCGGTGATGGCCTTGATGAGCAGCAGGATGACGGTGGTGACCACGGCGGTCCACACCATGGTGGCGACGACGCCGTAGATCTGCGGCAGGATCTGGCCCCAGTTGCCGTCGACCCAGCCCACCGGATCCGTCGCGCCCGTGACGAACTTCGTCGCGAACACGCCGGTCAGCAGGGCGCCGACGATGCCGCCGACACCATGGATGCCGAAGACATCGAGCGAGTCGTCGTAGCCCAGCTTGTGCTTGAGGCTCGTCGAGGCCCAGAAGCAGATCACGCCGGCGGCAATGCCGATGACGAACGCGCCCAGGACGCCCACGAAACCGGACGCCGGGGTGATGGCGACCAGGCCCGCGACCGCACCGGAGATCACGCCGAGAACGCTCGGCTTGCCTCGGGTCATCCACTCCGCGAACATCCAGCTCAAGGCCGCCACGGCGGTGGCGAGCTGGGTGACCAGCATGGCGAAGCCCGCACCGGTGCCGGCCGTCAGCGCCGAACCGGCGTTGAAGCCGAACCAGCCGACCCACAGCAGCGACGCGCCGATGATGGAGAGCGTCAGGTTGTGCGGAGCCATGTTCTCCTTGCCGAAGCCGAGCCGCTTGCCGACGATGACGGCAGCGACCAGCGCGGCAACGCCGGAGTTGATGTGGACCACGGTGCCGCCGGCGAAATCGAGAGCGCCCAGCGCACCGATCCAGCCGCCGCCGCCCCAGACCCAGTGGCAGATCGGCGAGTAGACGAAGATCAGCCACAGGATCGTGAACAGGATCATGGCCGAGAACTTCATCCGGTCGACGAAGGCGCCGACGATCAGGGCCGGCGTGATGATCGCGAAGGTCATCTGGAACACCAGGAAGACGCTTTCGGGAATCGTCCCGGACATGGAGCCCGGCGCGACGCCGTTGAGGAAGACCTTCGCGAAGCCGCCGATGTATTTGCCCTCGCCGCCGAAGGCCAGGCTGTAGCCGATGATGACCCAGACGACCGAGGCGATGCAGGTGATCGCAAATATCTGCATCATGCAGCTGAGCACGTTCTTCTTGCGGACGAGTCCGCCATAGAAGAGTGCGAGCCCCGGGATGGTCATCAGCAGGACGAGTGCCGTTGCCGTGAGCATCCAGGCCGTGTCGCCGGCGTTCAGCGTCGGCTTGGTTTCCTGCGCCAGCGCCATGGCCGGGGTCAGGAACGCGGCCACACCGGCAAGCGGCGCAGCCAGGCGTTTCAGATTACGTGTCGATACCATTCGGTCCTTCTCCCCTTACAACGCGTCCGCATCGCGCTCGCCGGTGCGAATCCGCACCGCGCCCGACACGTCGACGACGAACACCTTGCCGTCACCGATATTTCCGGTCTTGGCGGCGCCCACGATGGCTTCGACGCATTGATCCGCGATGCCGTCATCGACGACGACCTCGAGCTTCACCTTGGGCAGAAAGGAAATTGAGTATTCCGCCCCGCGATAGATTTCCGTATGACCCTTCTGCCGGCCGAATCCCTTGACTTCGGATACGGTCAGTCCGGCGACGCCGACGGATGTCAACGCCTCGCGGACCTCGTCCAGCTTGAAGGGCTTGATGATTGCGATGATCAGTTTCATGCGCTCTCCCCTTCCCTTGAGCATGGAACAACGCCGCCATGGCGCGCCCTCGCGGCTGTAAAGCAATCTTCGTGCCAAGCTCGAAAAATCCGCGCGGCGGCAATGGAATCGCTGGCGTTGCGTCCTGAAGGCGTGGCGCGGCCTCCCGTCGGCGCGGTGCGCGGGGACGGGTGTGCCCATTGTTTGACCACTTTGGAACGGGATGCCCCGCGCCGGCGGGGACGATTCGCCGCGCGCCGCGCGATCTGGACACGCCAGCCCCCGAGGGCGATGCTGCGGGCGTGAACGCGACGAAGACATCCCGGGGCCGGCGAACCGAGCGCGCGGACTGCGTGATCGCGGGCGGCGGCCTGGTCGGCGCCACGCTGGCGATCGCCCTGGCCGAGGCGGGGCTTGCCGTAACGGTGGTCGACCGCGCCGATCCCAAGACGCTCACCGCACCGCCGTATGACGGGCGGACCTCGGCGATCGCCTACGGCTCCCAGCGGCTGCTCGACACGCTCGGCATCTGGCCGGGCATGGCGGAGGCGGCCGAGCCGATCCACGACATCCGGGTCTCCGACGGCGGATCGCCCCTGTTCCTCCATTTCAGCTTCGGCGAGCTGGGCGAGCGCTATGCCGGCGCGCCGTTCGGCTGGATCGTCGAGAACCGGGCCACGCGGCTGGCGCTATACGAGCGTGTGCAAGGGATGGAGTCGTTAACCATACGATGGCGGAGGTCCGTCGCCGACTGGTCCGCCGAGGGCGCGATGGCGCGCGTGGACCTCGACGACGGGACCGTCCTCGAAACGCCGCTCCTGATCGCGGCCGACGGCAGCGACTCGGCGCTGCGCCGGCGGGCCCGGATCGCGGCGACCGAATGGACCTATCCCCAGGCCGCGATCGTCTGCGTCGCCGCCCATGAAGCGCCGCACCGGGGCATCGCCCATGAGCGCTTCCTGCCCGCCGGCCCCTTCGCCCTGCTGCCGATGACCGACGATCCGCAGGCCGGCCACCGCTCGTCGATCGTGTGGACCGAGCGGCCGGCCCGGGTGCCCGGCCTGATGGCGCTCGACGACGACGCCTTCTCGGAAGAGCTCCAGCACCGTTTCGGCGACTGGTACGGGGAGATGCGGGTGGTCGGGCCGCGCTGGACCTACCCGCTGCGGCTGTTGCACGCCGAGACCTACATCCGGCCGCGCTTCGCGCTGATCGGCGACGCCGCCCACACGATCCATCCGATCGCCGGCCAGGGGCTGAACCTGGGCCTGCGCGACGTCGCCGCTTTGGCGGAAGTGGTGGTCGACGCCCACCGGCTCGGCCTCGACCTGGGCGCCACCCATCTGCTCAAGCGCTACGAACGCTGGCGGCGGTTCGACAATCTGGCGCTGATGGCGGCGACCGACGGCCTCAACCGGCTGTTCTCCAATGACATCCCGCCGGTCCGCTGGGCCCGTGACATCGGCATCGCGGCGGTCAACCGGATGCCGGGCATGAAGCGCTTCTTCATGCAGCACGCGATGGGCACGGTCGGCGTGCTGCCGAAACTGATCCGGGGCGAGAAGCTGTAGCGGCGGGCGCCGGCGGGCTTACGGGTCCCGGCTCAACCCCTTCGCTTCCAGCGCGGCCAGATAGTCCGCCCACAGCCGCTCCTGGTTGCGGCCCAGGAAATAGAGATAGTTCCAGCTGTAGATGCCGGTGTCGTGGAGGTCGTCGAAGTCGATGCGGATGGCGTAGTTGCCGACCGCCTCGATCTTCAGGATGCCGACGTGGCGCCGGCCGGCGACGATCTGCTTCTCGTCCGCGCCATGGCCGCGGACCTCGGCGGACGGGCTCTCGACCCGCAGGAGTTCGGCCGGAAAGGCGAACTTGCTGCCCTCGTCGAAATCGACCTCCAGCACCTTTTCCTCGGATTTCAGCCGGATCTCGACCGGCCAGTGGCGCGTGCCGCCTGCGTCCGCCATGGCGTCTACTCGTCGCCGGCCAGCGGCCGGGCCTCGTCCTGCAGCATGATCGGGATGCCGTCGCGGATCGGATAGGCCAGGCCGGCGGCGTCGGAGATCAGCTCCTGCGCCTTGGCGTCATAGCGCAGCGGCCGGTGGCTGACCGGGCAGACCAGGATTTCGAGGAGCTTGGGATCGACGGCGGTGTCGGACTTCTCGGCCATGGGGTCCCCTGGATGGCGGATGGGAGAGCCGCACCATAGCGCAGCCGCCGCGCCAGCCGCTACACTCGGCGGATCCCCCGCGACCGGACCGCCCGCCATGACCATCGACGTCCATTGCCACTATGTCCCCGCCGCGCTGGCCGAGGCGCTGCGCGGGCGTACCGAACCGCCCTTCATCGAGCCCGCGCCGGAAGGCGGCGAGCGCTTCGTGATGCCGATCGGCGCGCTTCCGTTCACCGACGCCTATGTCGACATGGACCGGCGGATCGGCTTCATGGACGACCACGGGGTCGACCTGCAACTCCTGTCCTTCCCCGGCCTGTTCGGGCTCGACAGCCTGCCGGCGGCCGAGGCGGCACCGCTGCTCGTCCTGTTCAACGACGATGTCGCCGCGCTCCGGGCGCGCCACCCGGGCCGTTTCCTGGGCCTCGCCGCCCTGCCCTTCGCCGACATGGACGCGGCGATCGCCGAGCTGCGCCGGGGGGTAACGGAACTGGGCCTGGCCGGGGCGATCGTGCCGGTCAACGGCTTCGTCACCGCCGACCGTGCCGCCGCCTTCGCG
>CAMYMQ010000213.1 GCA_947259335.1 uncultured Alphaproteobacteria bacterium | reverse complement strand
CGGCCTCGGCGCCGGTGGGGGCGGTCATGCCGCGCCCCGGATGATCGACACCGGGTTCACGCCGGCCGCGCGGCGCGCCGGGATGTAGGCCGCGAGCACCGCCGAGACGATCGCCATGGCGCTCGCGATGGCGTAGTGCCAGACGCTCCACTTCAGGATGAAGCCCTTGTTCTCGACCATCGCCTTGATCTCGAACTCGATCGTGCCGAGCAGGTGGGTCAGCCCGAAGCCGAGCGCGCAGCCGAAGACACTCCCGATCAGGCCGACGGCCAGCCCCTCGAACAGGAAGATGCGGCGGATGTCGCCCGCCTCGAAGCCGATCGACTTCAGGATGGCGATGTCGCGGGTCTTCTCGAAGATCACCGTCGAGATGACGTTGAAGATGCCGAAGCAGGCAACGATCAGGATCGCGCCGGTGGTCGAGTACATGACCGCGTTCTGGATCACGAACACCCCGAACACGCCCGAGTTGGCCTCTTCCCAACTCTCCGCCTTGTAGTCGTAGCGCGCCTCGATCTGCCGGGCGATCGCATGGGCCCGGTTGAGGTCCAGGGTCTTGATGCGGATGCGGTTGGCGACGTTGATCCGCTGCTGGAGGATCTGGGCCTTCTTGAGCAGCAGGTAGGCCTGGCTGTCGTCGATCTGGACGATGCCGGTCCGGATCAGGCCGACGATCTTCATGCGCAGGATGACGCCCTTGGGTGACACCGCCGTCACGATCGAATGCATCTGGGCGCCCAGCTTCCGCGCCACCCCCGCGCCCACGATGACCCCGTTGTTGGTGGTCTTCAGCGCGTCGAGCGAGCCCTCGGCGATGTCCTTCTCGATCTTGGTGACCCGGCGCTCCTTGTCCGGCTCGATGCCGATGGCGGAGACCGAGACCTCCTTGCCGCCGTAGCGCAGGAAGAGCTGGCCCTCGAGCGTCGGCGAGGCCGCGGCGACGCCGGGCCAGTCCTGCAGCACCTTGACGATCTGCCCGGCGCGCTTGATGCCCCGGATCTCGTCGCGCGGCTTGACCCCGTGCAGCTTGATCGCGCCGTCGGCATGGGCGATCTGCGCGGGCTGGCGCGGCGGCGTGCGGAACTCGTCCTTGACGACGATGTAGGGCGTGTTGTCGACGATCTTGTTGACGAAATCCTGCTGGAAACCCTGCATCATCGCCGACATGGCGACGAAGAAGCCGACCCCCATGGCCACGCCCAGCACCGACACCAGCGTCTGCCGCTTGCGCGCGGCGAGGTGGGTGAGCGCGATGTCGAGCGAGAGGGCCACGGCTCAGCTGCCGGTCTTCCCGGCCTTCACGGCCGGCTTGCCGTTGCGGACGATCACCCGGTCGCCGTCCTCCAGGCCGGCGGGCGGGTTGACGATCACGCGGTCGTCAGCGGTCACGCCCTTGAGGATCTCGACCCGGTTGGCGCCGACGATGCCGGTCTCGACCGCCCGCCGCCGGGCGCGGCGGTCGCGTACCAGCCAGACCTTGCCGTCGCTGACCGCGGTGAACGGCAGCAGCAGCGCGTCGTCGTGGCGGCGGATCACGATGTTGACCTCGGTGGTCATGCCGATGTGCAGCGGCGTGCCCTTGGGCAGGGTGATGCGGACCCGGTAGATCTTGCTGACCGGGTCGCCCTTGGCGGTGATCGAGGTGACTGTCGCCTCGAAGGCCTTGCCGGGAAAGGCGTCGGCGCGGACCAGCACGGTCTGCCCCTTCTTGACCATCGGGATGTCTTCCTCGTCGACCTCGGCCTCGATCCGCATCGGCTCGCGCACGCCGACCCAGGCCAGCGCGTCGCCCGCGCGGATGACCTCGCCGACATTGCCGTCGAGCCGCAGGATCTCGCCCGACAGCGGCGCGTGGATGGTGTAGTCGAGCAGCCGCTGGCGCGCCGCCGCCTCGGCGGCCACGGCCTCGGCATGCTTGGAGACGATCTCCTGGTACTGGCGGCGCGACGCGATGTTGTCGAGGGCGAGCTGGGCGTAGCGGGCGAGCTCCTGGGCCAGGAACCGGTGCCGGGCCGTGGCCTCGGCCAGCCGGGCCCGGGCCTCGCGGTCGTCGAGCTTGAACAGCACGTCGCCCAGTTTGACCGAGTCGCCTTCCTTGTGGCTGATCTCGGTGATCCGGCCGACCACGGTCGACGACACCTTGGCCCAGTAGACCGGCTCGACCGCGCCGGTGGCGTAGACGGCCTCGATCGCGGGGCCCCGGGTGGGCGCGGCGGTCTGGACGACGGGGATGCGGCTGAACAGGAACCAGGCCAACACGCCGCCGGCGGCGACAACGAGAACGAGTATGATCAGAAGCCGGTTGCGGCGGCGTGCCGTCATCGATTTGATACCTCCGGCTCGGGGGGATTGCCGACGGGCGTGAAGGATAGGCGCTCGTCCGGCCGGCGGCCAGAGCGATGACCCGGGATTCCGCGGCAGGGCCGCGCCTCTACGATACGACGCGCATGGCATCGGTAGTGACCCTCGAAGCGATCGTCCATGATCTGGATCAGGCCACGGCGGCGGTCCGCGCCGCGCG
>CAMYMQ010000212.1 GCA_947259335.1 uncultured Alphaproteobacteria bacterium | reverse complement strand
GGGCTGGTGTTCGAGCAGCCGCGGCTCGCGCTCGCGCACCTGCTGGCGCTGTTTCCGCGGCCCGTCGCCTATGCGCGCGGCATCCACCCGACGGCGATCATCGACGCCAGCGCCGAGGTCGCCGGGGATGCCGCGATCGGCGCCTATTGCGTGATCGGCGCCCGGGCCCGGATCGGGGCGGGCGCGGTGCTCTCGTCCCAGGTCACCATCGGCGCCGACGCGGTCGTCGGTGACGGGTGCTTTCTGCACCCCGGGGTGCGCATCGGCGACCGCTGCACCCTGGGCGCGGGCTGCATCCTGCATTTCAACGTCGCGGTCGGCGCCGACGGCTTCGGTTTCGTGACGCCGGGGGAAAGCAGCGTCGAGTCGGCCAAGCGGACCGGCGAGGTCCAGGCGCGCAACACGGAGCTCGTGCGCATCAATTCCATCGGCAGCGTGACGATCGGCGATGGCGTCGAGATCGGCGCGGGCGCCTGCATCGACCGCGGCACGTTGGGGGAGACCCGGATCGGAGCGGGCACGAAGATCGACAATCTGGTGCAAATCGGTCACAACGTGACCGTCGGCGAGAACTGTATGATCGCCGGCCAGGCGGGGATTGCCGGCAGCACCAGGATCGGCGACCGCGTCGTCATCGGCGGTCATTCAGGTATTGCCGACCACCTGAGGGTGGGCGACGATGCGGTCATTACCGGTATGGCCGGGGTCATAACGGATATTGACGCCGCCAAGGTGTATGGAGGATACCCGGCACGCCCCTGGAAACAGACGGTGGCGCTGGAAATGGATTACCTGCGCATCGGACGGGCGCTGAAGGATATCCAGGCCTTGTCCGCCAAGGTCAAACGTCTGGAACAGGGCGACTGACCGACGCCGAGGGACGGTCCGAACGGGAGCAGTAGATGACCGACGAAGAAATCCGCGACAAGATATTCGATATCTTCGCAAAGGAAGCGAAGCTCGACCGGGATTCGCTGACGCTCGACGCGAAGCTCGAAGATCTCGACATCGAATCGCTCGACATGGTTCAGATCCTGTTCGGCATCGAGGAAACCTTCGATGTCTACGTTCCCCAGGACGACGAGAGCTTCAAGCTGGAGACCATGCGCGACGTGGTCGACGGCGTGAAGGACCTGGTGGCCCAAAAAGAAAACGCCTGACCTCGCCGCGCCGACAGGACCGAACCGCAGCCTCATGCAGGATTTGTCTCTCCATCGCGTTGCCGTCACCGGCATCGGCAGCATCTCGTCGCTTGGGCATACGGTTCCGGCCATCTGGGAAGAGCTGAAGGAAGGCCGAAGCGGCATCGCCCGGATCACCCGCGCGCCGGCCGAGCAGCTCCACATCAAGATCGCCGCGGAAATCAAGGACTACGACGAGACCGCGTATTTCGACGACAAGGAACTGCCCTTCTACGACCGGTTCGCGCAGTTCGCGCTGATTGCCGCCGGGGAGGCGATCGCCGATTCGGGCGTCGACTTCGCCCAGGATGAGCTTGGCGCCGAGACGGCGACGATCATCGCCTCGGGGGTCGGCGGCTGGACGACCATCGACAGTTCCTTCATGAAAATGTTCGAGACCGGGGTCGCCCGCGCCCATCCGCTGACCGTGCCGCGCATGATGATCAGCGCGGCGGCGAGCCAGGTGACCATGAAATTCGGGCTGACCGGCCCGGCCTTCTGCGTCTCAAGCGCCTGCTCTTCGGCCAACCACGCGATCGGCGAGGCGTTCTGGATGGTGCGCACCGGCCGCGCGCGCGCCGCCGTCGCCGGCGGTTCCGAATCGGCGATCTCGATGATCGGACAGCGCAGCTGGGAGAGCGTCCGGGTACTGGCGCCCGACACCTGCCGGCCGTTCAGCAAGGGCCGCAAGGGCATGGTGATCGGCGAGGGTGCCGGCGTGCTGATCCTCGAACGGCTGGAGGACGCCCAGGCGCGCGGCGCCAAGATCTATGCCGAGCTGGCCGGCTACGGCCTGAGCTCCGATGCGAGCGATATCGTCATTCCCGACCAGAAGGGCGCCGAGCGGGCCATCGCCCAGGCGCTCGCGACCGCCGAGATGAACCCCGAGGACGTGACCTATATCAACGCCCACGGCACCGGCACGGTGATGAACGACAGGATCGAGACGGCGGCGATCAAGACGGTGTTCGGCGAGCAGGCAAGAAATCTCAAGGTCAGCTCGACCAAGAGCCTCCACGGCCACGCCCTGGGCGCGGCCGGCGCGCTTGAGGCGGTCGCCACCGTCAAGGCCATGAAGGAGGGCGTGATCCCCCCCACGGCCAACTACGAGACGCCGGACCCGGACTGCGATCTCGACTATGTGCCGAACACGGCACAGGAGCTGAAGATCGAGGGGGCGCTGTCCAACTCGCTCGCCTTCGGCGGGCTGAACGCGGTGCTGGCCTTCCGCAATTTGTGATCGGTCGAGGGGGCCGGGGCCGGTGCGTGCCCGGCATTTGTCATGGAAAAGAGCGGCCTTCGTCCCCATATCACGGGGTGACACGCGCACGCGGTGCGCGAACCCCGAACCGAAAGAACATGATATCGCCACCACCATTACCGAAGGGCTGCCCGAGGCGGACCTTGGGCGCCTTCGTCGCGAGACCGGGCGCTTTCACACACCGATCCTGAGCCGGAGCCTCTTTCAGATCGCCACCTCGTTCGGCGGCTTCTTCGCGACCTGCGCCGCCATGTACTGGCTCGCCGGGATATCGTTGTGGCTGCCCATGGCGCTCGCCCCGCTGGCGGCGGGCTTCCTGGTGCGGATCTTCATCATCCAGCACGATTGCGGACACGGTTCCTTCTTCGTCTCGCGCCGGGCGAACGAATGGCTCGGCATGGGCTGCAGCGTGCTCACGATGACGCCCTTCGCGTCCTGGCGGCGCCAGCATGCCGGGCACCACGGCGTCTGGAACGACCTCGACCGCCGCGAAAGCGGCGCCGACATCTATTCCTTCTGTCTGACCGTCGAGGAATACCGCCAGCTGGGTGTCTGGGGCCGCTTCTGGTATCGCGCCACGCGGCATCCGGTGGTCGCCAACCTTGTCCTGCCGCCGCTCATCTTCATGGTGCTCTATCGGCTTCCGTTCGACATGCCGAAGACCTGGCGGCGTGAACGCATGCAGGTGCACCTCACCAGCCTCGCCATCCTGGGGCTGTTGACCGGTCTGGCGCTGCTGATCGGCCTCTGGCCGGTCTTGGTGGTGCAACTGCCGGTCATGATGCTGGCGGCGATCTACGGGGTCTGGCTGTTTTCGGTCCAGCACCGCGGCGAGCAGACCCGCTGGGCGCGGAACAAGGACTGGGACCCGGCTGTCGCCGCCTTGCACGGCTCCAGCTACCTCGGGTTGCCGGCCGTGCTGCAGTGGTTCACCGGCAACATCGGCTTCCATCATGTCCACCACATGAACCCGCGCGTGCCCAACTACCGCCTGCAGGAGTGCCACGATCGGCTGGCCGGCATGCACGCCGCGCCCCGGATGTCCCTGTGGCAGGGCATGAAGGCGCTGCGCTTCACCCTGTGGGACGAGGCCGGAAACCGGATGGTCCGGGCCGGCGACGTCCGCCGGCTCGCCGTCAGCGCGGCGACGGCCTGACGCCGTTGCGGCGGTGGCGCCGCCGCCGCCTCAAGCGATATGCGCGCCCAGCCAGTTCCCGGCGATC
>CAMYMQ010000211.1 GCA_947259335.1 uncultured Alphaproteobacteria bacterium | reverse complement strand
CTGGCGGCGAGCCCCAATCCGAGCCGGCAGTCATCGGCTGATCCGCACCCGCGGGGTCAGCCGGCCTCGCGCTCCCAGCAGCGCAGCTTGCGGCACGCCGCCACGAAAGCCTTGGCGTCGGCGGCCTTGCCCAGCGCCACGAAGCCGTCGTCGCTGCCGGCCTCCACGCCCGCCTTCTCGAACAGCGGGGCGGCGGCCTCGACATGGGCGATGAACTTGCCGTGGGCGAAGGCGTCGGCCACGAAGTCGCGCGCCGGCGGCATGTCGAGCAGCGTCTCGACCCCGTCTTCCGACGGCAGCACCGCCACCGCGTCGAACAGCACCGAGGGCCCGCCGTCGACCTTCTCGTCGGCTTCGATCCATGACCCGTCGCTGGCCTTCACGCCGCCGATATGGGGCGCGACGAACTTGAGCTTGGCGCCCTCGGCCTTCAGCGCCGAGCGCAGGGCCTTGACGATGCCGGCGTCGACCCCGTCGGTCACCAGCGCGCCCACCGTCCGGCCGGCGAAACTGTCGGGCCCGTTCGCGATGATGCTGAGCGCCGGCGACTCGTCGAGATCGGTGCGGGTCGGCATCGCCGCGTCCGCCGCCTTCGGCATCTTGTCGAGCCGCAGGCCGTCGGCGACCTCCTTGGCGAGGTCCTTGTCGATGTTGAGCAGGTGGGAGACGACGCGTTCGCGGATCGCCGGGGTTTCGACCTTGCTCAGCTCGAAGACCAGCGCGTCCTTCATGTGCGCCTGCTCGACTTCGGTCTGGCTCAGGTAGAACTGCCGCGCCTGGCTGTAGTGGTCGGCGAAGGTCTCGGAGCGGACCCGCTCCTTGGCGCCGGCCTCCTCGACGGGCACGCTCACGAAGCCCTTGTCCGGCGCCTCGCGCGGGCCGCCTTCCTCGCCGCCCCAGGAATTGGGCTCGTAGTTGGTCCGGCCCTTGGGGTTGTGCATCGCCATGTGGCCGTCCTGCTGGAAATGATGGAACGGGCATTTCGGCGCGTTGATCGGGATGTGGGTGAAGTTCGGCCCGCCCAGCCGCTTGAGCTGGGTATCGAGGTAGGAGAAATTGCGCCCCTGCAGCAGCGGGTCGTTGGTGAAGTCGACCCCCGGCACGATGTTCTGGGTGCAGAAGGCGACCTGCTCGGTCTCGGCGAAGAAGTTGTCGACCACGCGGTCGAGGACGAGCCGGCCGACGATCCGGATCGGCACCTGTTCCTCGGGGATGATCTTGGTGGCGTCGAGAATGTCGAACTCGAACTTCTCGGCGAAGTCGTCGTCGAACAGCTGCAGGCCCAGCTCCCATTCCGGGTAGTCGCCTTCCTGGATCGCGTTCCACATGTCGCGGCGGTGGAAGTCGGGGTCGGCGCCGTTGATCTTGACGGCCTCGTTCCAGACCACCGACTGCATGCCCCACTTGGGCTTCCAGTGGAATTTCACGTAGGTCGACTTGCCCTTGGCGTTGACCAGCCGGAAGGTGTGGACGCCGAAGCCCTCCATGAAGCGCAGCGAGCGCGGGATCGTCCGGTCCGACATGATCCACATGACCATGTTCATGGCCTCGGGCGTCAGCGAGATGAAGTCCCAGAAATTGTCGTGGGCGGTCTGGGCCTGGGGGAAGCCCCGGTCGGGCTCGGCCTTGGCGGCGTGGATCAGGTCGGGGAACTTGACCGCGTCCTGGATGAAGAAGACCGGGATGTTGTTGCCGACGATGTCCCAGTTGCCCTCCTTGGTGTAAAGCTTGACCGCGAAGCCGCGCACGTCGCGCGCCAGGTCGACCGAGCCCTTGTTGCCAGCGACCGTGGAGAAGCGCGCGAAGGCCGGGGTCTTCTCGCCGGCGCGCTGGAAGAGGTCCGCCTGGGTGATGTCGGACAGTGACTCGTAGGCCTCGAAGAAGCCGTGCGCGCCGAAGCCGCGGGCGTGGACCACGCGCTCGGGAATCCGCTCGTGGTCGAAATGGAACAGCTTCTCGCGGAAATGGAAGTCCTCCATCGCGGTCGGGCCGCGCGCGCCGATCTTCAGCGAGTTCTGGTCGTCGGAAACGGGGACGCCCTGCTGGGTCGTCATCACCGGCACGTCGCCGCCGGCGGTCTGGTGGACCTCTCCGCCGCGCCCGACCGCGTGCTTCTCGTCGTGGAACCTGGCCTTGGTCCGGCTCGTCCGCTTGTTCGATTTCTGCGTCATTGAGTGCCTCTGTGCCTGCGCGTCATTCTTCGCATGCTTAAAGGCCAAGGCCCGCCATCCCGCCTTAACCTGTGACACGGATTGCCATCGATGACGGGCGCGCCGGTGCCGCATGCGCTCGACCGGGCTTTCCGCCGCCGGTCATTCTGCTAGGGTCGCGCCCGCCCGGCCGGCGCAAGTAGGCCGCCGGGATCGACGCGCGAGGGGGAGGTGGACCAGCATGATCAACGCCATTCGCATTCACGAGAACGGGGGGCCGGATGTGCTCCGCTGGGAGCCGATCGACCTGCCGGCGCCGGGGCCCGGCGAGGTGCGGCTGCGCCACACCGCGATCGCACTCAACTTCTCGGACATCAACGTGCGGCGCGGCGGCTTCTACAAGGACGAGCCGCCGGAGTTCCCGATCATCCTCGGCAACGAGGCCGCCGGCGAGGTGCTGGCGCTGGGTGCGGGCGTGTCCGGCTTCGCGCCTGGCGACCGGGTCGGCTATGTCGGCGTCGGCGGGCCGTTCTTCGAGAACACGGGCGCCTATGCCGAGGAGCGCAACGTGCCGGCGAGCAGCCTGATCCCGCTGCCCGACGACATCACCGACCGGCAGGCCGCCGCCTCGATGCTGAAAGGCTTCACCGCGGCGAGCGTCATCAATCCGGTCTACACGCCCAAACCGGGCGACTGGATCCTGATCCACACCGCGGCGTCGGGCGTCGGCATGCTGCTGGCACAATGGTCCAAGCACCTGGGCGCGACCGTGGTCGGCACCGTGGGGTCGCCCGAGAAGGCCGAGATCGCCCGGGCCAACGGCTGCGACCACCCGATCCTCTATCGCGAGACCGACTTCGTCGAGGCCGTCCATGAGCTGGTGCCTGAGGGCGTGTCGGCCGTGTTCGACGGGGTCGGCCGCGACACCTTCGTCAGGTCGATGGACTGCACCCGGGTCCACGGCATGCTGGTCAACTACGGCAACGCCTCGGGCCACGTGCCGCCGATCGACCTGTTGACGCTCAGCTTCAAGGGCTCGCTCAAGGTCTGCCGGCCCGGCATCCACCACTATACCCCCACGCCCGAGGCCACCCGCGCCGCCGCGCAGGAGCTGTTCTCGCTGATGCGCGACGGCGTGCTGCGGGTCGCGGTCGACCATGTCTATCCGCTGGAGGACGCCGTTCAGGCCCACCGCGACGCCGAGGCGCGGATCATCACCGGGTCGGCGGTGCTGATCCCGTGAGGGCCGGGCCAGCCGCAAGTCTCTGTGTCGCCGGCGCGCTGTTGCTGGTCGCGGCCTCGCCGGGTCTGGCGAACCCCGTCGGCGAGATGCAAACCGTCGGGAGTTTCAGAATTGACCGGACGGAAGTCACGGTCGGCCAGTTCCGCCGTTTCGTGAACGCCACCGGCCTGGTGACCCGCGCCGAGCGGCTGGGCGGCGGGCTGGTTTTCGCGGCGGGCTGGCAACGGCGGAAGGGCTGGGTCTGGCGTG
>CAMYMQ010000210.1 GCA_947259335.1 uncultured Alphaproteobacteria bacterium | reverse complement strand
TGCGGCCGATCCGGCTCCAGCGGCAGGGCAAGGCGGCGGTCGACGTGGCCGCCTTCCTGCGCGGGTTTGCGGTGGCGGAGGGCGAGCGGCTGGACGGCGCCCCCGACCGGGAGGCGAGGCCATGACCGTGCATACCGAGAAGAACATCTTCGCCCCCGTCGACGACGGCGACGGGCTGCGGCTGCTGATCACCCGCTACTGGCCGCGCGGGGTGGCGAAGGCGAACGTCTCGCTCTATCTGCCCGACCTTGCGCCCTCGCGGGAACTGCTCCACGAGATCCACGACGGGATCATCACCTGGCGCGATTTCGCCGCCCGCTACCGGGCCGAGATGAAGGGGCAGAAGTCCTTGATCCGCCTGCTCAAGCACATGGACGAGAGCGGCGAGACCCTCACGCTGTTATGCACCTGCGACAGCGAGGACCGCTGCCACCGCTACCTGCTCGGCGACCTGATCGCCCGGGCGGACTGACATGTCCGATTGACGGTTACGCCCGTGGCCCGGTTCAAGCTCACCCTCGAATATGACGGCGGCCCCTTCGTCGGTTGGCAGCGGCAGGACAACGGCATGTCGATCCAGCAGGCGCTGGAGGAAGCGGTCGAAAAATTCTGCGGCGAAGAGGTGCGCGTTCACGGCGCCGGGCGGACCGACGCCGGCGTCCATGCGCTGGGCCAGGTCGCCCATCTGGATATCGAGAAGGCGGTTACGCCCTTCCGGCTGATGGAGGCGGTGAACTTTCATCTCAAGCCCGCGCCCATCGCCGTGCTGGCGGCGGAGCAGGTCGACGAGGACTTCCACGCCCGCTTCTCCGCCACCGAGCGGCGCTATCTCTACCGCATCGTCAACCGGCGCGCGCCGCTGACCGTCGATGTCGGCCGGGCGTGGCAGGTGGGCGCGGCGCTCGATACCGACGCGATGCACGCCGCCGCCCGGCGGCTGATCGGCAAGCACGACTTCACCAGCTTCCGCGCGGCCGAGTGCCAGGCCAATTCGCCGGTGAAGACGCTGTCCGACATCGTGGTCATGCGTCACGGCGACGACATCGAGATCCGGGCCCGGGCGCCGTCCTTCCTGCACCACCAGGTCCGCAACATCGTGGGCACGCTGCGCCCCATCGGCGAAGGCAAGCGGTCGGTCCAGTGGGTCGACAAGGTGCTGAGGGCGAAGGACAGGTCGGCGGCCGGCGCGACGGCGCCCGCCCACGGGCTCTACCTGCTGGGGGTGGCGTACTAGGGAGACCCGTGCCGGGGCCCGCCGGGCGCGTGGCAACGGCCGCGAACGGCTAGTCGTCCGCGGGAGCGCGGGCTGCCCCGTTCGCCCCCAGTTTCGGGGCCATCCAGTACCAGCCGAGCGCCAACAGCACGAGAACGATCAGGATGGCGACCGCGACCCGATGACCCGCGGCGGAGTAGGCCCCGTTCGTCGTCGGGAACCGGTCGAGCACGATGCCGTAGGCGTTCTGCAAGAGGAAGGCGCCAAGCACCCACGAGAGGGTCAGGCAGGCGTTCACGCGGCCGATGAGCTGGGGCGGGAACGTGGCCGCGAGCGCCGCGTAGGTCACGAAGTTGAAGCCGGCGACGAACCCGAGCAGCGCCCAGGTCGCGAAGACCACCACCGGGGACGGCGTCCACTCCAGCGCGAGTACGACCAGGATGAGCATGTAGACCCCGGACATCGCGACCACGAACCCCATCGGGGTCAGCCCGACGCGCCGCGCGAGCGCGAGAAGGCTGCCCGTGAGCAGGCCCGAGAGCGTCATCGCCGTCGCCAAGACCAGCAGCAGGTTCGCGGCTTCGGGGCCGGACAGGCCGGCGACATCGCGCACCCAGGATCCCGCCCAGAGCTGGTTCATCGCGCCGAATCCGCCGATGACCGTCATCATCAGGGGCGCGGCGCGCCAAAACGCAAGGCTGCGCAGGATGTCGCCGAGGCCCTGGATCTGGCCGACGAGGGTGATCCCGGCGTGGCCCGGAGCTTTCGCCGGCGTGATCGCCAAGACGAGCATCGCGCAGCCCGCCAGAAGGGCGCCCACGAACAAGTGGACATCGCGCCAATCGACGTATCGAAGCGCGATCTCGACCGGCACGGTTCCGGCCATCAGGCCGAGCCCGCCGGCGGCCAGCGCCAATCCGTTCGCCATCGGCAGCCGCTCCGGCCTGAACCACATGGCGTAGACCTTGAACGACGTCACGGCGCTGGCGCCGGTGCCCAGCGCGATCAGCCCGCGTCCCAGGGCAAGCATGGCCATGCCGTCGGCCAGCGCCGTGATCGCAGTGCCCAGCGCGCACAGGAGCAGGAAGACGGCGTAGACCCGCCGAGGGTCATAGCGGTCGAGCAGGACGCCGTAGGGCAACTGCAGGAGCGTGGCGCCGAGAAAGAAGGCGCTGACGGCAAATCCCAGTTCCGTGGCGCTCAGCTGCAGGTCGCGGACCAGGTCCGGCGCAATCACGGCATTGATCGAACGGAAAATGGAAACGAGCAGATAGCCGAGCGCGAAGGGCGTAAACACCCGGAGAGTGAGCATCATCGGCGGCTGTTCCTAGAGACTGGAAATCAGGGCTGACCTTGACCCGTTCTGTGGAGACGGAGTCATCCCGCAAGAACGAAATCCTTCGCCGCGCCCTGGGTCTCGATGACGACGAACAAAAGCGCCTCCAGCGCCGCCGCCTGCATCCAGGTAATGCCCAGGGTGCGCTTGGCGACATAGGCCTCGAAGACCAGGAAGCCGAGCAGCATCAGGAACCACAGGTTCAGCCGCGCCGCCGGCTCCAGCGAGGGCAGGAAGGTTACGGCGGCCAGCAGCATCAGCCCCTGGCTGAAGATCTGGGTCCAGTTGAAGACGGTGATATAGGCGAAATAGCGGTCGCCCCAGCCCACCGCCCGCGCGATGTAGAAGACGATCAGCGGCCACAGGGTCCAGATCAGGGGATAGTTGATGCCCTCGACCAGCAGCCGCCGGGCGAAGGGGATCGCGGTGCCCGCACCCGGCGTGTCGGGCCGGAACCAATAGAACAGGTAGAGCGGCAGCAGCAGCGCGGCGGCGAAGAAGGACCGCCGGCACCCGTCCAGCGTCAGATCGAACCGGTCGAGCGCGCTCGGATCGAACCGCGCCAGCCGGACCACGCCGCCGATCGAGCGGCCGGCTTCCTGCCAGATCGTCATGCCGCTGCTTTTCGCGCCGACCGGGCTTCGATCATGCCGCGACGGGCCGCGCCGCGGCCGCCGGCAACAGGCAGACCGTCGCGAAGATGACCGCCGCCGCGCCCGCGAGAACCGTGAACAGGGTGCCGAAGCCCCAGACGGCATAGATCCAGGCGATCATCGGCACCGACAGCGCCATCACCGAGAAGGTCACGATGTAGCGCATGCCGTAGACGCGGCTGCGCCAGTCGCTGTGGGCGATGCGGCCGACCAGCACGTCGTTGATCGGGATCTGACCGAACACGGCGAGCATGAAGGCCGTCGCGATCAGCAGCGCGGCCCAGCCGTCGAGCTGGATCATCGCGAACAGCAGGACGGCCTGCAGCGCGGCGACGGTCATGAACACCGAGCGCAGCGAGTAGCGGTCGACCAGGAAGCCGACCACGAGCTGGCCCAGCGCGGCCAGCGCGAAGACGATGAAGGCGTACCAGCCGATCAGCGTCGCCGACACGGCCAGCGCGCCGAGACGCTCGTCGAACACCTTGGGCAGGGCGAAGGTCGTGCTCTGGAACACCAGTCCGCCGATCGCCGTCGAGACGAGGACCACGCCGAAGGCGCGCATCAACTCGCGCCGCGGCAAGGCCACGGCCGCCCGCGCCGGCGCGCGTTTGGCGGCGCC
>CAMYMQ010000209.1 GCA_947259335.1 uncultured Alphaproteobacteria bacterium | reverse complement strand
GGCGCTGCAGTTGGCTCCACTGGCCGAATGGCCGGCGCTGCAGCACGCGGAGGCGCCCAGATGGCGGGCGGTGCGACCAGCGCTTACAACCTCGGTTCGCTCGGCAAGAGCGGCGGTGCCGCGGTAGCAGCCGGCATGGCGGCGGTCGGCCAGGCAGCGGCCGGAACCGCCGCAAATGCCGTGCTCTCGCCCTTACGCAAGGCGTCCGCCAAGGGTGGCGACGCAATGAAGGCCAGTTTTCGCTCCGGCGCGCGCGCCGGACTCACCGCCACCGGCGGCACCATCACGGGCGGGCCAGAAGCCGCCGCCGCGTCCGCATCAGATTCGGCTGCGTCCAGCGCCGCCGCTCAACCCGCCTGGGCGGCCGCCATGAAGCGCCGGCAGTCCGTGACCCACGGCGCGACCGTGCTCGCCCACGCGATGAAGGCCGGCGACAGTCACGGCGGCGGCGGCCCCGACATCAAAGAGAAGGACTGATCGATGTTCCGACGCCCGACCATTCGCTACGGCCAGACCCCCGAACCCACGACACCCTATCAACGCGCGGCGCAAGCATGGGACGACCGTATCGGTTCGGCGCGCGTGCAGGCGAAGAACTGGCGGCTCGCTTTCTTCGGCACGCTCGCCCTGTCGGGAGGATTGGCCGGCGGCCTCGTCTGGCAATCAGCGCGCGGCCAAATCGTGCCCTGGGTTGTGCAGGTCGATCGGCTCGGCGAAGCGCAGGCGGTCGCACCAGCCGAAGCGGGTTATCGGCCGACCGATCCGCAGACCGCGTTCCACCTCGCCCGTTTCGTCGAAGAGGTGCGAAGCATTCCCGCCGATCCGGTGGTCGTGCGCCAGAACTGGCTTCGCGCCTACGACTTCACCACCGACAAGGGCGCGCTGTTCCTCAACGACTACGCGCGCGCCAACGACCCGTTCGCCCAGGTCGGCAAGGTGCAGGTCGCGGTGGATGTGTCGAGCGTCATCCGCGCTTCGCCCGACAGCTTCCGCGTGGCCTGGACCGAGCGCCACTATCAGGACGGCAGCCTGGCCGCCACCGAGCGCTGGTCGGCGATCCTCACCGTCGTCTTTCAGCCGCCAAGAACGCCCGATGCCCTGCGCAAGAATCCGCTCGGCATCTTCGTCAACGCCCTCAACTGGTCAAAGGAGCTGTCGCAATGACGCGCCCACCATATCGTCGCGCCGCCTCGGCGGTCCTCCTTGTATCTGCATCAGCGCTTGGCGGCTGCGCCACCACATCGGCGAAGCCGCCCGCCATCGCCTATGATAACGCACCGCCCGAGATCGCGGCGATGCCCGCTCCCGAGGCGCCCAGGCCCGTCGAAGTGGTCACGATCCCCGAGCCGCTGCTGCTCCCGGGCCAGTTGAAGCCTGTCGCCGCGAACCCGCGCCCGCCCGAACCCGTCGATCCGCGCAACCGCGTCGGCGTGGCAAATGCCGCCTCCCGCGTTCAGCCGGTGCGCGACGGCTTCCTCAATGCCATCCAGCAATACCCCTGGACGGACGGGGCGCTCTATCAGGTCTATACCGCGCCCGGCCAGGTGACGGACATCGCCTTGCAGGAGGGCGAGCAGCTCGTAGGGCCGGGGCCGGTAGCGGCCGGTGACACCGTGCGCTGGATCATCGGCGATACGGTGAGCGGCAGCGGTCCAACCGCGCGCGTGCATATCCTCGCCAAGCCGACCCGGCCCGACCTTTCGACGAACCTCGTCATCAATACCGACCGGCGAACCTACCATCTGGAGCTTCGTGCGACGCCGAGCACCTATATGGCGTCGGTCTCGTGGACCTATCCGCAGGACGCGCTGATCGCGCTGCGCCGCGCGAATGTGGCGGCGGCTTCGACCGCGCCGGTCGCGAGCGGCGTCGACGTGTCCGCGCTTAATTTCCGCTACCGAATCGATGGCGACCGCGCGCCGTGGAAGCCGCTCCGCGCCTTCGACGATGGCCGCCAAGTGTTCATCGAGTTTCCCACCGGGATCTCGCAGGGCGACATGCCGCCGCTGTTCGTGACCGGCGCGGCCGGCAATGCCGAACTGGTCAACTACCGCGTCCAGGGCCGCTACATGGTGATCGATCGCCTCTTCGCCGCCGCAGAATTGCGCCTGGGCGACAAGCGCAGTGCGCAGCGCGTGCGCATCGTGCGCGACCGGGCGAACACGCCTCGGGAGCAGCGGCCGTGACCGATCCTGCTGAATTCTCCGCCGTCGAGCCTGCCGCGCCCCCGGCCGATCCAAACGCGTTTCAGCTCAGGGGCGACCCGCCGCGTGTCATGCGCCTGTCGAGAAAAGCCCTCGCGGTTGTCGGCGTCGCCGCTGGCCTCGGCATCGGCGGATCTCTGATCTATGCCCTGCGGCCTCCCAGCCCGCACGAGGCCAAGGAACTCTACAACACCGACAGCCGCGCCGGCGACGCGATCACTTCCGGCCCGAAGGACTATGCGCAAGCGCCCAAACTTGGTCCGCCGCTCCCCGGCGATCTCGGCCGGCCGATCGTCTCGGCGCAGGAGCGTGGGGCCGCCGTGCCCGTGCCACCGATCGGCGGCCAGGCCGCGCCGCCCGATCTGCGTGCGCAAGCCGCGGAG
>CAMYMQ010000208.1 GCA_947259335.1 uncultured Alphaproteobacteria bacterium | reverse complement strand
GCTGCGCCCGCGCGGCGACGTCCGCCGACCGCAGCACCAGCGGGCGCATCGCGCGCGCGTAGGCCACCAGCCGTCGGCCGGACACGGTCTTCTTCGCGACCGCCTCGGCGATCAGCTTCAGCGAGGCGTCGATGATCCGTTGATGCACCGCGAGAACCGGCCGGGTCCAGCCGGAGCGGCCGGAAAGGCTCGCGGCCGCGGCGGTGATCTGGCCGCGATAGGCGCGGAGCCGGTCGAGAAAGGCATCATCGAGCGTCTTGCCGGTGCGCGACTGGAGCCAGACGTAAAGCGCCAGGGGAACATGCGCGATCGACTTGGCCTCATGGTAGATCGCCGGCGTGAATCCCGCCTTCTCGGTCTTGCCCGCGCGCATCAGCACGAGATCGTCGAACGCGACCACGATGACGGGACCGCCCCGGTTCAGCAGCGCGGCGCGCTCGCTCGAATAGGCCTGGCGAAACGACTTGTTGAGGGCGACCAGCGGATCCGCGTCCGCCGCCCGCGCCATGCGTGTCGGCATCGCGGATCCGGCGCCGACCACCAGGGTCGCGACCGCCACGGCCGCCTTCATTCGATGAAGCATGTTCCCACTCCCAAACCTGTCTGACGGCGGATGTGACTCTATCGCCGCGGATTCATCAAGCGCTTCGGCACCACCGCCAGCGACCGGCCCGGTGGCCGCCCCGCGATCTCCCGGACGAGCTTTTGCCGGATCCCCACGGCAAATGCCTCGAATCCCTTGACCACCATCACGAAGGCGCCCGGCCCGCCGATCACCTTCTCGCGATAGTGCTTGTCCACCGCTTCCTCCGGCCAGGGCGGCCGGCTCGGCCGGTCATTGACGATCGCCAGACCGTTGATGGTGATGCCCGACCGGACGGCATCGTCGCGCGCGGCTTCGGAGGGACGGCCCCGGTTGTTGGGCCCATCGCCCGAAATGTCGATCACGCGGCGCGTAGGCTCCACCGCCGCGCCGGGAAACAGCGACACCGAGAAGTCGATCGCGCCGCTGACCGACGTCGCGTCGAAATACCGGCGCGGGGCGGCGAGCAGCGCATTGGAAAACAGGCGCGCGCTTTCCGCGCTGTCGATCACCGTCCATCCGACCAGCACCGCCTGCTGTCCGGACGAGGACCACTCGACGTAGGTGACCGCAATCCGCTGGAACTCGCCCGACGTAATGGCCGTGACAACCGAGGGGTGAACAAAGGCCTGCGCATATCCCTTGCGTTGAAGTGTATACTCGAAGGAATCGATGCTGCGCGACGCATCGACGGCCAGGATCAGCGCAAGATCGACCTTGGTCGCGGCGGACGCCGCCGGTCCCGGCCCGGTCCCGCACAAAGCAACGAGGAGGCCAAGTAGGAGCAACCAACGGCGCGGTTTCATTCCCGGCTCCAGCGACGACACCTTGGGACCCGATCTTAGGCCGCATTTGCGGCAATGGGGAGAGAGCGCGATACGGCCTGATTAACATGCGTTGTAGGAGCGTCATGCCGTTCCGGTACAAACGGCATTCAACCCATCGGAGGAGAGCATCATGGCTGCGCAGGAAACGAACGAGTCCGCGACCATTGAAGACCTGAAGAAACAGATTGCCGCCCTGAGGAACGATCTGGGCGACGTCACCAAGACCCTCCAGTCGATCGCCGAGGGCGAGGTGCGCGGAGCCGCGCGCAAGGCGAAGGCCAAGGTGGACGAAGTGTCCGGCAAGGCGCGCGACGCGGCGAACTATGCCAGGGAAGAGGCCGACGAACTGGTCACCGGCACCAAGCAGATCATCACCGAACGGCCGCTGATGGCCGCCGGAATCGCCGTCGCGATCGGCTATCTGCTTGGCGTCATGACCAAGCGCCGATGAACGCCATCGCGCAGATGCTGCGCGCGATGGCCGGCGGCGTGGTCAGGGATTTGGGGACCCTTTGGGTGAAATCCCTGGTCACGCGTGCCGTCCTGGCGGGCCTGGCGCTGCTGTCGCTGATCGCGGCCGTGGCGTTCCTGCTCGCCTCCGCGCACAGTGCCCTCGGCCTCTGGGTCGGTCCGCTGTTCGCGAACCTGATCGTCGCGGCGCTTCTCGCCGCCATCGGCGGCGGCCTGGTCGTCGCCGGCCGCCTGGTCAGGAAACGCGCCATGCTGCGGCGGCAGCAGGCGCTCAACACCGTGACCTTGATGGTCGGCACCGTCCGCGCCGCCGCATCCACGGCGGCCAGCCGCAACGCCCTAACCGTCGTCGTCGCGGCGCTGGTCGCCGGGTTCCTTTTTGGCAACACGACGGGGGATGGCGGCGATGAGGACGAGTAGGTTCTTGAACCGCGAGTCCCCGCCCCCACCCATGCTGAAGCGATCCCGTACCCCTTCTTTCGAGTAGCCGATGAGCGCGCCGACCGTCGCGAGGCGGTCGACGTGGTCGCAAACGGCTTTCACGATCACCAGAAGCGGCACCGAAATAAAGGCCCCCACCGGCCCCCACAGCCAGCCCCAGAAACCCAGGCTGACGAACACCAGCAACGGGTTGAGGGTCAGCCGGCGGCCAAGGATGGCGGGCGTGACGAACTGGGATTCGACGATGTGCAGTCCCAGGACGATCAGGGGCGGCACAATCGCATCGCCGAGCGCCGGATTGTCCGCGACCGCCAGCAACGCGACGGCCCCGGCGACGACGATGGGTCCGATGAAGGGGACGAAATTGAACAGCGCGACGATCAGGCCCCACAGGGCCGCGTCGGGAAAGCCGACCAGATAGAGCGCCGTTCCGGTGAGCGCGCCGAGCCCGATGTTGATGCAGGTCACCGTGAACAGATAGTTCGAACACTGCCGCTCGACGTCGCGGAAGATGCGCGCGGTCCTCAGCTTGGCGAGGAAGGTGTCCCGGGTCGCGACCGCGATGTCGCGCAGCCGCGACAGGGTCGCCAGCAGGAAATAGAGCAGCACCATCGACAGGCCGAACTGGAAGAAGAGTTCGGGTGTGCTGCTGGCGATCCGCTGGACCGGCCCCGGCTTGGAGACGACGACCTTCACCGAGTTGTCGGCCTTGTTGCCGACATTGGTCGCCTTTTCGACCGTCTCGTCCGCCTTCTTCACCGCCTTGATCGCGGAGTTCAGGCCGGTGAACCGCGTTTCCAGCTGGTAGGCGATCTGGGGAGCCTTGGTCAGCAGGTTCGACAGCGGCTGGGCGAACAACAGGACGCTGCCGTACAGCAGCCCGATCAGCGCGAAGATCGTCAGCGCGGAGCCGACGAAGGCTGGTATCCCGATGCGCCGCAGGGCTCGCACGACCGGGCTCAGCACGACCCCGAGGATGACCGCGACGGTCAGCGGCAGCGAGAAGGACGCGCTGAAGTCCAGGAAGTAGATGAGCGCCACGAAGGCGATCACGACCAGGCACAGCTGCATGGTGACCGAGCGCGCGTAGACGTCCCAGATTTCCGGCACCTCCTCTCCGGCGGACATGACATCGGGCGCCGCCTCGGGAGCGGCCTTTGCCTTTTGATTTCGGGCGGCCGGGCGCCCGTCGGCGGCAGCAGGCTTGGAGGTCTTGGATTCGCCGTCGGGCATGATGCGATCTCTATCGGTGGGCCGCGCCCGCCACGCGCCTGCAAGCGTGGCACGGAGCACTCCCGGGATGATTTGATGCTGGCGCAAGAATGTTTCGGTACCGGCTTCGAAACCGCCACAACGCAGGTTAACCGACGCTGGCGCCGACACTGGCACAGACGCGGCCGGATCGGGGCCGCGGATCGGAAACGCTCACGCGAAATAAAGAAAGGCTTGGCCTGTCAGGCCAAGCCTTGTCCGAAATGGTAGCGGGGGAGGGACTTGAACCCCCGACACGCGGATTATGATTCCGCTGCTCTAACCAACTGAGCTACCCCGCCACATGCCGGCCGCATCCGTCGCATCGACAAACGACAGCACGGCGACGCGCTATATAGGAAACCGGGGCCGATCGAGCAATGCGTAATCCGCTCGAATTTCTTTCGAGCGACCTTGCAACGCATCCATGACCGGCGTGTCGGCATTGCTTCGCGGCGCCCACCAGCCAATATCGCCTGGCAGCGGAACCGGTCCGGAGCGAACCCATGAAGCCCATCGACACGCAAACCATCCTGATTACCGGCGCCACGGACGGCATCGGCAAGGGGGCCGCAGCCGAGCTGGCCGCCGCGGGCGCCCGCGTCCTGCTCCACGGCCGCAGCGACGACAAGCTCGCGGCCGTGCGCGACGAGATATCGCGGGCCACAGGCAGCGACCGGCTCGAAACCTACCGCGCGGATTTCGCGTCGCTGGACGCGGTGCGCGGGCTCGCCGAAGCGGTGGCCGCCAGGCACGACCGGCTCGACGTGCTGCTCAGCAACGCCGGTCTGGGCAAGGGTCGGGAGAACCGCCGGGAGACCAGCCGCGATGGCCACGAGTTGCGGTTCCAGATCAACTATCTCGCGCCCTTCCTCCTCCAGGCGCTGCTTCTGCCCCTGCTCCGCCGCGCCGCGCCGGCCCGGATCGTCAACGTCGCGTCGATCGGCCAGGCCGAGATCGATTTCGGGGATCCCATGCTCGAGCGCGGCTACGACGGGATGCGCGCCTACTGCCAGAGCAAGCTGGCGCTGATCATGGCCAGCTTCGAACTGGCCGGCAAAGTCGATCCGGGGGAGGTGACGGTGAACGCCCTGCACCCGGGCACCCTGCTCGACACCAAGATGGTCCGCGAGGGCTGGGGTTCGCCGATGGGGCCGGTCGAGACCGGCATCGAGGCCGAAGTCTATCTCGCCACTTCGCCCGATCTCGCCGGGATCAGCGGAGAGTATTTCGACCGGACGGAACAGAGCCGCGCCAAGGCGCAGGCCTACGATCCCGCGGCCCGCAGGCGGCTCTGGGAACTGTCGGAACGCTGGGTGGGTCTCGCCAAGGCTGCTTCCCGGTCGATCCAGCCGCCGCCCAGGACCCGGTCGCCGTCGTAGAAGACCGCCGCCTGCCCGGGCGCCACGCCGTATTGGGGCTCGTCGAAAACGACCCGCGCCCGGCCACCGCCCAACGGGGTGAGCGCCGCACCGACCGGCACGCTCGCCGACCGTATCTTGGTGGAGATCGACTGGCCCGGCGCGGGCTCTCCCCCCTCCCCCAGCCAGTTGACCGTGCTCACGGTCACCGCCGGGCGCGCCAGCGCCTCCCTGGGGCCGACCACCACCTGGCGGGCCTCGGGGTCGAGCCGGATCACATACAGGGGCGTGTCGGTGCCGCCGAGGTTGAGCCCCCGGCGCTGGCCAATGGTGAAACGGATGATGCCCTCGTGGCGGCCCAGAACGCGGCCCTCCCGGTCGACGATGTCGCCGGGGTCGGCAGCACCCGGCCGCAGCCGCTCGACGACCGAGGCATAGGAGCCGTTGGGCACGAAGCAGATATCCTGGCTGTCGGGCTTGTCCGCGACCGCGAGCCCAAGATCCTCGGCCAGCGCCCGGGTCTCCGCCTTGGCAAGTCCACCGAGCGGAAACCGCAGGAAATTGAGCTGCTCGCGGGTCGTCGCGAACAGGAAATAACTCTGGTCCTTCGCCGGATCTGCCGCGCGGCGCAACTCGGCGCCCCCCGCCCCTTCGGTCCGGCGGACATAGTGACCGGTCGCGAGCGCGTCGGCGCCGAGCTCCCGGGCGGTCGCGAACAGGTCGCGGAACTTGACCGTCTGGTTACAGCGCACGCAGGGAATCGGGGTCTCGCCGCGCAGATAGGCGTCGGCGAAATCGTCCATGACCGCCTCGCGGAAGCGATCCTCATAGTCGAGCACATAGTGGGGAAAGCCGATCGTCTCGGCGACCCGGCGGGCGTCGTAGATATCCTGGCCGGCACAGCACGCCCCCTTGCGCGCCGCGGCGGCACCCTGGTCGTAGAGCTGAAGCGTCACGCCGACAACCTCGTAGCCCTGCGCGTGCAGCAACGCGGCGGTGGCCGAGCTGTCGACGCCGCCCGACATGGCGACGACAACGCGTGTCTTGGACGCCGGCTTGTCGATTCCGAGGCTGTTCATGGCCGGCAATATAAGACCGCGCCGGTCACCTGCAATCCATCTGGGCTTTCGGGCCTTCAGGTGCCCGAAAGCAGCGCCACGATCCGCTCCAGCGGCCCGCGGTCCCGGACGATGCCCATGGGCGTGCTGAAATGCCCGCCCTTGTGGAGGTAGAGGTTCTCCGCGGGCACGCCCCAGGCCTCCACCTGCTCGCGCACACCGGCGATGGGAGTCACCTCGTCTTCGGCGCCGAGTACGGCGACGATACTGCCGCCCGGCACCGACAGGGCGTCCCCCGGGTCGGTCAGGTCCCTGAACCGGGCCAGCCGCTCGGGCGTCCAGCCCGCCTCGGTCAGCGCCTCGGTCAAGCCGGTCCGCCGCGCCAGAGCGCTGTCGAAGGGAAGCCGGCTGAGCTTGTGGGTGAAGGTGATCAGGGCGACAAGGTCGGGCCGGCACCGATCGGGCCAATGGCCGCCGTGGGAGGCGACCATGAGCGACGACAGGGCCCCCATGCTCGCCCCACCGATGCCCACGTGGCGCGAGCCGCATCCCCGGGCCCAGTCGATCAGCACCGCGAACTCCTGGGCCTGGGCACTCAACAAGTCGATCGCGCCGACCGGCGCCCGTGCCAGAAACGGCTCGCCGCTGTAGTGGCCGGGCTTGCGGCGGCGTCCATGCCACGGCGCCTCCACCTCGATGACGCGGATGCCTTCCCGGGTCAGCGCCACGATATCGTCGATGGAATAGTCGATCTGGTCGAACTCCACGCCGATGCCATTGCCGAAGATGAAGGTCGGCGCGTCGCCCATCCCCTCCTGCTCGTGGACCCGGGCCCAGGCTTCGCCGCCAATGCGTGGAGACGGGCTGGGAAAACGAAGCCAGTAGTCGACCCCGGTTTCGGTGGTCATGCGCCGGGATTCGGTGACGATCGGCATCGTCTTCGGCGGTGCGAACAGGCTCCAGGGCCGGTCCAGCACGCCGCCATAGAGGGCGTCGGTCTCGGCCGGGGTCGCCACGTCGAATTTCACCGCCGGTACGGTGTACCGCAGGTACAGCCAGACAAGACGGAAACGCTGCATGGCCAGGGCCTGGGCGGCTCGGATCCGGCGCCGTTCGATCTGCGCCAGCGCCAGGGACGTCCGGCGCGCCCGCCCGAAAAAGGCCTCGCGCCACTCGGCGTCTGCGGCTGCCCAGGCGGCGTAGGACCGCTCGATCCTTCGAAGAATTCCCGCAATGTGCCGCCGGTTGGCCGGACCGACGTCTTCCGGCAGCGGCACGGCGGCGATGAAATCCGAGACCGCGGCGGCGGCGCCGTCGGCGGCAAGCGCGGCCGCCCACAGGCGCGACAAGGGCAGATAGACCTCGGCGACCCCCCACAGGGTCGGACGGTCGACCCAGGGGCCGGTGAAGACGGCGCCGAGCGGACCGCGCAACCCGCTGCGCGCCAACTGGTCTGGACGGATCGCGGCACGCAGCCGCTGGATGGTCATCCGGCTCGATCGTGCTGCGGGGTCTGTCATCCGTGTCTTCTCTCGCGTGGGTCGGCGGGCAACACCATTTTGGCGCCCTCCATTGGCCTTTGGGCGCCAACACCTATTTGTTAGACTGACATTCCAGCAATGCTGCAATCGGGGAAGCGACGATGGCCGAATGGACCGAGACCTTCAAGGGCGCGATCCCGACAACCGAATACGATCTCAACGCCTACATGAACACGCAGACCTATGTCTCGCGCTTCGACCAGGCGACCTGGTTCCTGCTGTCGACGATCGGGATCACGCCGCGAAAGGCCCGCGAATTCGGGCGGCGCATCGCGGTGATCCGCCAGAGCCTCCAGTTCGTCCATGAATTGCGCGGCGGCGAACTCGTGATCATCGAAAGCGGCTTCGTTTCGGTCGGCACCAAGCATCTGCGCTTCGTCCACCGGCTCATTGACGCGGAAAACGGCCAGCTGGTCGCGACCAGCGACTGCACGGCCGTTTCGGTCGACATCAAGACCGGCAAATCGGTGGAACTGTCGACCGAGTTGACCGCGACGGCAAAGAGCATGCTGGTAACCATCAACGACGCGCAACGGGTCGATCTCGACTCGCGCGTCTGACCCAACCCTCTTTCGGTAAAGACGACCGTGGCAAAGGACCTCTATCAAATTCTGGGCGTCGGCCGGGATGCCTCCGACGCCGACATCAAGAAGAAATATCGCGACCTCGCCAAGAAGCATCATCCCGACCTCCACCCCGGGGACAGCGTGGCCGAACAGCGGTTCAAGGAACTCTCGCAGGCCTACGCCATCCTCGGAGACAAGGACAAGCGCGGTCAGTACGACCGCGGCGAAATCGACGAAAGCGGCGCGGAGAAACCGGAACAGCAATATTACCGCCAATACGCCGACGCCGATTCCTCGGGCAAGTATCACAGCGCCCAGGGATTCGGCGGGCCCGACGACCTGGGCGACATTCTCGACGGCCTGTTCGGCGGCCGGGGACGCGGCAACGCGCGTCACTTCCGCATGAAGGGCGGCGATGTACGCTATCACATGACGGTCGATTTCCTCGAGGCCGCCAACGGCGCCAAGAAGCGGGTCACCATGCCCGACGGCCGCGCCCTGGACATCACCATCCCGGCGGGTTTCCGCGACGGGCAGCAGCTCCGCCTCAAGGGCCAGGGCCAGCCCGGCACGGGTGGCGGCGAGGCCGGCGATGCCTATGTCACCATCGCCGTCGAGCCCCACCCCTTCTTCGAGCGGCGCGGCGACGATGTCCACGTCACCGTCCCCGTTACCCTCAAGGAAGCGGCGCTTGGCGCCAAGGTGAAGGTGCCGACGATCTCGGCGCCCGTGACCCTGAGCGTGCCGGCCCACTCGAACACCGGCACGGTGCTGCGGCTGCGCGGCAAGGGTTTCAAGCGCAAGGACGGCGCCGGCGACCAGCTGGTCAGACTCGAAATCGTGCTGCCCGAGAAGCCGGACAAGGAGCTCACCGACTTCCTCCAATCCTGGGCGGGCGGCGATGCCAACCCTCGCACGAAGCTGGGGGTCTGACATGATCGGCGAGCAGGAACTGATCCGTCAGGTCCAGGGGCTCACGATCACGGAACTGCGGTTTTGCGTCGAGCGCGGCTGGATCGAGCCGTCGGCGGGCGCCACGGGCGCCGGCTATCTGGAGATCGATGTCGCCCGGGTACGGCTGATCCGGGAGCTTCGCCACGACCTCGCCATCGACGACGAGGCCATCCCCCTCCTGCTGTCGCTGATGGACCGGGTGCACGGCCTGCGACGGGAATTGCGCGTCGTCACCGAGGCCGTCGCCGAACTGCCCGAGCCGATGCGCGAGCGCGTCGCGCAGGCCGTCGAACGCCGGCTCGGCGGCGAGGACGCCTCCGGCTAGAAATCCGCGCCGCCCGGCTTCTTCGTTCGCGCCTATTCTATGTATATTGATTATATATACGCATAGCGATAAGGTCGCCGGACACCAACGGATCGGCACCGGCATGAGCCTCGACTGGCCCCAGGTCTCCCGCTTCACGACGCCCGAAGACAGCGTCGGCTATCTTCTGTGGCAGGTCCTGCACATGTGGCAGCGCCAGGCCTCGGAGGGTCTGGCCGCGATCGGGCTGACCCATATGCAGTTCACCCTGCTCGCCGGCCTCGGCTGGCTCGCCCGGCACGGCGACACCCCGACCCAGGCGGCGCTCGCGGCCCATTGCCAGGTCGATGCGATGACCGTCTCCCAGGTCGTGCGCAAGCTCGAAGCCAAGGGGTTCGCGGCCCGGACCAGCCACCCCGACGACACCCGCGCCAAGGCCTTGAGCCTGACCGACGCCGGCATGGCCGCGCTCACCGCCGCCCTCCCCGAAATCGAACGGATGGACGACAGTTTCTTCGATCCCGCCGATCGCGAACGCCTGACCGGCCAACTGATGAAGCTCTACCGCGCCCACCGGACCGGCGCGGCGCGCCCGGCCAGGGAGGCGGCATGACCCGCAAGACACGCCCCGGCGGCGCCAACGGCTCGACCGCCGCCGACCCGTTCCTGAGAAATTTCTGGTACGTCGCCGCCTGGTCCGACGAGGTGACCCGCGCGCCGCTCGCCCGGGTCCTGCTCGGCGACTATCTGGTCCTCTACCGCACCGAGGACGGAACGGCCGTCGCCCTCGAGAACCGCTGCCCCCACCGCAACCTGCCCCTGTCCGAGGGCAACCTGGTCGGCGACAGCCTGGAATGCGGCTACCACGGCATGGTCTTCGATGCGGACGGCCGCTGTTCGCACCTGCCCGGCGCCGAGACGGTGCCGGACTGGGCCTGCGTGCGGGCCTATCCGGTGGTCGAGCGGCGCGGCTGGGTCATGGTGTGGATGGGCGATCCCGCGGCGGCCGATCCGGCGCTGGCGCCCGACCATCATGGCTGGCTCGACGATCCCGACTGGTTGACCATCAAGGGCTATTGCGACGCCCAGTGCGGCTACCGGCTGATCCTCGACAACCTGCTCGACCTCTCGCACCTCGCCTATGTCCATGCCTCGACCACCGGCAACCGGGCGCTGGCCGAGCAAGCCACGATCTCCGCCGAGACCGTGGGTGACGGCGTCCGGGTCACCCGCTGGATGTCCGACGTGCCGCCGGCCCAGGCCCTGATCGACTATGCCGGCTACGACAAGCCGATCGACCGCTGGCAGTACAGCGAGTTCATTGCGCCCAGCTACATCTACGTCAACAACGGCACCGAGGCCGCCGGCCAGGGCGTCACCGCCGAACAGCGGCGGGAGAGCCAGGGCAAGTGGGGCTTCGTCGTCTACCACGCGCTCACGCCCGCGACGGAACGGACGACCCATCAGTTCTGGGCCATGAGCATCCCCCGCGCCTTCGTGCCCGAGGACCGGATCGAGACGTTCGAGGCCCAGATGCGCCACATCCCGATCGAGGATCTGCTCGTCTACGAGGCCCAGCAGACGGCGATCGACCTCGATCCCGCCGCCGGCGGGGACGTCCGCCCGCTGGGCATGATCGACGCCGACCAGGGCCTGTTCGCGATGCGCCGGATCCTTCAGCGCCTGCACGCCGCCGAGCGCCGCGCCGCCGGCTGACCCGCTATTCTGGCCCCTGCCCTTTCCGGAGACCACCCGATGCAGCTTTCGCCGACCGCCGACTATGCCAGCCTCAAGGACCGCGTCGCCCTCGTCACCGGCGGTGGCCAGGGGTTGGGCCGGTCCTACGCCCACCATCTCGCCGCCCAGGGCGCGATCCCGGTCATCGCCGACTATAACGAGGCCGCCGGGGCGGCGGTCGCCAAGGAAATCGAGGATGCCGGCGGCACGGCGCTCGCCGTCGCCACCGACGTCGGCGACCAGGGTTCGGTCGAGGCCATGGTCGCCGCGGCGCGCGACCGGTTCGGCCGGGTCGACATCCTGATCAACAACGCCGCCGTCTTCTCCAAGATCACCATGGCGCCCTTCTGGGAACTGCCGGTCGACGAATGGCAGCGCGCGATGCAGGTCAACATCACCGGCGCCTTCTTCTGCGCCCGGGCCGTCGTCCCGGCGATGCAGGAGGCCAAGTGGGGTCGCATCCTCAACATCTCCTCGGGGACGCCCTACCTCGGCCTGCCCAACTATCTCCACTACATCACGTCGAAGTCGGCGGTGGTCGCGATGAGCCGGTCGATGGCCCGCGAACTGGGGCCCTGGAACGTGACCGTGAACACCTTCATCCCCGGCGTCACCAAGACCGAGGTCGACCGCCCCTCCGTCTCCGACGAAAAGTTCAAGGGATACATCGACATGCAGTGCCTCAAGCGGATGAGCACGCCCGAGGACATGTCGAAGGTCGTCCTGTTCCTGTGCTCCGAGGATGCCGCCTGGATCACCGGGCAGACCCTGCTGTCGGACGGCGGGCTGAACTTCCTCTAAGAAGACGCCGAGCCCTTCTCTATCCGTCATTCCCGCCGTCGCGGGCATGACGGTGATGGGCTCCCTACCCCCAGACCACCTCCCGCTCGACCGCGAAGTCGCGCAGCAAGGCGTTGATTTCAGATTCGAATTTGTCCTTGTCGGCGGCACCCTTGACGAGAATCCGTGACTTGATGACGCCCGACTCTTCCAGGCCCTCGACCCGTATCGCGACGCCTTCGGAAGCCAGCGGCGCCAGCACCGCCCCGATCCGGCGCCCGACCGCCAACGCCCTCAGGGCGGGCTTGTAGATCTTGCCGACCCCGGTCGCGGGCATCGCGTCCAGCACGACGACGCCCTTGGGCAGCGCCGGCCGCTCGTGGATACGCCCGGCCAGGAAGTCGAGCATCTCCGCCTCGGTCAGCGACGCCCCGGTCTTCAGGGTCACGAACAGGAGCGGCACCTCGCCGGCATAGGCGTCGGGCTCGCCCACGGCAGCGCACAGCGCGACCGCCGGATGCTCGGCGGCGATCTCCTCGATCACCGCGGGGTCGATGTTGTGGGCGCCGCGCACGATCACATCCTTGGCCCGGCCGGTGATGTGGATCAGCCCCGCGTCGTCGAGAAAGCCGAGATCGCCGGTGATCAGCCAGCCGTCGTCCCGGAAGACGCCGGCGTTGCGCGCGGGATCGGTATAGCCCGCAGCGACATTCGGCCCCCTGACGACCAGAATGCCGGTCTCCCCGGGTCCGCAATCGCGCTCGAAGCTCTGCCCGTCCGCGCCGGTCTCCACCACCCTGACCTCGACGAAGGGCAGCCGCCAGCCGACGGTGTTGCCCACCCGGGGTGCGTGGAAAGGCGCCAGCGCGATCAGCGCCCCGCTCTCGGTCATGCCGTAGCCGTTGCGCACGGCGATGCCGGTTTCCTGCTCGAAGGCGACCGCCAGCTCGGTCGGCAACGGCGTCCCGCCGGAAAAGACGGCGCGCAGCTTCGAGATGTCGGCGTTGCCGACCGGCGTGGCGAGCTGGGTCGCCATGGTCGTCGGCACGCCGCACATGACGGTGAGACCCAACCGCTCGGCCCACTGCCAGAAATTGGCCATGAAGGCGGCGTTACGGAAGCCGGTGCGCGTGGGCAGCACGAGGTTGGCGCCGTGATAGTGATAGGACGCGCCGTGGACGATCGAGCCGGCTACATGAAACAGCGGGAAGCCGCTCACCGAGACATCGCCCGGCCCGATGTCGAAGTACAGCCCGGCGGCCCAGCAGGCGTGGAGCTGGTTGCCGTGGGCGTGCCGCACCAGCTTGGGCGCGCCGGTCGTCCCGCCCGTATGGAAATAGGCGGACGGGGACCCGCGGTCGGGCACGGGCCCGAAGAGATCGCGATCGCCCGGCGCCGTCTCCAGCGCGGCGGTGAAATCCCGGCTGCCGACGCCACTGTCGGGCCGCGCGCCGACATGAAGGACGGTCTCGATCCCCGGCGCGCCGGCCAGGATCTCGGGGACCCGGTCCCAGATGTCCAGCTCCGGGTCGGGGCCGAGCGCGACCAGGACCTTCGCTTTCGCCCTGGTCAGCAGCTCCGCGATATGGTCCGGCCGCAGCATGTAGTTGACCGGGCTGGCCCGCCCGGCGGCCGACGCGCCCCACAGCGTGACATGGCCTTCCGGGATGTTGGGCAGGAGCAGTCCGACCGCGTCGTCGGGCCCGACGCCTAGACTGGCGAACAGGTTCGCCGCCCGGCGGATGCGCTCGAACAGTTCCGTGTAGCTCAACACGACCGGCCCGACCGCCGGATCGGGCGACGGCAGATAGGTCAGCGCGGGCGCGTCGCCGAACCGCTCGGCCGAGATCCGGAACATGTCATACATGCTGCGCGGCTCGACCCAGTGGTCGTAGGGCCGCGTCTCGAGGGCCTCGATATCGGCGAGGCCCCGGATCGGATCGGGGCGACCGCTCACCTGTTCCTCCCGGACCTGTTCCTGCCCTGATACCCCGTTTTCGGTGCCGCCGCCACGCGCGGCCACGAAATCCAAAAGGTTATCTTCGGTTATCGTCGGTTATCACCCGCGCCCGCGCGGGCGTCGTCCGGCGTCATCAAATGTCAGCATATGTCGTCATTGGCCAGGTCGGCGGGACGACACCCTGCCCGTCCAGGCCGGGCCCGAAGCCGCCGGTCGGATGCCGACGTCGGCCGCCCACGCGCGCACGGCGCCGGAAAGCGAACCCTTGGAAACTGGGTCCGGCGCCAGTCGAATCAAGGAATTTATTCAGAATCCGATTTGGCGGCGACACGCCGACAGCGGTTCACGTCCCCGCCGCGTCCAGGCCCATCTGCCAGAAATCGGCCTCCAGCCGGCAGGCCTCGGCGAAGATCGTGCGCAAGCGTGGATAGCGGGCATCCCCGCCGCGGGAATCCGAAAGCCGGTCGAGCTGGGCGGCGGCGGCCCGGGCGACCGCCTGGTATTCCTCTCCCGAATACATCTCGACCCAGGCGGCGTAGGGATTGCCCTCGCGCCGGGTCGCGGGGTCGGCCGCCAGCCGCACCCCGATCTCGCCATAGCCGGCGACGCAGGGGATCAGCGCGACATGCAGGTCGAGGGCATCGCCGCGAAGCCCCGTCTCCAGCACGTAGCGGGTATAGGCCATGCAGGCATTGCCCTCGGGCGCCGCCTCCATCGCCGCCGGGTCGAGCCCCCACCCGGCGCAGTATTTGACGTGCATCTCCATCTCGATGCCGATCAGCGCGGCGAGCGTTTCCGAGGCCGCGCGGATCTCCTCCAGCGTGTCGGCCTTGTAGGCCGCCAGCGCATAGGCGCGGGAGAAATGGATGAGGAATTTGTAGTCCTGGACCAGATAGTGGCGGAAGGCCGCCTCCGGCAGGCTGCCGTCGGCCATCGCGGCCACGAAGGGGTGCTCGACATACGCCGCCCAGTCGTCCGCCGCGTCGGCCTGCAGACGGTTGTAGAGGGAACCTTCGTAGAGGGTCATAGGGTGGTCGCCGAAACCGGTCCGGCCGCTACAGCAGCATGTTCCGAACGTCCTTCGGCAAGGCGACCGTCAGTCCGTCCAGCTCGTCGGTCATCTCGATCTGGCAGCCGAGGCGCGACCGTTTGGTCAGGCCGAAGGCGAGGTCGAGCATGTCCTCCTCGTCCTCCGAGGCGGGCTCCAGCTTGTCGTACCAGTCGGCGTCGACGATGACATGGCAGGTCGAACAGGCCATCGCGCCCTCGCAGGCGCCTTCGATGTCGAGGCCGTGGTCGCGCCCCGCCTCCATGACGGAGGTTCCGGCCGGAACCTCGACATCCCGGTGGCTGCCGTCGCGTTCGATAAAGGTGATCTTGGGCATCGGCTTCCCGCGCGCCGCGCGGCCCTCCCCCGATATGAGTCGCCTAGTGGGGCGCCGTTATAAACGAAGGCAGGTTCTTGTGGAGACAATCGGGTTCAGACGTGGAACGATTCGCCGCAGCCGCAGCGACCCTTTTCGTTCGGATTGACGAACTCGAACCGGGACGAGAACTTGTCCTCGACATAGTCCATCTCGCTGCCGAGCAGGAACATGGTCGCCTTGGGCTCGATGAAGATGCGCACGCCCTTGTCCTCGACCACGTCCTCGAACTTGCCCTGCTCCTTGGCGTATTCGACGAAATAGCTCATGCCCGAGCAGCCCTGTTCCTTGACGCCCACGCGGACGCCGAGAACAGGCTCGTCGGACTGGTCAATCAGGGCCTTGACCCGTTCGGCGGCCCGGTCGGTCAGGGTGATGACTTGCGGCATCATGGCGTCGTTACCTCCGGGTATTAAGTAGCTTCGCTCAAACGCATTACCAGTCCCTGGGTGCTAGAATCCCAGGATCAAGCGGGCGTCGTCGCTCATCTGTTCGGGCGTCCACGGCGGATTCCAGGTCAAGGTCACCTGAACCGCGCCGACCCCGTCGACGGCGGCGACCGTCTGCGCGACCTGACCCGGCATCTGGCCGGCCACCGGGCAGGCCGGCGTGGTCAGCGTCATCAGGATGCCGACGTCGCCGTTCTCCTTCTGCTCGATGTCGTAGATCAGGCCGAGATCGTAGAGATTGACCGGGATTTCCGGGTCGAAAACGGTCCGCAGGGCCTCGATCATGGCGTCCTTGGTGGCCTTGTCCTCGTCCTCCGCGAGCGGCGTGCCGGCGGTCGCGCTGGCGCCCTCCTCGGCAGCGGCGGGATCGTAAGGCGCATTCAGGTCGAACTGTTCTTGCTGCATCAGGCGGCTCCCTGGGCGGGCATCGGTCGCGCGCCGGCCAGCTTCTGGAGATGCTTGAGCATCGCCATCATGCCGACCTGGCGCTGGGTGGTCAGCGCGCCGAGATTGAGGCGGCGCACGTGATCGAGGGTGATTTCGGCGAGTTCCTCGCGGGTCAGGCCGCTGAAGGAATCGGTCATCATCGTCACCAGACCGTTGACGATGGCGGCGTCGCTGACGCCCTGGAAATAGTGGCGGCCGTCGCGTTCCTCGTGGGTGATCCAGACCTTGGACATGCAGCCGTGCATGAGATGGGCATCGTCCATCGCCTCCGAGGGGAACGGCTTGTCCTTGTTCTTTTTGGCGAGGTCGAGGAGATATTCGAAGCGCATGTCGTCATCGAGCATCTCGAGCGCTTCGGCATAGTCGTTGTATCGCTCCAGATCGGCCATCCCTACCCCAGTATGTCCTTGGCCTTGCGGATGCCGGCGGCGAGCGCCTCGATCTCCGCATGGGTGTTGTAGACGGCCATCGAGGCGCGCACGGTCGAGTTCACGCCCATGCGCGCCATCAGCGGCTCGGCGCAGTGGTGGCCGACGCGGACCGCCACGCCCTGACGGTCGAGGATGGTCGCGACGTCGAGCGAATGGACGCCGTCGAGCACGAAGGAGACGATCGCGGCCTTGTCCGGCGCGGTGCCGATCAGGCGCACCCCCTCGATCCTGCCGAGCTCGTCCATGGCATGGTCGCGCAGCGCGGCCTCGTGGGCGGCGATCCGCTCCTGGCCGAGGCCGCCGACATAGTCGATGGCGGCGCCCAGCCCGACCGCCTGGGCGATCGGCGGGGTGCCCGCCTCGAACCGCTGCGGCGGGGCGGCGAAGGTGGTCTTCTCGAAGGTAACGGTGTCGATCATGTCGCCGCCGCCCTGCCACGGCGGCATGGCCTCGAGGATCTCGGCCCGGGCCCAGAGCACGCCGATGCCGGTGGGCCCATAGAGCTTGTGCCCGGTAAAGGCATAGAAGTCGCAGCCGATGTCCTGGACGTCGACGGGCCCGTGGACCACCGCCTGGGCGCCGTCGAACATGACGCGGATGCCCCGCGCCTTGGCGATCTCCGCGACGCGCCTGGCCGGAACCACGGTGCCGAGCACGTTCGAGCAGTGGGTGATCGAGACGAGCTTCGTCCGGCCCGTCAGCAGCCGCTCGAAGGCGTCGAGGTCCAGCACGCCCTCGTCGGTGACCGGCGCGATCTTGA
The DNA here is from genome assembly GCA_947259335.1 of uncultured Alphaproteobacteria bacterium. Taxonomy (GTDB): domain Bacteria; phylum Pseudomonadota; class Alphaproteobacteria; order Bin65; family Bin65; genus CAMYMQ01. Next base: position 5,332 of record CAMYMQ010000208.1, on the reverse strand, counting down.
GGACGATGCCCCGCCGCTCGCGCAGCAGCTGCCACGGCACGATGTTGGCGTGATGCTCCATCTCCGAGATCACGACCTCGTCGCCCTCGGCCAGCAGTCCGCCGAAGGAATTGGCGACCAGGTTGATCGCCTCGGTCACGTTGCGGGTGAAGACGATCTCCTCGCGGCTGGGCGCGTTGAGGAAGGCCGCGACCGTGTCGCGCGTGCCCTCGTAGGCGTCGGTGGCGACGCCGCTGAGATAGTGGGCGCCCCGATGGACGTTGGCGTAATCCTGCTCGTAAAAGCGCGTTATCGCGTCGAGCACCTGGCGCGGCTTCTGGGCGCTGGCGCCGCTGTCGAGGAAGACGAGCGGCTTGCCGTAGACGTCGCGCGAGAGAATCGGGAAGTCGGCGCGGACGGCCTCGACATCGAGAGCATTGCGGCCGAAATCGACGGCGGCGTCGGTCATCGGGCCGCTCCCGACATCCAGCGCGCGACGGCCTGCTCCAGCGGCATCCGCATGCCGGCCAGCGCGATGCCGTCGATCGCCTCGTTGAGGAAGGCCTCGACCAGAAGCCGCCGGGCCTGGGCCTCGGGCACGCCGCGCGAGCGCAGGTAGAACAGCGCCTCGTCGTCGAGCTCGCCCGCGGTCGCGCCATGGCTGCACTTCACGTCGTCGGCGTAGATCATCAGTTCGGGCTTCGAATTGATCTGGGCCTTGTCGGACAGGAGCAGCGCCCGGTTCATCTGGTGGCCGTCGATCTTCTGGCTGTCCGGCCGGACTACTATCTTGCCCTGGAAGACACCCGAGGCCTCGTCGTCGAGCACGCCCTTGTAGAGCTCGTGGCTGTTCGTTTCCGGCGCGGCATGGTCGATGATCGTGGTGTTGTCGCAATGCTGGGTTCCGCGCATCAGGTAGGCGCCGTGCAGGCGGCAATGGGCGCCCGGCGCGGCCAGCTTGACCCGGATCTCGTTGCGCGACAGGTGTCCGCCGACGGCGAAGACGAAGCTGTCGAGCATCGCGTCCCGGCCGACATGGACGTTGGTCGCGGCGATATGGAAGGCCTCGCGCGATTCGTCCTGGACCTTGCAGTGGCGCACGATCGAGCGCTCGCCGGCGACGATCTCGGTCACCACGTTGGCGAAATAGGCCCCGATGCACAGGCCGACATGGTGCTCGATCACGGTCGCCCGGCTGTCGGCGCCGGCGACGATCAGGTTGCGCGGATGATAGAGCGGCGGCTGCTTCCCGCCGGTGCCGACCGACAGGATCTCGACCGGTTGTTCGAGGACCACCCCGTCGGCCAGATGGAGCACGAAGCCGTCGGCCATGAAGGCGGTGTTGAGCGCGGCGAGCGGCTGGTCGGCCAGCACGCTCTCGCCGCCCAGGGCCTCACGCAAGAGGTCGGGGCTCTGGTCCGCCGCCTCGGCGAAGCCCATGAGGGTCGCGCCGTCGGGCAGGCCGGCCACCGCCGACAGGTCGCGGCTCAGGCGGCCGTTGACCAGCACCAGCCGGCACGAGGCCTCGCGGCCGAACACCAGGGCGGGCAGCTGTTCCGCGTCGAGCGTGGCCTCGGGCTCGCGCCAGTCGAACGCCGACTTGGTCAGGGGCGCCAGACTGGTATAGCGCCAGTCCTCGACCTTGCTGCCGGGAAAGCCCCGCTGCCGGAAGGCGTCCGCGCCGTCGTCGCGCAGGTTTGCGAGCCAGTCGGAGTCCGCGCCCGGCAGAGCCGGTTTCAGCTCCGCATAGGGCGCCAGGAACTGGCGGCTGGCGTCGTCGGGAAGGGTCTGTACGCTCATGCCGGTCCGCTCCGTCAGGCCGCCGCCTGGTCGACGAACTCGGCGTAGCCCCGCTCCTCGAGCTCCAGCGCCAGGCCCTTGTCGCCCGAGCGGACGATCCGGCCGCCGGCCAGGATGTGGACGTGGTCGGGCACGATATAGTCGAGCAGCCGCTGGTAGTGGGTGATGACCAGCATCGAGCGCTCGGGCCCGCGCAGGGCGTTGACCCCGTCGGCGACGACCTTGAGCGCGTCGATGTCGAGGCCGCTGTCGGTCTCGTCGAGGACGGCCAGCCTGGGTTCGAGCACGGCCATCTGGAGGATCTCGTTGCGCTTCTTCTCGCCGCCCGAGAAGCCGACATTGACCGCGCGCTTGAGCATGTCGTCGGTCATCGACAGCGCCTTGGCCTTCACCCGCACGAACTTGAGGAACTCCATGGCGTCCAGTTCGGGCTCGCCGCGCTGTTTGCGCACCCCGTTCACCGCGTTCTTGAGGAAGATCATGTTGGTGACGCCGGGGATTTCCACCGGGTACTGGAAGGCCAGGAACAGGCCCTTGGCCGCCCGCTCCTCGGGCACCAGATCGACCAGGCTCTCGCCGTCGTAGAGCACGTCGCCACCGGTGACCTCGTAGCCGTCGCGGCCGGCGAGCACGTAGCTGAGGGTGCTCTTGCCCGAGCCGTTCGGCCCCATGATCGCATGCACCTCGCCCGCGCCGATCGACAGGTTGAGCCCCTTGAGGATTTCCTTGCCGTCGACGGTGGCGTGCAGGTCTTTGATTTCCAACATTTTCTGCGTCATCTGCCTATCTTCGATCCCTTCGTGGCGGCCGGTGTCAAACCGGGCCGCGACGGTGCGGGCGGGTCACGGCCCGCCCCTGCGGCTTCGGCTGCCTATCCCACGCTGCCTTCGAGGCTGATGCCGACGAGCTTCTGGGCCTCGACCGCGAACTCCATCGGCAGGTGCTGGAGGACATCCCGGCAGAAGCCGTTGACGATCAGAGCCACCGCGTCCTCCGCGCCGATGCCGCGCTGGCGGCAGTAGAACAGCTGGTCGTCGCTGATCTTCGACGTCGTCGCCTCGTGCTCGACCCTGGCCGTGCGGTTCCGGCTCTCGATGTAGGGCACCGTGTGCGCCCCGCACTTGTCGCCGATGAGCAGCGAATCGCACTGGGTGTAGTTGCGGGCGCCGGTGGCGCGCGGCCCGATCCGGACCAGCCCGCGGTAGGTCTGCTCCGCCTTGCCCGCCGAGATGCCCTTGGAGATGATCCGCGAGCTCGTGTTCTTGCCCAGGTGGATCATCTTGGTGCCGGTGTCGGCCTGCTGGGCGTTGTTGGTGATCGCGACCGAGTAGAATTCGCCCACCGAATTGTCGCCCTGGAGGATGCAGGACGGATACTTCCAGGTGATCGCCGAGCCGGTCTCGACCTGGGTCCAGGAAATCTTGGAGTTGCGGCCGCGGCAGGCGCCCCGCTTGGTGACGAAGTTGTAGATGCCGCCCTTGCCGTCCTCGTCGCCCGGATACCAGTTCTGGACCGTCGAATACTTGATCTCGGCGTCGTCGTGGGTGACCAGTTCGACCACCGCCGCATGAAGCTGGTTCTCGTCGCGCTGGGGCGCGGTGCAGCCCTCCAGATAGCTGACGTAGCTGCCCTCGTCGGCGATGATCAGGGTCCGCTCGAACTGCCCCGTGTCGCGGGCGTTGATGCGGAAATAGGTCGACAGCTCCATCGGGCACCGCACCCCCTTGGGGATGTAGACGAAGGAGCCGTCGGAGAAGACCGCGCTGTTCAGGGTGGCGTAGAAATTGTCGGTATAGGGCACGACCGAGCCGATGTACTGCCTGACCAGCTCGGGGTGGGTCTGGAGCGCCTCGGAGATCGAGCAGAAGATGATGCCCTGATCCTCGAGCTGCTTCTTGTAGGTGGTGGTCACCGAAACCGAGTCGAACACGGCGTCGACGGCGACCCCGGCCAGGAACTTCTGCTCCTCCAGGGGAATGCCCAGCTTCTTGTATGTTTCCAGGAGCTTGGGGTCGACCTCGTCGAGGCTCTTGGGCCGGTCGTCGTCGCTCTTCGGCGCGGCGTAATAATAGGAATCCTGAAAGTCGATCGGCGGGTAGTGGACGTGCGCCCATTCCGGCGTCTTCATGGTCAGCCAGTGCCGGTAGGCGCGCAGGCGCCACTCCAGCATCCATTCCGGCTCGTTCTTCTTGGCCGAGATGAAGCGAACCGTGTCTTCGCTCAGCCCCTTCGGGGCCGTCTCCATCTCGATCTCGGTCTCGAAGCCGTACTTGTACTTGCCGAGATCGCGAACCTGTTCGATGGTCTGCGCATTGAGTGCCATATGCGGGTCTCTCCCTACCCTAGTGCCTAGTGCGCCGAGGCCGGCCGCGCGCGCGGCTCGATCGAAACCCCGAACATCGTCGCCGGCGACGTCATGTCGGCCAGCGACACGCCCTTGAGCGCGTCGTGGATCGCGCCGTTCACGCGATCCCAGTTGCCGCGGACGGGGCACAACCGCTCCACCTCGCAATCACCCTCGGCACCGTCGACGCAGGCCGTCAGCGAAACCGGCCCTTCGAGCGCGATGATGATCTCCAGCATCGAGATCGCCTCGGGCTCGCGGGCCAGCGTGTAGCCGCCGTTGACGCCGCGGTGCGACGCCAGCACCCCGCCCCGGGTCAGTTCCTTGAGGAGCTTGGCCACGGTCGGCTGCGGAACGTTCGAGTCCTGCGACAGCTGAGGCGCCGTCACCAGCTTGTCGGGCTCGCGCGCCATCTGGGTCAGCACGACCACGGCATAGTCGGTAATCCGGTTCAATCTGAGCATGGCGGCACCCCATCCTTTCCGCGCAAACCCAATACAGGACTGCTGCGGTACGGTTTACCTAACGAAGATCTGGGGGAAATCAAGACCGCAATGGTGCTGATTTGGCGCCAATCGACGCAGGCCGCGTCTTGCCGGGCACGCCGCGCGGGCGGCAGCTACATGTTGACCTTGATGATCACGAACCAGCGCTTGACGTAAGGATCGATCCGCCGCGGCTGCTTGGTGAAGACGTGGCCCGCCTCGTCGGTGAGCAGCACCCGCTTGCGGACCGAGTTGGTCAGGTTGCCGCCGATCACCTCGACGTGGCGGAAGCCGCGCTTGACCACGATGTCGCAATGGGCCGAGTAGCGCCGGCCGATGTTGTCGTAGTCGATGCCCGACGTCAGCGAATTGCAGACCATGTCGCCCGGCTGCGGCGCGTATTCGCCTGGCCGGTAACCGACGATCGTCGCGTTGGTCAGGCCCTTCTTCCGGTTCTGGATCGCCCGGGCGATATAGGTCGTGTGGGTGCCCGAATAGGGAAAGCCCTTCTGCGCGCCCGCTTCCTTCATGACGAAGGAGATGAAGGCGCCCGACCAGCCGATCCGCCGGGTGTCGCGGACATCGCGGCGCAGCGCAGACTTCCAGTAGTGCTGGACCCGTTCGCGGTAGCCGGGCTCGTGCTCCAGCCGCGCGCGGCCGGTGCTCGGCAGCTTGTAGCGCCAGGCGGCGCCGCCGAAGAACTTCCACTCGCGCGAGACGACGC
>CAMYMQ010000207.1 GCA_947259335.1 uncultured Alphaproteobacteria bacterium | reverse complement strand
GGCAGGCCGTAGCCGAGCGCGATCATGGCCACGGCGGACGGCAGGGTGAAGCCGAGCCAGGCGGCGCAGGCGCCGAGCAGCCCGCCGCGCGCCAGCCCGATCCCGATGCCTACCTGGCTGCTCGCGGGGCCGGGCAGGAACTGGCACAGCGCGACCAGGTCGGCATATTCCGCGTCGGTGAACCAGCGCCGACGCTCGACGAAGGCTTCCCGGAAATAGCCGAGATGCGCGACCGGTCCGCCGAAGGCGGTCAGGCCCAGCCGCAGGAAGATCAGGAAAATCGCGCGGGAGTTCCGAAGGCCGTTCATGAGCGGCACCCTAGGGCGCCCATGTTACAGTTGCGCGACGTGCATGCGCCCTTGCCTTACGCGTCAACAATCCCAGACTCAGGGGCAACCGATTTGCACGTCCATCATGCCGCAATTGCGGTGGAACGGCCGCGCCGCCCGCTATAGGGTGGCCCCGCGCCAAGGGTTTTAGCCAAGGGAGTCCATGGGATGGAACGCTCATTCGCGAAGGAAGTGCAGTCGCTTCGCAAGGGTGACGGAGAGTTGTTCGAGGGCGAGGGGATCCTCGCCGTGACCAAGGCCGCGCTTCAGGCCGGCGTCTCCTATGTCGGCGGCTATCAGGGCTCGCCGGTGTCCCACCTCGTCGACGTGCTGTCCGACGCCAAGGACATCATGGACGAGTACGGCGTCCACCTGGAGATCTGCGCGAACGAGGCCGGCGCCGCGGCGATGCTCGGCGCCTCGATCCAGTATCCCATCCGCGGCCTTGTCACCTGGAAGTCGACCGTCGGCACCAACGTGGCGTCGGACGCCCTGTCGAACCTCGGCTCGGTGGGCGTCAAGGGCGGCGCCGTGATCGTCCTGGGCGAGGACTATGGCGAGGGCGCCTCGATCATCCAGGAGCGCAGCCACGCCTTCGCGATGAAGTCGACCCTGTGGCTGGTCGACCCGCGGCCGAACCTGACGACCATCGTGAAGATGGTCGAGAAGTCCTTCGAGTTGTCGGAGGTCTCGAACCAGCCGGTGATGCTGATGCTGCGCATCCTCGCCTGCCACGTCCAGGGCCGCTTCACCGCCAAGGACAACAAGCATGGCGAATGGTCGGGCAACCACAAGATCAAGGACCCGACCTACGACCTGATGAAGATCGCGCTGCCCCCGGGCACCTACGACCAGGAAAAGCACAAGTGGGAGCGCCGGCTGCCGGCGGCCATCGACTTCATCCGCAAGGAGAAGCTCAACGAGGTCTTCGCGGGGGATCTCGACGAGGTCGGCATCATCTGCCAGGGCGGGCTCTACAACACCGTCCTGCGGTCGCTCGATCACGTCGGGCTGGCGGACCTCTACGGCAACTCGCGCGTGCCGATCTATTGCCTCAACGTCACCTATCCGCTGGTCGACGACGAGATCACCGCCTTCTGCGCTGGCAAGAAGCACATCCTGGTCGTCGAGGAAGGCCACCCGGCCTACATCGAGAACGACGTCAACGTGATCCTGCGCAAGGCCGATATCCAGACCAAGGTCCACGGCAAGGGGCCGCTGCCGATGGCCGGCCAGTATACCTCCGATGTCGTCCAGACCGGCATCGCCAAGTGGATCGAGGAGGTCAAGCCGACCGGCGCCGATGCGGACACCGCCCACGCCCGCGTCGAATATATCGGCGGGCTCAAGACCAAGGCGGTCGGCCACCTCGGCAACCCGGTTCCCGGCCGCCCGCCGACCTTCTGCACCGGCTGTCCGGAACGGCCGGTCTTCTCGGCGATCAAGCTGATGGAGAAGGACGTGGGCAAGACCCACATCTCCTGCGACATCGGCTGCCACACCTTCTCGACCCTGCCGCCGTTCAACCTGGGCCAGACGGTGCTCGGTTACGGCCTGGGACTGGCCAGTTCGACCGGCATCGCGCCCAACTTCGACAAGCGCGTGATCTCGATCATGGGCGACGGCGGTTTCTGGCACAACGGCCTGTCGACCGGCGTCTCGAGTTCGTTGTTCAACAACAACGACTCGGTCCTCGTGATCATGAAGAACGGCTACACCTCGGCCACCGGCTGGCAGTGGGTCCCGTCCACGCCCAAGGACGGGAACTTCGAGGAATCGCAGATGTCGATGGAAGACACGCTGCGCGGCATGGGCGTCAAATGGATGCGCAAGGTGCGCACCTATTCGGTGTCCAAGATGGTCAAGACCCTGGCCGAGGCGATGACCACGGCCGAAAAGGGCCTGAAGGTCATCATCGCCGAGAGCGAGTGCATGCTCGCCAAGCAGCGCCGGGTCAAGGCGGACCGGGCGGCCAAGCTCAAGGCGGGCAAGCGCGCGACGCGCGAGCGCTTCGGCATCGACGACGACACCTGCACCGGCGATCACAGCTGTATCCGGCTGTCGGGCTGTCCGTCGCTGACGATCAAGCCGAACCCCGATCCGCTGCGCACGGACCCGATCGCCCACGTCAACACCGGTTGCGTCGGCTGCGGGCTGTGCGGCGAGGTCGCCCATGCGGCGATCCTGTGCCCGTCCTTCTACAAGGCGGAGATCATCTACAACGCGGGCGCGTTCGAGCGGCTCGTCGCGCGCGTGCGCAAGGCGGTGATCCGGCCGTTCATGACCCGCGAGGCGATCCGGCTGGTCGAGTATCAGCCGGGCGTCATCGAGGAAGAAGCAGCGGCGCGCGCCGCCTGATCGCGGGGAGGCGAGAACATGGCAGCCAATCAACACGAACGTCCGGTCAGCATCGTCATCGCGGCGATGGGCGGCGAGGGCGGCGGTGTCCTGACCACGTGGCTGGTCAGCGCCGCGCGCAAGGCCAATCTGCCCGTTCAGGCGACCTCGGTTCCGGGCGTCGCCCAGCGCACCGGCGCGACGACCTATTATGTCGAGATCGTGCCGAAGACCTATGAAGAGCTCGGCGACCGCGAGCCGGTGATGGATCTCTATCCGGGGCCCGGCGACATCGACCTGATGATTTCGACCGAGCTGCTGGAGACCGGCCGGGCGCTGGAAAAGGGCTTCATCAGTCCGGTGCGCACGACGCTGATCGGGTCGACCCACCGCGTCTATACCCTCGCCGAGAAGATGGCGATGGGCGACGCCCGCTACGACGGCGACAAGATCCTCGAAGCCGCGCGGCAGATGGCCAAGCGCGCGATCCTGTTCGACATCGAGCGGGCGGCCCGCGATACCGGCTCGATCATGAACGCCGTCATCCTGGGCGCGATCGCGGCCAGCGATCTGATGCCGATCAGCGCCGAGGATTTCGAGCAGGGCATCAAGGACGAGGGCAAGGCGGTCGAGTCGAACCTCGCCGGCTTCCGCGCGGGCCTGGCCTACGCCCGCGGCGAGATCGTCGAGATGCACCCGAAGCCCGGCGCGGGCCGGTCGACCTTCCGGCCCGAGAAATCCACCGAGGAGTTCAAGGCGCGGATCGAGCGCGACTATCCGGCAACCGTGCATCCGGTGGTGATGGAAGGGTGCGGCCGCGTCTTCGACTTCCAGGACGCCAAATACGCCCGCCTGTATCTCGACCGGCTCGACACCATCCGCGCGATCGACGAGGGACGCGGCGCGGACGGTCCCGCCGGCGGCGATTTCAAGCTGACCAACGAGGTCGGCCGCCATCTGGCGCTGCGGATGACCTTCGAGGACATCATGCGGGTCGCCCAGCTCAAGACACGCGCCTCGCGGTTCGAGCGGGTGCGCGGCGAGGTCGAGGCCAAGCCCGACCAACTCGTCCGCGTCACCGAGCATTTCAAGCCGGGCCCCTACGAGCTCGCCTCGGTCCTGCCCAGGGGGTTGGGCCGCCGGGTCGCCGGTTGGGCCGACAAGAACCCGTCGAAGGCCCGCAAGTGGCACTTCGGCATGCACATCCGTACCGACACGGTGTGGGGTTACACCCGCGTCCGCATGATGGCCGGGATGCGCAAGCTGCGCCGCATCGGCTACCGCTACGCCGAGGAGCAGGACCTGATCGAGGAATGGCTCGACCTGGTCCGGGACGCCGCCGGCATCGACCGCGACTTCGCGCTCGAGGTGGCCGAGTGCGCGCGGCTGATCAAGGGCTATTCCGATACCCACAAGCGCGGCGTCGGCAATTACCGGAAGATCGTCGACAGCCTGATCCGCCCGGCGATCGCGGCCGGCAAGCCGGTTCCCGCCGAGGTGGCCAAGGTCCGGACGGCGGCGCTGGCCGACCCCGAGGGCGAATCCTTGTCGCAGGCGCTGGCATCGCTTGCCGAACCGGACAAGCCCGTGTCAAAAAGCGGGGCTTCGACGCAAACCAAGGGCGAAGCTGCCGGAGATATCACCGCGGCTGCGGAGTAGGGGCTGCGGAAGACAGGGCAGCGCGCTCGGGAGGACGGGCCGCATGCTCACAATGTCGTCGGCGCTCGACCGCGCGCGCCGCTACTATTCCCACAAGAAGGCCATCGTCGACCACGAGGGCACCTGGACCTGGGGCGAGCATCTCGACCGGGTCGCTCGCGCCGCCGGGATGCTCCGCGACATGGGCATCGGTCCGGGCGACGCCTTCGGCCTGTTGAGCCGCAACACCTTCCGCAATTGCGAGCTGGTCCACGCTGGCTACTGGATGGGCGCGATCCCGGTGCCGGTGAACATCCGGCTGGCAGCGCCCGAGATCCAGTACATCCTGGACAACGCCGGCGCCAAGGTGGTCGGGGTCGAGGACGTCTTTCTCGACCTGCTCGACAGCGAGGCCCTGGCGCCCTGGGCCGGGTCTGCCTTCTGCGTCTCCCGCGAGCCCCCCGCGGGGTCGAGCCTTCCGCACTACGAGGCGTTGATCGCCCGCGCCGATCCCGCGCCGCTTCGCGACGCCGACCCCGAGGACACGGCGATCCTGTTCTACACGGGCGGCACCACCGGCCGGTCCAAGGGCGTCGAGCTCAGCCACCTGAACGTGGTCTCGAACGGGATGCAGTGCGGCCAGTCGATGGGCTTCGGCACCGACCACACCTACCTCCACGTCGCGCCGATGTTCCATTCGGCCGACCTGCTCGGCACCGGCCTCACCCTGATGGGCGGCTCCCACGCCTATCTGCCCCAGTTCACCCCGACCGCTTTCCTGGAGGCGGTTCAGGCGCTGGGCGCGACCCACTCGATGCTGGCGCCGACGATGATCATTCTGATCCTCCAGCAGGAGGACGTGTCGCGCTTCGACCTCTCCAGCCTGCAATGGTTCCTGTACGGCAGCGCGCCGATGGCGGCCGAGTGGGTCAAGCGGATGATCGAGGCCTTTCCCGGCGTCAAGATCGAGCAGGGCTACGGGCTGACCGAGACGTCGCCGATCCTGACCTGGCTGCCGATGGAGGAGCATGTGAAGGCCATCGAAGCGAACGACCTGACCCGGCTCAAGGCGGCCGGCCGGCCGATCGTCGGGGTCGACATGCGCATCGTCGACGAGAACGGCGACGAGGTGCCGGACGGCGAGGCCGGCGAGGTCGTCGTCCGCGCGCCCAACGTCACCAAGGGCTACCTCAACCTGCCGGAGGAAAACGAGCGCGCCTTTCGCGACGGCTGGTTCCACACCGGCGACGTCGGCCGCTTCGACGAGGAAGGGTTCATGTATCTGGTCGACCGCAAGAAGGACATGATCATCACCGGCGGCGAAAACGTGTATACGCTCGAAGTCGAGGCGGCGATCTACCAGCACCCGGACGTGAGCGAGTGCGCCGTGGTTGGCATCCCCGACGAGAAGTACGGCGAGGCGCTGTTCGCGGCGATCGTGCCGGCGCCGGGCAAGATGCTCTCGGCCGAGATCGTCATCGAGCACTGCCGGGCCCGGATCGGCGGCTACAAGATCCCGCGCCAGTTCGCCTTCCTGCCCGAGATGCCCAAGAGCGCCATGGGCAAGATCCTCAAGACCGAGTTGCGCAAGACCTTCAGCGATCCGGATGCGCCCCGGGAGCAGGCGTGAGCGTGCCGGCCTCGGACCCGCCCGCATCGCGCCTGGCCACCGTGTTCAAGAACCGGCTGGTGACGCTCCTGGCCGGCGATGTCGGCGCCCTGGTGGTCGAGCACGGCGACGGCTATCGCCGGGTGCTCGACGCCGACGAATCGGACTACATCAGGACCGCGCGGGCCGCGGCCCTCGCGAACGGCGTGCCGGCCTCGGCCTTCGCGACCGTGGCGGGCGACTATCTGTTCCAGGTCTGCATGGCGGCCCGGCACCGGGAGTCCGAGACCTGGACACTCGTCTTCGAGACCGTATCCGCCGAACGCATGGGCGAGATCATCGCCGAGAACTATCAGGGCAACAAAGGGGACCAGACGTGAAGGACACGCTCAAGACCGGGGTCAGCCATACCGAGACCTATACCATCGACAAGCCGCGTACGATCGAGTTCATGGGCGACGAGCTGCGCGTCTACGCCACGCCGTCCATGGTGCTCGACGTCGAGTGCACCTGTCGCGAACTGCTGCTGAACTTCCACGACGCCGGTGAGGATTCGGTCGGCGCGCGGGTCGAGATCGACCATCTGGGGCCGACCCTGCTCGGCCAGACCGTCACCGTCACGGCGACCGTCGCCGATGTCGAGGGGCCGCGCGTGACCTTCGACGTCGAGGTCGTGGACGACCTCGACAAGGTCGGCCAGGCCCGGCACATCCGATTCGTAGTCGACAAGGAGAAGCAGGGCGGCCGGCTGGAGAAGAAGAAGGCGCGCATCGCCGAGGCCGGCTGACCGCGGATGCCGCTGACAGGAGCCCCCCTTTGCTGACACAATAGCACCTGCACCCAATCACCCGCGCCACGGAGCGCCGACCATGTCGAAGCCAGTGACCCAGCCAGCCAAGACCGACCCGTCCAAACCGGACGAGGTCAAGAAGGTCCCCTTCTACTGTTACCAGTGCGTGGCGGGGCCGGACCTGGGCAAGGTCGAGGTGCGCAACGGTGTCGCCGAGCGGATCGAGGCCAACTTCGGCATCTCCGACGAGCATCCGGGCGGCGGCCGGGTCTGCGTCAAGGCGTTCGGGCTGATCCAGAAGACCTACAACCCGAACCGCGTCAAACAGCCGATGAAGCGGACCAATCCCAGGAAGGGCCGCGACGAGGACCCCGGCTTCGTGCCGATCTCGTGGGAGGAGGCCTTCCAGATCATCGGCGAGAAGTTCCGCGAGGTCCGGGCCAAGGGGCTGAACAACGAGAGCGGACAGCCGCGGCTGGCCACCTCCACCGGCGGCGGCGGCACCCCGGTTCAGTATATGGGGACCTTCCCGGCCTTCATGGCCGCCTGGGGGCCGATCGACCAGGGCTATGGCGCCGGCCAGGGCGTCAAGTGCTACCACTCGGAGCATCTCTACGGCGAGCTGTGGCACCGCGCCTTCATCGTCGCGCCCGACACGCCCTATGTAAACTTCATCCTCAACTGCGGCGCCAACACCGAGGCCCAGGGCGGCGTCGTCGGCATCTGGCGCGAGGCCAACGCCCGGGCGCGCGGCGCCAAGCGGATCCATGTCGAGCCGCACATGTCGATCACGGCGGCCTGCTCGGCCGAATGGGTGCCGATCAAGCCCAAGACCGACGCCGCCTTCCTGTTCGCGCTGATCCACCGGATCATTCACGAGCGCGGCTGGGCCGAGGTGTGCGACGTGCCGCACCTCAAGAACCGGACCAACTCGCCCTATCTGGTCGGCCCGAACGGCTATTTCGTCCGCGACCGGGAGACCGGCAAGCCCCTGATCTGGGACGCTGCCGACGGGACGGCCAAGCCTTTCGACGCCGAGATCGGCGACGCGGCGCTGGAAGGCAGCTTCACCGTCGCGGGCTATGAGGAAGGGCCGGACAACGAACGCTGGGATCACGACGCGGTCGAGGCCAGGCCGTCCTTTCAGCTGTTCCTCGACCACATGGCGACCTACACGCCCGAATGGGCCCAGGCCGAATCGGATGTGCCGGCCGAGACGATCCGGCGCATCGCCGACGAATATCTGGCCCATGCCTGCGTCGGCGAGACCATCGAGATCGAGGGCAAGACGCTGCCCTTCCGCCCGGTCGCCGTGATGCTCGGCAAGAGCGTGAACAACGGCTGGGGCGGCTACCACACCTGCTGGGCGCGGACGATGCTGGCGACGCTGGTCGGCGCGCTCGAGGTGCCGGGCGGGACGCTGGGCACGGCGGTCAAGCTGGTGCGCCCGGCGGCGAGCCGCACCGGCTCGGTGCTGCCCGGCGAAGACGGCTTCATGCGCTTCCAGTTCAACCCGACCTCGTCGAACGAATGGATGCGCGAGCCGCATATCCGCAACGCCTACAAGACGCTGGTGCCGCTGGTCTCGGATTCGCCCTGGTCGCCGGCGCTGGGCCCCGCGCACCTGCCGTGGCTGTTCCAGAAGCACCAGCCCAACAGCTGGCCCAAGACGACTCCGCCGGACATCTGGATCTGCTACCGGACCAACCCGGCGATCAGCTCGTGGAACGCGCCGGAGGTGGCCAACCGGCTGGCCGAATTCCCCTTCATCGTCGCCTTCACCTACACCTTCGACGAGACCAACCATTTCGCCGACGTGCTGCTGCCCGAATCGACCGATTTCGAGAGCACCCAGCTGATCCGCATCGGCGGCACCAAGTTCCAGGAGAATTTCTGGCACCACGAGGGATGGGCGATCCGCGCCAAGGCGATCGAGCCGGTCGCCGACACGATGGACATGTCGGACATCATCACCCGCTTCGCCGAGGAGGCCGGAATCCTCGACGAATATATCGACATGGTGAACAACGGCGCGGCCGGCACCCGGCTCGCGCGCGAGGGCAAATACGACTTCTCGCTGCCCCGGGGCACGCCGCCGAAGAGCGACGACGTCTGGGACAACATGTGCAAGGCGGCGTCCTGGGACATGACCCAGGGCGAACAGGTCCACGACCTCGACTGGTTCCGCGAGCATGGCTACATGCTCAAGGATTTCCCCCAGATCGACTGGTACATCTACCCGGCGATGGAGCGGCAGAACCTGCGCTTCGAGCTGCCCTACCAGGAGCGGCTGACCCGCCACGGCCGCCAGCTCGCCCACCGGCTCAAGGAGATCGGCGTCGACTGGTGGGAGACCCAGCTCCGCGAATACGAGTTCATGCCGACCTACGAGTCCTTCCCGGAGATCTGGACCGACTTCGTCAAGGACTTCGACCGCGACCCGGCCGAATACCCCTTCTGGGCGTTGACCGCGCGGTCGTTCCAGTATGCCTGGGGCGCCAACGTCGGCCTGCCGCTGATCAACGAGGTCGCCAACAACATCGCCGGCCACAAGGGGGTGATCATCAACCGCTCCCGGGCGCGCGAACTCGGCATCGAGGACGGCGAGCAAGTGGTCATCGAATCGGTCACCGGCCGCACCGAGGGCCCGGCCGTCCTGCGCGAGGGCATCCGCCCGGACACCGTGCTGATGATCGGCCAGTTCGACCACTGGAAGACGCCCTACGCCAAGGACCTCAACATGCCGAGCCTCAACTCGGTGACCGACATCTCGCTCAAGTTGACCGATTCGACCGGCAGCGGCTCCGACATCACCTGCGTCAAGGTCTACAAGGCCTCCGACCGCGCCAAGCACGGCAAGCTGGCCGTCGAGGAAATGCCCGCCAAGGGCAAGGGCATCGCCGACGTGACCTTCGCCGAAGCGGCGGAGTAGGGGGGAGCCGGGGCCGTGACCAGGCTATTGGGAGCACGTGGTGCGATCGGAACGGCGGTCGATGGAAGATCCGCTCGCGCCTCCTCCCCCTCTTCAGAGGGGGAGGATCGAGGAGGGGGTGCCTCTCGTAAGACCAGGCGAACCACTCACGCAAAGTCTCTTGCTCGCCGTCTACGCCGAGTACCGACCGACGCGGAACGCAAGCTGTGGTCTAGGCTGAGGGGGCGTCAACTGAAGGGCCTGTATTTCCGCCGGCAATCGCCGATCGGCAGATATGTCGCGGATTTTCTCTGCGTTGAGGCGCGGTTGATTGTCGAAGTGGACGGCGGACAACATACCGGCACACGCCTCGTTCATGACCTCAGGCGAACGGCCTGGCTTGAGGAGCAAGGTTACCGTGTCATCCGTTTCGGCAATCACGACGTGCTTCGGAATCTGGACGACGTTCTTGAAACGATCCTCGCTCGTCTCGGCGAGGCACCCCCACCCCGCCCCTCCCCCTCTGAAGAGGGGGAGGGGGTAGAACCGCGCGCCGACAGGGCGAACGGCAAACGAGCCCCGGTGCAGCCATGACCGAAACGACTTCGTCCTCTTCCCCCACCCCCCGCTGGGGCATGGTGATCGACCTCAATCGCTGCGTCGGGTGCCAGACCTGCACGATCGCGTGCAAGCATGCCAACGACACGCTGCCGGGGGTCCAGTGGCGGCGGGTGATCGATGTCGAGCAGGGCACCTTCCCCAACGTCCAGCGCCAGTTCATGGTGGTCGGCTGCCAGCACTGCGCCGAGCCGCCCTGCGTGCCGGTGTGCCCGACGGGGGCGACCAAGCAGCGCGCGGACGGGCTGGTCACCCAGGACTACGACATCTGCATCGGCTGCGCCTATTGCGCCGTCTCCTGCCCCTATCAGGCGCGCACCATCGTCCACGACATGATGGGCTATTACGGCGAGGAGCCGACCCGGCAGGAGGATGCGGTCCGCCACGACGACCGGCTGGGCGTCGCCCAGAAATGCACCTTCTGCAAGGACCGGGTCGACGACGGCCTCGCCGCCGGGCTGACCCCGGGGGTCGATCCCGCGGCGACCCCGGCCTGCTCGGCCGCCTGCATCGCCAGCGCGATCAAGTTCGGCGACTTCAACAATGCCGACAGCGAGGTGTCGCAGCTGGTCCGCGACAACCCGATCTTCCAGATGCACGAGGAACTGGGGACCGATCCCCAGATCAAATACCTCTACACCACCCCGGCGGTGCCGGGCCGCGAGCCCGACGCTGAAGACGTCGACGACGCCCACCTGTCCGACCCGGCCAATCCGCTGGTCGGCCAGCTGCAGAAGCTGTGGGACTGGCGCGCGGCGATGAACTGGATCTTCGGCGGCGTCTCGACCGGCTTCATCTTCTGGAGCTGGCTGGTCTATCTGACAGGGCTGATCGCGCCGCAGACACTCGCCTGGATGCATTTCGCCGGCGGCGCGGTGATGGCCGTGGGCCTGTTCTTCGTGTTCCTCAAGATCGGGCGCAAGCTGCGCTTCTGGCGGGCGATCCTGCGGCCCCAGACGTCCTGGATGACGCGCGAGCTCTACACGGTCTTCGTCCTCGGCCCGGCGATCCTGGCCGGTCTGATCTGGCAGCATCCCGTCGCCTTCGCCGTGTCCGGCGTGGGCGCCCTGGTGTTCCTGGGCTGTCAGGCGATGATCTTGTGGCGGGCGCGGGGAATCCCCGCGTGGCGGAACAGGCTGATCCCCTGGATGATCGTCGCCACGGGGCTGCTCGAGGGCCTGGGCCTGCTTATGGTCGTCAACGCCGTCTATCTGTGGGCGCTCGCCGCTGCGTCGGCGGGGGATGCGGCGGCGCTGTCGGTCGCGTTCACCGTGCCGTTGTGGGCGGGGCTGGCGCTGGTCGTGATGGCGCTGGTCAACGCCGGCCTGTGGCTCGCTTACCGGAAAGGCGCGAAAGGGGCGGGGATCGGCCCGCTCGCGCGGCGGGTGCTCGGCCGGGCGTCG
>CAMYMQ010000206.1 GCA_947259335.1 uncultured Alphaproteobacteria bacterium | reverse complement strand
GTCCACACCCGGCTCGCGATCATCGACCTGGCCGGCGGCGACCAGCCGCTGTTCGGGCCGGGCGGCGGGACGCTGGTCGGCAACGGCGAGATCTACAACTATGTCGAGCTGCGCGCCGAGCAGGCGGGCACGGTCGAACACCGCACCGACGCCGACTTCGAGCCCGCCCTGTCGCGGCTGGAGACGCGCGGTTGCGCGGCGGCGGCGGACCTGCGCGGCATGTATGCCTTCGCGATGCACCGGCCCGGCAAGGACGGCGCGCCGGGCGACGTGCTGCTCGCCCGCGATCCCTTCGGCATCAAGCCGCTCTACACGGTGGAGACCGACGAGGCCTTCGCCTTCGCCTCGGAGCCGCGTGCCCTGTTCGCCGCCGGGCTGGCGACGCCGCGGCTCAACGGACTGAAACGCACCGAATTCCTTCAGCTCCACTACACGACGGGCCATGACACGGTGTTCGCGGGGATCGAACGGCTGATGCCCGGCGAGGCGCTGCGCCTGTCGGGCGGCGCCATTGTCGAGCGCAAGCGGCTGCCGGCGATCCCGCCGGCGCCGGTCGCCGGCATCGACGGAGACGAGATCGCGCCGCCGGCCGACATGGACGAGGCGGTTGCCCGCTTCGACGCGGCCTTCGAGGACTCGGTCCTGGTCCACCAGCGGTCGGACGTGCCCTATGGGATGTTCCTGTCCGGCGGCATCGATTCGAGCGCCATCCTGACCATGATGACGCGGCTGAACGACCGGCCCGTGCTCGCCTTTACCTGCGGCTTCGCCGGCACGGAGGTGCCCGACGAACGGCCGGCGGCCCAGAAGGTGGTCGAGGCCCTGGGCGCCCAGCAGATCCAGATCGAGTTCGCGGCGCGGGACTTCTGGGCCAGTCTCCCGGCGATCGCCGACGCCTTCGACGAGCCGACCAGCGACTATGCCATCCTGCCGAGCTGGAAGCTGGCCCAGGAGGCGCGCAAGCACGTCAAGGTCGTGCTGTCGGGCGAGGGCGGTGACGAGATCTTCGCCGGCTATGGACGTTACAGAAAGCTGCTGCGACCCTGGTGGCAGGGCGGCCGGCCACCGCGCCTGAAGGGAGAGTTCGACAAGACCGGCATCCTGCGCAACGAGGCGCGGCTCTGGACGATGGGGCTGGCCGCCATCCGGCGCGACGCCGGGTCTATCTGGCCCGACAGTCTCCAGGCCGCGCAGGCCGCGGACATCGAGGGCTGGCTGCCCGCCGACCTGTTGCTCAAGCTCGACCGGGCGCTGATGGCCCACGGGGTCGAGGGTCGCACGCCCTTCCTCGACCCGGTGGTGGCGAAGTTCGGCTTTCACCTGCCGGTCGAATTCAAGATCGAGAAGAACCTGGGCAAGGCCGTGGTCCGTCACTGGCTGGCAAAACACTGCCCCGCGGCCGGCGCCTTCGAGCGCAAGCGCGGCTTTACCGTTCCCGTTGGCGACTGGATCTCGGAGCGCGGCACGGACATCGGCGCGCTGGTCGCGAGCCAGCCCTGCATCGAGGAAGTCTTCCGCCCCGAGGCGGTGCGCGACTTCTTCCGCTCTTTTCACCCCAAACAGGCGCGGGCGGCCTGGACGCTGCTGTTCTACGCCGTCTGGCACAAGCGGCACATCGAGGAGGTGGAACTGGGCGGGGATACGTTCGAGTTCTTGCGGGGGTAAGTGCTGAACATGCAACGATCATTGGATGGTGACCGTACTTAATAGTGAAATGAATCTAGCCACATTGAGTGTTACGGAAGCTAAGGTGATGCGTCGACCGACTTGGATTGTGCTGTTGGTATTGCTAGTAGTCGCTTCTACCGGATGTTCGTTCGACCCACACCGATTGGCGTACCTAATTCCTGACTTCTTTCCGCTACGCTCTCTCGAGTTCCATAATACAGAGATTTCCATGTGCGCCGTTGCGGTGTATTCGTTAGAATCTGGGTTCGCTCGAAAATTTGATGCCTCTCGAGCAGTGCTCACTCTAAAGAAGCGTGCTAACCACATACGTAGGAAGCAGTATCCGCTTCGTAGCATATGGGATGTCATATCGTTTTTGCTGCAGCACGAGGAAGATGCCCAATACCAAGAGAATGAACGATATAATTCATGGCGAAAAACGCCCGTTCCGGAGTTGTATGACCCAGATAGGAAGAATTCCTATCTCAAAAGGCGCATTGATCAGGCTTATCGTTGCTTAAGCAAATCGAAAAAATACTTGAAAATATTTGATGAATTTATCGAGGGACAGTTTGCCTACTATGCTGTTTCAAAATTATTGCATCAAATGTTGCTGTTTGTTCCTAAAAGGAACATCGTATTCATTATCGCTCACTAAGTTCATTTCGTCGTGAAAGTTTGCCCTTTGGTTGAGTGGTTTCATCTTCAACGCCTCTCAATAAATCCCCGCCCCGAAATCGTTCGCCAGATAGTCCGCCCGGAAGTCCGCGATCCTCGGCCTGATCCGCGTGCCGGCCTCGCGCATCTCGTCCCACTCGTCCTCGCGGACCCAGTCGACCACCTCGGTCTTGAAGCAGGGGCGGGCCTTCACCCGGTCGTACCAGGCGATTACCTTCGGGCGGTCGCCGATCCAGACGTCGAGCAGGTTCATGTAGTCGAGCCGCGAGACGTAGACGGCGAGGTTGATCTCGGCCAGCGACCAGATCCCGCCGGCGAGCCAGTCGCGGCCGTCGGCCAGCGCCTTGTCCATCTTCTGGAAGGTCTTTTCGTAGGCGACGGTGCCGCGATAGACGTGGGGGGCGTCGACGCCAAGCTCGTAGACCGCCGTCTGCCGGTCGCGCCGCTCGAGGTCGAGGATGCGTGACAGGTGCTCCTTGACCTGCTCCGGCGGCATCCGGCGCAGCCGCTCCATGAACATCGCCGAATAGCTCATCACCGCGACGCCCTGGTGCAGACCTTCGTCACAGGCCTTTGAGTAGAGCCGCATCTGGGACCGGTCGAAGGCGTCGGCGGGCTTGAGCGGCGGGTCGGGGAAGACCTCGTCGAGATATTCGGCGATCAGGGTCGATTCGGTGACCACCCTGCCGTCGTGGACCAGCGTCGGGACGACGCCCTTGGGGTTGAGCTTCAGGTATTCCGGGTCGAACTGCTTGCCCGTGAACAGGTCGACCTCGACGCTCTCCCAGTCGTCGACGCCCTTCTCGCGCAGGACCATCCGGATCTTCTGCGAGCAGACGGAATTGTTGAAGTGATAGAGCGTGAGCGGCATGGGAGCCTCCGGCATCAACTTGTGCGGGCGCACGGGTTGCCAAGGATCATGCCATCAGCGCCCGGTTCGGAGAAACGCGCTGGCGGCGATGTCCGCCATGCAGTCAGCCTGTGGCGGAGGAAAAGCCCCGGCCGGACGATTGCTTCCGGTCCGGGCTCTCAGATTCGCGCCGGAATCTCGGCCGCCCGGCCCATGCCGCGCAGCGACTGGAGCCGATGGGGCCGGGCCACCGCCGCCCGCCGGTAGATCTCCTCGCCCGCCTCGACCAGGGCGCCGCCGGCGGCGAGCAGATCGTCGGCGTCCCGGATCATCCGGCTGTTGGGCCAGGCCTGCGGCCGAAGCGCCAGCAGCGTGCCGGGAATCTCGGCCTCGCGGCCGGGGGCGGCCTGGGCCATCAGCATCGCCGCGGTCGCCGTCGAGCGCGACATGCCGAGGTGGCAGTGGATCAGCACCCGGCGCGGCCGGTTGCGGTCCAACTCTTCGCCCAGGGCCAGCAGCCGGCCCACGATGGAGCGATCGGGCGCCACGGCGCCGGGGTCGAGCGTATCGTGGAAGCGGAACTCGCGCCGCGGCACGGCATGGATCGTCCGCATCTCGGCGCGGGCGTCATGCCCCGGATTGAGCAGCGAGACCACAAAGTCCGTATTGGCGACGCTGAATTGGCTCAGTTCGCCAAGTCCCGCGATAGTGACTTGATAGGGAAGCATACCCGGATCGCAATAATGATGTGTCGTGGGACCAGTAATACGCGATCTTGATTATGTTTCGATGATAAATATTGAGAAAAGTGAATTCTTTTATTCGGCTTTTCCTGGATTCTGCCGGTTAGTCGATATCCGCCGGCACTTCCGCGCCGCGGCCGAACCGGCGCAGGGCCGCGACGAGGTCGGGGCGGTCGGCGGCCGCCCGGCGATAGATCGTCT
>CAMYMQ010000205.1 GCA_947259335.1 uncultured Alphaproteobacteria bacterium | reverse complement strand
CGCCTCGGCGCCTGGCGCCGGTCGGGCTGCCGCCGCCGGTTGGGCTTGCGCGACAGCGGTCCCTTCGGCCGCTGTCCCGGTTCGCCCCTATGGTGAACGATTTCGGCCATCGGGCCGCCCCCATTGAATACGCGGACCCGTCGCCGTCCGCCCCACGGCACGCATTACAGCGGAAAATGGTTGTCAGAGAGTTAGCGCGCTGTCGCAAGGACCGGAGCGGTGGCCCGGGGGACCGGCGATTGTCCGGCGTCTGCGGCAGGATCGATATGGGAGGCGACGGGGCGAATGGCCCCGACGCGATCGGCATGCCCGTGCCGACGGAGACGCGACGTGCCAATGCGGCGGTTGAAAATCGGCGGGGTTACGGTATTACAGCGGCATGAACGGCGATCAACCGTCCGTCGCGGCTTGCGTCGTGATCGAGGGTCGTGTGCAGGGGGTCTGGTTCAGGGGCTGGACGGTCGGCGAAGCTACCGCGCGGAAATTGCGCGGCTGGGTCCGCAACCGCCGGGACGGAACCGTGGAGGCCCTGTTCATCGGCGAGGCCACGGCCGTGGGCGAGATGATCGCAGCGTGCCGGAGCGGGCCGCCCGCGGCCCGCGTTGACGCGGTGCGCGAGCACCCCGGTCTCGACGATGGATCGGAAGGTTTTCGCCAGGCGGTGACTGTCTGAGCAGGTCGGGGGTTATGGTCCGTAACATTATCGAAGACGTCCCGTATCACATCGATAATTTCCACCTGTATATCGGTAAGTCCCTGGGGACCAGCGATTGGCTGGCGATCGATCAGGCGCGGGTCGACGAGTTCGGCGAGGCGACCAACGACCGGAACCCGCTCCACGTGGACCCAGAATGGGCCACCGCGAACGGGCCGTTCGGCGGGCCCATCGCGCACGGCTTCCTGACCCTCTCCCTGCTCAGTCATCTCTCCTGGATGGCGGACCTGCAGCCCGACGGGGTCGACTACGGCATCAATCTCGGTTTCGAACGGGTTCGCTTCCTCGCCCCGGTGATGGTCGGCGACCGCATCCGGCTGCGCACACACCTGCTCGACGTCAAGCCGCGCGACGCCGGCCGCTGGTGGTTCAAGTGCCGGGTGACCATCGACACCGAGAAGACCCAGAAGGCCGCGCTCAGCGCGATCTGGCTGATCCTGTTCATCCGTGAGGCCGATGCCGGCCCGATCATGGGACTGCCGGGCAAAATCCTCGAGTAAAGCTCGCGCGCAGCGCCGCATCGACCTCGGGCATCGAGACCGGAATTCCCAGGTCGGCGAGCGAGGTCACGCCGAGGCCGGGCTCGGATATGCCGCAGGGCACGATGCCGGCGAAGCGGCCGAGGTCGGGGTCCACGTTCAGCGCGATGCCGTGATAGGTGACCCAGCGGCGGACCCGCACGCCGATCGCCGCGATCTTGTCCTCGCGTCCCGGCCCCAGGTCCCGCGAGCGGTCGACCCAGATGCCCACCCGGCCCGGCCGCCGCTCGCCGGTAACGTTGAAACGGGCGAGGGTGTCGATGATCCAGCTTTCCAGGTTCGAGACATAGCGGCGCAGGTCACGGCCGCGCCTGTCCAGGTCCAGCATCACATAGGCCACCCTCTGGCCGGGCCCGTGATAGGTGAATTGGCCGCCACGCCCGGTGCGGTGGACGGGCAGGCCGAGATCGTCGAGCAGGTCCGCGTCCCGGGCGCTGGTGCCGGCGGTGAACAGGGGCGGGTGTTCGAGCAGCCAGACCAGTTCCTGCGCCTCGCCGGCGCGGATGGCGGCGGCCCGCGCCTCCATTTCCGCGACCGCCTGCGCATAGTCGACGGGCGCGTCGCTGATACGCCACTCCGGCAGGGGCGGGGCGGCGGAGTCGGGGCCTGGATCAGGTCGGGCGGCAGTCATGACGGTCCTTGCGATAGCGCCGCGCGGCGGTCGGCGCAAGCGGTGGCTCATTCCCCTGCGCAGCGGCTTGCGGCTACGGTCTTGATTTGGTATCCCACCGGGCCAAGGTAAGCGGTGCCGGTCCTTTCGGGGTCGGCGGTCCGGAACTGGATATGCGGTCGTGGCGGAATTGGTAGACGCGCAGCGTTGAGGTCGCTGTGGGCGCAAGCCCGTGGAAGTTCGAGTCTTCTCGACCGCACCATCCAGGACCCGGTGAACGGGGACCTCGCTAAAGGCTCTTCTCCGCGCACGAGCCTTCTTTTTTATCCGGCGACGCCGTCCCTGCGGCGCGCGGCAACGACGAAGGTGCGGAGGTCCCCATGGAGCCCGACGTCAAAGCCGCCGAAGCGCGTCCGCCCAAGAAGAAGAAAAAGAAGAAGATCATGGCCGCGCCGCTCTACGGCCTGAAGCCGGCGGTCGTGGATGCCATTATAGACGCGGCCCGGGTCGATGACGGCAAGACCGTCCGCCGGTTGCTCCATCCGCTCCACTACAGCGACGTCGCCGACCTGCTCGAGCGGCTCGACCGCGACGACCGCCGCCGCGTCGTGGCGATGACCCGCCGCACGCTGGCCCCCGAAGTGCTCACCGAGCTCGACGAGTCGGTGCGAGACGAGGTTGTCCAGCTTCTCGACACCCGCCAGATCGTGGCCGCCGTGCGCGGGCTGGAGACCGACGACGCCGTCGAAATCCTCGAGGACCTGGACCACCAGGTCCTGTCCGAGGTGCTCGAGGAGGTCAGCGACGCGGATCGCGACGCGATCGAGGAAGGCCTGGGCTTTCCCGAGGACAGCGCCGGCCGCCTCATGCAGCGCGACTATGTCGAGGTGCCGCAGAGCTGGACGGTCGGTCAGACCATCGACCGGATGCGCGAGAGCGCCGACCTGCCGGTGGACTTCTACGACATCTTCGTGATCGACGGCCGTACCCGCGAACTGGTCGGCAAGCTGGCGTTGAACCGGCTGTTGCGCACCCGCCGGCCGGTCCGCGTGCGGGAGATCATGGAGGTGGACGTCACCAGCGTCCCCGCGACCATGGACCAGGAGGATGTGGCGATCCTGTTCCGCGACCGGGACCTTATCTCGGCGCCGGTGGTCGACGAGAAGGGCCGGCTGGTCGGCATGATCACCGTCGACGACATCGTCGACGTCATCGACGAAGAGGCCGAGGAAGATCTGCTCAAGCTGGCCGGCCTGAAGGAGCGCGACTTCTATCAGGACGCGCTGGCGACGACCCGGTCGCGATTCACCTGGCTGGGCGTGAACCTCGGCACGGCGATCCTGGCCTCGGCGGTGATCGGCTTCTTCGCCCAGACCATCGAGCAGGCGGTGGCGTTGGCCGTCCTCATGCCGATCGTCGCCTCGATGGGCGGCAATGCGGGAACCCAGACGCTGACCGTCACCGTGCGGGCCATTGCCATGCGCCAGTTCGGATCCGGCACGACCTGGCGGTTCGTGCTCAAGGAAGGCGTCGTCGGCCTGGTCAACGGGTTGTTGTTCGCGATCATCATGGGCCTCATCGCCGGCGTCTGGTTTCGCGAACCGATGCTCGGCATCGTCATCGGCGTCGCCATGGTCACCAACCTGCTGATCGCCGGGCTGTCGGGGGCGCTGATCCCGCTCGAACTGGACCGCCGCGGCATCGATCCCGCGGTGGCGTCGACCGTGATCCTGACGACCGTGACCGATGTGATCGGCTTCTTCACATTTCTCGGCCTCGCCACAGTCGTTCTGCTATAGCCACGCCATGCGCATCGCCTTCACAACCTGGCAGTTCGTCCGAGTCATGGTCCGGCTCGAAGAGACCCGCAAGGACGGACCCGACCGGCGGCGCCTCCATCGCGAGTGGAAGGACGACTGGGCGACCCTCGATGCCGAGCTGGAGCGGCTGCGCCAGGACGACTTCGACGCCTTTTCGGACCTGATGATGGACAAGGAGGTCGTGTTCGCCGACGTCGCGCCGGAACTGGCCCTGGTCGCCGCGCGGGTGATCGACGAGGTGGTCGCGCAGATGGAGGGCGGGCGGCGCGGCTCGACCAAGCGGGAACGCGACACTCTGGACTTCGAGAAGTCCGAGCTGATGGCGCTCGCCGCCGAATTGCGCGCCGATGCCGAACGGGAACGCTGACCACCTGCGTTGACCGGGCTTCCCCGGCCCGCCTAGTGTTGGCGTCGATGAGCACCGAACAGGCGCCGGGCAGACCGAGCATGGACCAGCGGGACAAGGCCGACCGCACCCAGGAAGGCCGTACCTGGACGATCACGGAACTCGCCCGCGAGTTCGATTTGACCACGCGCGCCATCCGTTTCTACGAGGACCAGCAGCTGATCGCCCCGGCCCGGCGTGGCCGGACGCGAATCTACGGCGCCCGCGACCGGACCCGGCTCAAGCTGATTCTGCGCGGCAAGCGGCTCGGCTTCTCGCTCGGCGAGATCGCCGAGATCATCGGCCTCTACGAGACCAAGCCGGGGGAGGTCGGCCAGCTCGAATTCTTCCTGCGGAAGATCGCCGAACGCCGCCGCCAGCTCGACCAGCAGCGCGAGGACATCGAGGTGACGCTGGAGGAATTGAAAGCCGTGGAAGCGAATTGCCACAAGCGGCTGAAGGCGCTGAGGGGAAGGCGGTCCTGACCGCCGCGCGCATAATTGACGTTTACGTTAACGGAATATACCATCCCGCGACCATTGCCGGGGAAGCGCCTCCGATGTTTCCGCCTAATAACACCGTGCTCCAGTCGGGAGCGGGGCGGGCACCATGACCGCCGGTCTCGTCACCTATCGCGGCGTGGTCTACCCGTGGCAGTGCGATCAAGTCGGGCACCTGAACGTCATGTGGTATGTCGGCAAGTTCGACGAGGCGACCTGGAACTTGTTTTCCGAGCTGGGCATGACCGCGTCCTACTTTCGGGAGCGGAACCGGGGCATGGCCGCCGTCCAGCAGAACATCACCTATAAGCGCGAACTGTTCGCCGGGGAGACGGTCCTGGTTCGCAGCCGCGTGCTCGAGGTGCGCAACAAGGTGATCCGCTTCCTCCACGAAATGACGCTGACCGACGGCGGCGAGGTCGCCGCGCTGTGCGACTTGACCGGCGTGCATCTCGATCGCGGGGCGCGCAAGTCGGTGCCCCTGGAGGCCGACGTCGCCGAACGGGCCCGGGAACTGGCGGTCGACGCGGACGACGCGGGCGCCGCCTGACCGCCGGCCCGGAGCGAGGAGCCTGATTGTGAGCCAGCCGCATGAGTTTACTGCCGCCAATCCCGATTTTGCCGACAGGTGCCGGCGCAGCTTCGCCATGCAGGGCTTCATGGACCATATCGGCGCGCGGATGACGCGGATCGAGCCGGGCCTGTGCGAGATCGAGCTGCCGGTGCGGCCGGAGCTGACCCAGCAGCACGGCTATGTCCATGGCGGGGCGCTCGCCAGCATCGCCGATTCGGCGGCCGGCTACGCCGCCTTCAGCCTGATGGACGCCAACAGCGCGCCGCTGACGGTCGAGTACAAGCTCAACATCCTGCGGCCGGGGGAGGGAGAGCGGGTGATCGCCCGGGGCCATGTCGTCAAGCCCGGGCGGACGCTGACCGTTGTCCGGGCCGACGTTTTCGGCGTGTCGGGGGACACCGAAACCCTTTGCGTGACCTCGCTGCAGACCCTGATGCGCCTGGCGGGCAAGGCCGACGCGTAAGCTGCCCTTGATCCGCCACGCGTGAGGGCAATAATCCCCCCTCCGTTGCCGCGTCACAGGAAGTCGTAATGAAGAGCTGGAAAGTATGGGTGCCGATCGCCGTCGTTCTCGGCGCCGTCGTGATCGGCGGGGGCGTGTGGCTCGTGCTGCAGGTCTTCGGCGCGGTGTCGGCGCCGGTGCAGGCGGCCGACCGGTTTCTGGTCCTCCTCGGCGAAGGCAAGACCGACGATGCCTACAAGCTGTCCGCGTCCTCGCTGCGAAAGCGGATGAACGCGGCGGAATTCGGCCAGCGGGTCAAGCAGTTGGGCCTGACCGACTTCGACTCATCGTCCTTCCCCCGGGTCTCGTTCAAGGACGGCACGGCGGTGCTCGACGGCTCCTTCACGCGCAAGAGCGGCGGGACGGTGCCGCTGAACATCACCATGGCCAAGGAAGACGAGACCTGGAAGGTCGCCGCCTTCCGCGGCCAAGTGCCCGAGCCCGCGACCATCCGCGACATGGTCCGGACCAGCCTCACGGATTTCAACAAGGCGGTGCAGTCCGGCGACTTCGCGGCCTTCCACAAGACGCTCGCCATGCCCTTCCGCGAGCAGTACAGCGCCGAGCGGATCAAGGACGCCTTCCAGGCGTTCATCGAGAGAAAGATCGACCTGCGCGGCGCGCTCGGCCTCGATCCCGTGTTCTCGCCCGAACCGTCGATCGGCGCGCGCCAGGTGCTGCGGGTCGTGGGCTATTTCCCGAGCACGCCGTCGCGGCTGCACTTCGATCTCAAATACGTGCCCGAGGGGGGCGCCTGGAAGCTTCTGGCGATCTCCGTCAACGTGAAGCCGCAGGACAACTGACCGCGCGGCCGCCGCGCCGGGAGGAAAACATGATCCCCAACAGCCTGCCGTCGCTGAACTTCGACCTTGGCGAGACCGCCGACATGCTGCGCGCGTCGGTGATGAGCTTCGCCTCGGACGAGATTGCACCCCGCGCCGACCAGATCGACCGGGACAACGACTTTCCCGCCGACCTGTGGCGGAAGATGGGCGACCTCGGCATCCTCGGCGTCACCGTCGAGGAGGAGTATGGCGGTGCCGGCATGGGCTATCTCGAACATGTCGTCGCCATGGAGGAGGTGTCCCGCGCTTCGGCGGCGGTCGGCCTGTCCTACGGCGCCCACTCGAACCTGTGCGTCAACCAGATCCGCCGCAACGGCAGCGAGGAGCATAAGCGCCGCTACCTGCCGAAGCTGATTTCCGGCGAGCATGTCGGCGCGCTGGCGATGAGCGAACCGGGCGCGGGATCCGACGTCGTCTCGATGACCACCCGGGCCGACAGGAAGGGCGACCGCTACGTCCTCAACGGCACCAAGATGTGGATCACCAACGGGCCGGACGCCGACGTCTACGTGATCTACGCCAAGACCGATCCGAAGGCCGGGCCGCGCGGCATGACCGCCTTCCTGGTCGAACGCGACTGGAAGGGCTTCTCGCGCGCCCAGAAGCTCGACAAGCTCGGCATGCGCGGCTCGAACACCTGCGAGCTGGTCTTCGAGGACCTGGAGGTGCCCGAGGAGAACGTCCTCGGCGGCGAGGGCAGGGGCGTCAACGTGCTGATGTCCGGCCTCGACTACGAGCGCGCCGTGCTGGCGGCCGGGCCGCTCGGCCTCATGCAGGCCTGCATGGACGTGGTCATGCCCTACGTCCACGACCGCAAGCAGTTCGGCCAGCCGATCGGCACCTTCCAGCTCATGCAGGGCAAGATCGCCGACATGTACACGACCATGAATGCCTGCAAGGCCTATGCCTACGCCGTCGCCAAGGCCTGCGACCGGGGCGAGACGACGCGCAAGGACGCCGCCGGGGTGATCCTCTACTGCGCCGAGAAGGCGACCTGGATGGCGCTGGAGGCGATCCAGGCGCTGGGCGGCAACGGCTATATCAACGAGTTCCCGACGGGGCGGCTCTTACGCGATGCCAAGCTCTACGAGATCGGCGCGGGAACCAGCGAAATCCGCCGCATGCTGATCGGCCGGGAACTGTTCGAGGAGACGGGGTAAACATATGAGCCAGCCAGGAAAGCCAGCCTTCGACCCGGCCACGGTCGAGGCCCGCACCGGCACGGTCTATCCCGAGGGGTTCAAGGATGTCGTCGAGGGCCGGATCAAGCGCAAGCTGGGCGACGTGGCCGGGCTGACGCGGTTCGGCGTCAACCTCGTCACGCTGGAGCCGGGCGCGGCGTCGGCGCACCGGCATTGGCACACCCGGGAGGACGAGTTCGTCTATGTCCTCGACGGCGAAGTCACCCTGGTCACCGACGCGGGCGAACAGCTGTTGGGCGCCGGCATGGCTGCCGGATTCCCGGGCGGCGTCGAGGACGGCCACCAGCTCGTGAACATGAGCGACCGGCCTGCGCGCTACCTGGAGGTCGGCGACCGTGACCCGGCGGACGACGCGCACTACCCGGATATCGACCTGGAGATGCGCAAGATCGACGGCGCGCCGAAATTCTTCCGCAAGGACGGGACGGCGTATTGACGGAATGGCGGGAGTTAGGATTGGTTAGGTAGTTATTGACAAAAAATACCTACCTAACTAAATTCCTGGCCACGATATGGTCAGGAGGCCGTCATGCCCGAACTCTCGCCTGAAGTGCGCGCCGCGATGGGTCGGTTGGTGACCGATGGAATGACCATCGCGGACAAGGTCCGTGCCCTGTATGCCGCCGGTTACCAAAAGGCCGACATCGCGCGCTTCGTCGAGCGCCGGTACCAGCAGGTCTACAATGTCCTCGACGGGCCGTCCCGGTCCGGACTCTCCGAAGGGCCGGCTGCACCGGTTCCGGCGGCGGAGGAGGAGGAGAATGCCCGTGACGGAGGCGAACCGGCGGCAACGGCCGCCTCTGAACACCCGGCCAAATGGCATTGGGTGGAAATTCGCGCCGGCGGCCGCGTCGACCTGCCGAGAGACGTTCTCGATGCGCTCGGGGCACGAACCGGCGACAGGATCCAGTTCAGCATCGACGGCAACGGGGTGGTAACCGTTCGCAACCGGTCCGCGGCCCTGAAGGCGCTGCAGGAGGAGGTGGCGCGGTACGTCCCGGAAGATGTCGATCTGGCCGCCGAACTGATTGCCGAACGTCGGACGGAAGCCGCCAGGGAGCAGGGCAATGGCTGAGTCGGTCGTCGATGCCTCGGCCGTCCTCGCCTATCTTCGCGGCGAGCCGATTGAGGACGGCGCCGTGGAAGCTCTGTTCGGTGCGTCAATGTCGGCGGTCAATGTCGCCGAAGTCGCGTCGAAGCTGATCGACTTCGGGACGCCCGAGGACCGCGCCGCCGATTTCGCGACGCGGCTGGACCTGGAGGTTGTCCCGTTCGACATGGCGGCCGCGCGCGGCACCGCGGAACTCAGGTCCGCGACGCGGTCGGCCGGGCTGTCGCTCGGCGACCGTGCCTGTCTCGAACTCGCCGGGCGGCTGGGCTACCCCGCCTGGACCGCCGACCGCAGCTGGCAGGACCTCGACACGGGAGCGACGGTGAGGCTGGTACGGTGAGGCCTGACCGTCGGCCTTCGCCGCGCCGGCTCTGTTCAGACCGCCGGGGCGATGCTATGCAGCCGGGTCCGCAAGGGGAGGCAGTTATGGATAGCCTGGACACGACGGTTACGACCGGGACTGCGGTGTCGCCGCAG
Organism: uncultured Alphaproteobacteria bacterium; assembly: GCA_947259335.1. Classification (GTDB taxonomy): domain Bacteria; phylum Pseudomonadota; class Alphaproteobacteria; order Bin65; family Bin65; genus CAMYMQ01. Next base: position 5,497 of record CAMYMQ010000205.1, on the reverse strand, counting down.
CTGAGCGCCGCCGTCCGCCACGACTGGACCCGCGACGAGATCGCCGCGCTGTTCGATCTGCCGTTCCCGGAGCTGGTCTTCCGCGCCCAGTCCGTCCACCGCCAGCATTTCGCGCCGGACGAGGTCCAGCTCTCGACCTTGCTCAACATCAAGGAGGGCGGCTGCCCGGAGGATTGCGGCTACTGCTCGCAGTCGGTCCACCACGACACCGGCGTGCCGGCGAGCGCCTTGATGGATGCCGACGCCGTCGCCGCCGAGGCGCGCAAGGCCAAGGCGGGCGGGGCGCAGCGTTTCTGCATGGGCGCGGCCTGGCGCGAACTGAAGGACCGCGACGTGCCGAAGATCGCCGCCATCCTGCGCGAGGTGAAGGCGCTCGGGCTCGAAACCTGCATGACGCTCGGCATGTTGACCGAGGCCCAGGCCGCCGCGCTCAAGGAGGCGGGGCTCGACTATTACAACCACAATCTCGACAGCTCGCCGGAATTCTACGAGCGGATCATCACTACCCGGACCTATGGCGACCGGCTGGACACCCTGGCCGCCGTCCGTGGGGCGGGGATGAAGGTCTGCTGCGGTGGCATCGTCGGCATGGGCGAATCGCGGATGGACCGCGTGGGCCTTCTGGAGTCGCTCGCCACTCTGTCGGAGCACCCGGAATCGGTGCCGATCAACCTGCTCGTGCCTGTCGCCGGCACGCCGGCCGCGGACCAGAGGCGGCTCGACACGCTGGAATTCGTCCGCACGATCGCGGTTGCCCGCATCCTGATGCCGGCTTCCTGGGTCCGCTTGTCGGCGGGCCGGCAGACGCTGACGGACGCCGAGCAGGGGCTGTGCTTTCTTGCCGGCGCGAACTCCATCTTCTATGGGGACAGGCTGTTGACCACGCCCAACCCGGAGGAGGATGACGACCTCCGCCTGCTCGGCGCGCTTGGCATGGTCGCCGCGACTTGAGCTGGACGGAATGCCAGATGCACGATGCACGGCGCGTAAGGACTCCCCTCTCCCCTTGGGGGAGAGGGGCCGGGGGTGAGGGCCCCTCAAGGCCAGATCACGCTGCCGATGCCGAAATCGACCCGACGCCGAGCATTCGTCCAGCGGGCGAAGACGACGCACGTCCTGGACAAGCCCTCACCCCTGACCCCGCTCCCCCAAGGGGAGAGGGGAATGTTCGATGGCCGGTCTTCGTGTTCTCGGGCCCAAGCGCCCACGAGCCCCAATACCGAAAAGGAGTAACCCAACCATGACCGCATCCGATCCCGTCGTCATCACCGGCGGCGCCCGCACCCCGATGGGGTCCTTCCAGGGCTCGCTCACGGACATCACCGCGCCGATGCTGGGCGCGGCGGCGATCAAGGGCGCGCTCGACCGCGCCGGCCTGTCGCCGGAGGACGTCCAGGAGGTGATCATGGGTTGCGTGCTGCCCGCCGGCATGGGCCAGGCACCGGCGCGCCAGGCCGCCCACGGCGCGGGCATCCCGTGGGACGCGGGCGCGACCACGATCAACAAGATGTGCGGCTCGGGCATGAAGGCGGCAATGTTCTCGCACGACCTGATCAAGGCGGGGGTCAACGAGGTGATGGTCGCCGGCGGGCTGGAGAGCATGACCAACGCGCCATACCTGCTCGACAAGGCGCGCGGCGGGCTGCGCATGGGCCATGGCAAGGTCTGGGACCACATGTTCCTCGACGGGCTGGAGGATGCCTACGATCCCGGCCGGTTGATGGGCACCTACGCCGAGGACACCGCCCAGCACTACCAGTTCACCCGCGAGGCCCAGGACGATTTCGCCATCGCCTCGCTGGCCCGCGCGAAGACGGCCAACGAGGACGGCACCTTCGATGGCGAGATCACGTCGGTCACGGTCAAGACCCGCAAGGGCGAGGTCACGGTCGACAGGGACGAGCAGCCGTTCACCGCCGATCCCGCCAAGATCCCGAACCTGCGCCCCGCCTTCCGCCAGGACGGCACGGTCACCGCCGCCAATTCCTCGTCGATCTCCGACGGCGCGGCGGCGCTTGTGATGACCACGGCCTCGGGCGCGGAGAAGCGCGGCATGACCCCGCGCGCGCGCATCGTCGCCCACGCGACCCATGCCCAGGAGCCGGCCTGGTTCACCACGGCGCCGGTCAAGGCGATCGAAAAGGTGCTCGACGCGGCCGGCTGGAAGGCCGGCGACGTCGACCTCTGGGAGATCAACGAGGCCTTCGCCGTCGTCACCATGGCGGCGATGAAGGAGCACGGCCTGCCGCACGACAAGGTCAACGTCCACGGCGGCGCCTGCGCGCTCGGCCACCCGGTCGGCGCCTCGGGCGCGCGCATCATCGTGTCGCTGATCAACGCGCTGGAGAAGTACGATCTGACCCGCGGCATCGCCAGCCTGTGCATCGGCGGCGGCGAGGCGACGGCGGTGGCGGTCGAGCGGATGAAGTAGCGGCGTTCCCCGCTACCGGCTCGGCTCTTCCAAGATCGCCGCTTCCAGCGCGGCGATGTCGATCTTCTTCATGGTCATCATCGCCTCGAAAGCGCGCTTGGCCTCGGCGCGGTCGGGGCTGGTCGTCAGCTCCATCAGCCGCCTCGGGGTGATCTGCCAGAAGTGGCCCCATCGATCGCTGCACCAGCCGCAGTCGTGCTCCTCGCCGTCGGTGCCGACAATGGCGTTCCAGTAGCGGTCGGTCTCTTCCTGGGTCTCGGTCAGGACCATGAAGCTGACGGCCTGGTTCGGCGTGAAGGCGGGGCCGCCGTTGAGGCCGATGAAGGGCCGTCCGAGCACCGTGAACTCGACGGTCAGTTCGGTGCCTTCCCGGCCGCCGGGAAAGTCCGACGGGGACGCGTTCACCCGGTCGACGCGGCTGTCGGGAAAGGTTTCGGCGTAAAAGGCGGCCGCCTTGCGCGCTTCGCCGTGGTCGAACCACAGGCAGGTGACGATGTCGGTCATCGCGAACCTCCTCGCGCCTTATGCGTTGCAGTCCGCCGCCGCTGCTATTGGCTGATCTCCGGCTCGACGAGTTTGGCGAGCTTTTGCAGCGTCTCCTGCCAGCCGAGATAGCAGGCCTCGGGCGGGATCACGTCGGGGACGCCTTCCTGTTCGACTGTCAGTTCCGTACCAACAGAAACCGGTTTCAGCGTCACGGTGACCGTCATCTCTCCTGGCAGGTTGGGGTCGTCGAAGCTGTCCGTGTAGACCAGCCGCTCGCCCGGGACGAGGTCGAGATAGGTGCCGCCGAACGAGTGGCTGTCGCCGGTCGTGAAATTTCGGAAGGACATCCTGTGCCTGCCGCCGACCTTGGCCTCCAGTTCGTGGACGGTGCAGGTGAAGCCGAAGGGCGGAAGCCAGCTCGCCATCGCGTCCGGTTCCACGAAGGCCCGATAGACCTTTTCGGGTCTGGCGGCGATGACGCGGTGCAGGCGAATGGTGTTCGGCATGGCGGGGTCCCTTTGGTCCGTGTTCAGGTCGTCGAACGGCTGGCGGCGGGCCGGAACAGCAGTTCCAGATAGCGGATGAGATGATCGATGCTGTCGGCGGCGGCGGCCGCGCCGCCCGTCGCCTTGGCGAGGATGAAGGCGCCCTGGATCACGGCCTGCGTGTGCAGGGCGAGCCCTTCGGCGCTCCAGCTTCCGCGCACGCCGTATGTCTCCATCGCTGCGCCGATATCGGCCTCGAGCGTCCTGGCGTGGCTGGCGATGGTGCGGGCGCAGGCGTCCACGAGCTCCGGGCGCGTCCGGTAGGCTTCCTGGGTAATCGTGCCGACGAAGCAGGTGAAGTCGGGCAGATCGCCCGCGAGCAGTGATTTCCGGAATTCCAGGTAGGCGATCAGGCGGTCGAGCGGGTCGGCAGGGTCGTGGTAGGGCGCGTGCGCGAACAGGCCGCCGGTCATCTCGTCCCAATGGGCGACGGCCGCCAGCGCCAGGTCGTCCTTGCTCTTGAAGTGATGGAAGAAGCTGCCCTTGGTGACCCCGGCTTCGGCGCAGACGTCTTCGATCCGCGTCGCCGTGTAGCCCTTGGTGCGCACCACCTTCAGCGCCGCGTCCAGAAGCCTGGTCTTGGAATCGTGCCGGGGTGTCGCCATCACATCCATACCCACTGGTTGGTTTGGAATATCCCATACCGAATAGTCGGTATGGATGTCAATGGGCAAGGTCCCGCCGCTCCTGCACGCTTTGGTCGGCCGCGATCGGGGGACTAAATCGGGGCGGCGGCGGCCGTTCGCGCGCAAGCTTCGGTTAGGGAAACCGCGCGCGTCATGGTAGAAGATGATGGGGAGTCTGTTTCGGTCGCCGGGCCTTTTTGACGGCTTTGCGATCGGTCATCGTCCCTGCATCTGTGTATCGCGGTCCTCCGGCTGAACGAGGTGAGCGTGAGCGAACAGATCGACCGACAGAGACTCTTTTTCCCCGCCCTGGGTGGCCTTTACGGCGCGCTTGCACCGCTCAGCTACACGCTGGTGCGGATCAGCGCGGGCGCGATCCTCATGCCCCACGGCTGGCAGAAGCTGGTCAACGGCACCGCCGTCAACACGGCCAAGGGGCTTGCGGCCAAGGGCTTCCCGGCGCCGGTTCCGCTCGCCTATCTGGTCGGCTTCTGCGAGCTGTTCGTGGCCGCCGCGCTGGTGATCGGGCTGTTCACCCGCCTGTGCGCCGGCATCCTGTGGGTGCAGATGCTGGTGATCCTGATCTTCTTCGTCGGGCCCAAGGGTTATTTCTGGGGCAACCAGGGCTACGAATTCGTGCTGCTGTGGCTGCTGCTGTTCACCGCGATCCTGTTCCGCGGCGGCGGGCGCTATTCGGTGGACCGGCTGCTGCCCAAGGAGTTCTAGGGCCGTTCGAACGGCGCGCCCTGGCAGGCGGGATGGAGATCCGCGAGCGACCCTATAGCCGCAACTCCCAGTTCTGCCCCACAAGGTCCATGCCGAAGCTGTGGTGGCGTTCTTCCTCCACCAGCTCGAACCCGGCCTTTTCGTATATCGCGCGGGCGGCGTGGAGGATGTCGTTGGTCCACAGGGTGACCGTCTCGTAGCCGGTGCGCCGGGCGAAGCGGAGGCATTCCTCGACCAGCCGCTTGCCGACGCCCAGGCCGCGCGCCTTCGGGTCGACGATCAGCAGCCGCAGCTTGGCGACCGTGTCCGATTCGGCCACCAGAAACACCGAACCGGCCCGTTCGCCGTCGACCTCGGCGATCCAGCAGGCTTCGCGTTTCGGGTCGTAGTCGCGCAGGAAGGCGGCCACGATCTCGGCGCAGAAGCCCTCGAAGCTCCCGTCCCAGCCGTATTCCCGGGCGTAGAGGCTGGCGTGGCGCTCGACCACCCAGCCCATGTCGCCCGGTTGGTGCGGGCGCAGCACGAAGGGTGTCGGTCCGCCCGGCGCGGGCGCGAGAAGGCCCTCGATGGCTTCCATGCAACCGACCAGCCGGCGCTGGCTGGCGTCGTCGAGGCGGGCCAGCATCGCGCCGATCTCCCGCGAGGACGCGTCGTCGAGCCCGGCGAAGGCGGCGCGCCCGGCG
>CAMYMQ010000204.1 GCA_947259335.1 uncultured Alphaproteobacteria bacterium | reverse complement strand
CGCGAGCGTCGTCGGCAATCCCGCCCGGGCGATCCGTCGCGGACCGCGCCGGACCGGCTACGGCGAGGGATAGCCGCGTCGCTGCCGCAGCCCTGGCGGCTAGAAGAGCCGCCTGACCGCGCGCGACAGCCACCGCAGGGGAGCGGTCACCGTCCACGACGCGCTTGCGTGAACCGTGTCCAGTTCCCGGCGGACCGCCGCCAGCTCCCGCCGGACCCCGTCCAGGTCCTGTTGAACCCCCGCCAGATCCTGCAGCCGCTGCTCCAGCATGCCGACCTGGATGGCGACCTGGGCCGGTCCGGGCGGCCGCAGGAACTCGAAGACGAACCGCGCGAATTCCCGGCTCTCGGTTTCCGGATCGACGGCATCGGCATGGCGCTCTTTCTCGACGATCGATGCGGCGAGGTCCTCCAGGGCGTCCACCGTTGCGTCCAGCGAGAAATGACGGCGCGCATAGTCGCTCACCCGTCCCGCTTCGTCGGGCGAATAGTCCCCGATGGCGCGCCGAAGGGCGTCCAGGGTGATCGGCTGCCGCACCAGCAACTTGTTGCCGAAATTCAGGCGGCGCCAGTCGGCGACATTCGCGGTGGTGACCATTCCCGCCATGCCGGCGCTCTGGTCGAGCGCGACGACGGCGCAGCCGACCGCCAGCGCCTCGGTGGCGCAGCGCGCCTTGGCGAAGACCAGATCGTAGGCGGCAAGGATGCCCTCGGGCGCCGTCGACTGGGTGCCCGTTCCGCTGCCGACGACGTCGAGCTCGATCCCCTGCTCGGCGCAGGCCTCGCGCACCAGGTCGATCGCCGGGCCGGGCGTCGCATAGTTGCTGAAGACCAGGGCCCGTCGGGGCGTTTGCGGTAGCGGCCGGCGCGGCGCGAACCGGTCGAGATCGACGCCGTTCTGGATAAGGACGACCCTTTCCGGGGCGATGCCGAATTCCAGCAACAGGCGCTCCGCGCAGTTGTCGTCAACGGCGACATGGGCGCGCACGCGCGAGAAGATCGGCGGCTGCCCATGCTGGGCGACCCGGTCGTGACAGATCGAGACGGCGGGCACGCCCGGAAAGCGGGCGAGGCACTGAACCGTTTCGATCTGGGTGTTGCCGATGATGATGTCCGGCGCCACCGCCATCGCGTCGAGGTCGGTGATGCAGGCGATCGACGCGGCGCGCAATTCCTCGACCATGTCGCCCATGACCGGGGCATAGACGACGATAGTATGCCCCCGGCGGTTCAGGCCCAGGGCCAGGTCGCGCACGAAGAATTCGGCGCCCGTGCGGGTCACCATGTAGCACATGGCCAGGAGGATCTTCATCACGGACCTCCGCCTCGATCCGGCCTCAGCCTAGCCCACCACGGCGATCATCGCGCCGGTGAACAGGGTCGCCATCAGGCCCGACCCGAGCGCCTTGATCGCCAGCGCGGCGATTTCCGCCCGGCGTTCGGGCACCATCGCGGACAGGCCGCCGATCATGATGCCGACCGACCCGAAGTTGGCGAAGCCGCACATCGCGTAGGTCAGGATCAGCCTGGTCCGGTCCGACAGCGCCTGGCCCGGCGCGCCGGCCATGTCGAGATAGGCCTTGAGTTCGTTGAGCACGACCTTGGTGCCCAGGAGCGCGCCGGCGTCGGCGGCCTCGCCCCAGGGGATGCCGATCAGCCACGCCACCGGCGCCAGCGCCCAGCCCATCGCCCGCTCCAGCGTCAGCGGCCTGCCCGCGATGTCGGGCGCGGCCGACAGGGCGATGTTGACCAGCGCCACCAGCGCCACGAGGACCAGCAGCATCGCGGTGACGTGGAGCAGCAGCGTCAGCCCGTCGGCGGTGCCCCGGGTGAGCGCGTCCATCGTGCTCTGGTCGGTGCGCGGCAGGTCGACGGCCGCGTCGCTGGCATCGTCGATGAAGGGCACCATCAGCGCGGCGACGATCAGCGCCGACGGCACGTTGAGGATCGAGGCGGTGATGATGTGGCCGAGCGAGCCCGGCACCACGCTGGCGATGAAGGTGGCGTAGAGCACCATCACCGTGCCCGCGACGGTCGCCAGCCCCACGGTCATCAGCGCGAACAGCTCGCCCCTGCTCATCCTGGCCAGGTAGGGGCGGATCAGCAGCGGCGCCTCGACCATGCCGACGAACACGTTGACCGCCGCGCCGACGCCGAGCGGCCCGCGCACGCCCAGGGTCTTGCGCAGCGCCCAGGAGAAGGCGCGGACCACCGCCGGCAGGATGCGCCAGTGGAACAGGAGCGCCGACAGCGCGCTGATCACCAGCATCAGCGGCAGGAACCGGAAGGCGAGGATGTTGACCAGGTGGGCGTATTTCGCGTCGAAGGGCAGCGGCCCGCCGCCGATATAGCCGAACACGAAGGCGGTGCCCGCCTGGGTCGCCTGGGACAGGGCGTCGACCACGACATTGAGCGACAGGATCGCCTGGCGCAGCCACGGCACCTGCAGCAGGAGCAGCGCCAGCCCCACATGCACCGCCAGCCCGGCCGCGATCAGCCGCAGGGTCGACGGCGACCGCGCCGCCCGTCGGTTCTCGCTCACCGCCCAGGCGACGAGCGGGATCAGGATCAACCCGAGAATAGCCTGCACCGCCGCCCCCTTCGCGTGCTGGCGCCGTTGTTCCGGCGGGGTTACAGTCCTTAGGACCAATCGCCGTTCCGAGCAATGGCGGCAGACTCCGCTGATTCCGGCAGGCGGGCAATCGCCGACTGGACGGTTGCCGGTGCGGCCAGAGCCGCCCTAGGCTCGGGCCCAATAACAATAGCGTGCGCCCCGTGTGCCGGGGCGCTTGAAAAAGTCGACAACGGGAGAAGTCGCGATGGACCTCAAGAAAACGACAATCGTCGCCGCGCTGATGGCCGGCACCCTGGTGGCCGCGAGCCCCGCCGGCGCCAAGACCCGGCTCTTGTTCAACATCTTCGTGCCGCCCAAGCACCTGATCAAGGCGGCGATCGCCGACGGCTGGATCAAGCGCGTCCAGGAAGCCTCGAAGGGCCAGATCACGGTCCGCGTCCCGGGCAAGACGCTCGCGCCGGCGCCGCGCCAGTGGGGCATGGTCACCGACGGCATCGCCGACGTCACGATCATGTACAACGTGTTCGAGCGCCGCCGCCTGACCCTGATCCAGATGTCCTACCTGCCCTTCACGGTGCCGAACGCGAAGGCCGCCGGACTCGCGCTGTGGCGCACCCACAAGAAGCATTTCGAGAAGGCGGGCCAGTTCAAGGGCGTCAAGCTGCTCGGCTTCTTCTATCTGCCGCCGGGCGCGATCCACAGCCTGGGCAAGCCGATCTCGCAGGTCTCCGACTTCAAGGGCCTGAAGGTCCGGGTCAGCCCCGGGACGCCGGCCAAGTTCGCCGAGGCCCTGGGCGGCGTGCCCGTGCCGACGCCGGGCATCAAGGCCTATGAGGTGGTCTCCAAGGGCGTCGTCGACGCGATGCTGTTCCCGCCCAGCGACACCTATTCGCTCAAGATGGTGCCCTTCGTGAAGCACACGGTGCTGGTGCCGGGCGGGGCCTACGGCGCCAGCTTCTCGCTGTTCATGAACCAGAAGAAGTTCGACGGCCTGTCCGCCGCCGACAAGGCCGCGGTGATGGCCGCGTCGGGCGAGAAGATCGCCGAGGACGGCGCCGCCATGGACAAGCTCAACGAGGTCGGGCTCAAGGCGCTCAAGGACAATGGCGCGACCATCACGACCGCCAACGCCGCCTTCATGGCCGAGGCCAAGAAGCGGCTCGACTTCCTGACCAAGGCGTGGCTCGCCGACGCCAAGAAGGCCGGTATCGACGGCCAGGCCGCGCTCGACTTCTTCATGTCCGAAGCCGAGAAGGCCGCGAAGTAAGCGGTCCGTTGCTGGCCTGAGTGACCAGAGCCGGAGAGCCGGGGCAAACGCCCCGGCGTCTTCCGCTCCGGGGCTTTCCCGACCGCGCGGATCCCACCGTTCGACCCGTCTGCGCGGGTCCGCCGCTGGAAATCGAAGGCCGACATCGACGGGGTGTCGGACCTGCGGTAAAGATCGTGTCAGGCCGCAACCTCGCAACGACAGCATAGAAACGCCGATGGCCAGCCTAGAGGAGAGTATGGCGCCCGCCGCCGTCGAAGCCGGGAGGAACGGAACCTTCCTCTGGCTCGACCGTATTCTCCTGGTCCTCGTCGCCGTGACCATGTTCTCGATGATGGCCGTGGTCTTTGTCGACGTGGTCGGCCGCTACTTCTTCAACTCCCCTCTGCCCGGCGGGTTCGAGATCGTCGAATTCCTGATGCCGCTGGCGATCTTCACCGCCCTGCCGCTGGTCACCCGCGACGGCGACCACATCACGGCCAGCCTGTTCGAGCACCTGATCCGCGGCACCTTCAAGCGGGTCATCAACGAGATCATCCTCGGCTTCAACGTGGTCGTGCTGTGCTTTGTCGCCTACCGGATGTGGGTCGAAGGCATCAAGCTGGGCGCCGCCGACAAGATCAGCGGTTTCCTGGAATGGCCCTATGCACCGATGGCCTATGCCATAGCCGTGCTGGCGGCGTTGACCGCCGTCGTCCAGTTGATCGTCATGCTGCAACCGCTGTTCGGCGCGCGCAGGCGATAACAACGAAACGGGGAGACGCGGTCCATGGAGTTTGCCGCGATCGGCTTCGGCGTCCTGCTGCTGCTGTGCTTCCTCGGCTTTCCCCTCGGCTTCTCGATGATCGCGGTCGGCTTCGCCGGCTTCGCCGTCGTGCGCGGCTTCGACCCGGCGCTGGCGACGGTCGGCCAGCTCATCCTCGACTTCTCGATGGACCACGGCTTCTCGGTGCTGCCGCTGTTCATCCTGATGGGCACCTTTATCTACCGGGCGGAGCTCAGTCAGGAACTCTATGACTTCGCCTATGCCTTCCTCGGCCATTTCCGGGGCGGCCTGGCGCTGACCACGGTCGCCGCCTGCGGCGCCTTCAGCGCGGTGTCGGGCAGCTCGGTCGCCACCTCGGCGACGATGGCCAAGGTCGCCATGCCGTCGATGGAGCGCTACGGCTACAACCGCAGCCTCGCCGCCGGATCGATCGCCGCGGGCGGCACGCTGGGCATCCTGATCCCGCCGTCGATCGCGCTGGTCGTCTATGGCCTGCTGACCGAGCAGGACATCGGCAAGCTGTTCATCGCCGGCGTCATCCCCGGGATCATGACCGTGCTCCTCTACATGGCGGTGATCGCCGTCGTTGTCCTGGTCAAGCCCGAGGTCGGCCCCAAGGGCGAGCGCACCCCGTGGAAGGCGCGGCTGCGCACGGTCCACAAGGTCTGGGGGGTGGTCGCCCTGTTCCTGCTGGTCCTGGGCGGCATCTATCTGGGCGTGTTCACGCCGACCGAGGCGGGCGGGATCGGCGCGGTCGGCGCCCTGGCCTTCGCGGTGGCGCGGCGAAAGATGAGCCTGCGCGAATTCTTCGCCTCGCTGGTCGAGGCCGGGCGGACCACGGCGGTCGTCTTCTCGGTCGCGCTGGGCGCGATCATCCTGTCGAACTTCATCAACATCGCCGGGGTCGCCGACGAGCTGGTCGAGTGGATCAAGACGCTCGACGCCTCGCCGATGGGCGTGGTCGTCGTGATCTGCCTGATCTACGTGGCACTGGGCTGCGTGTTCGAGGGCATCGGCATGATCCTGCTGACGGTGCCGATCTTCTATCCGGTGATCCAGGCGCTCGACCTGGGCCTCGGCCCCGACATGGTGCTGATCTGGTTCGGCATCGTGGTCGTGATCGTCACCGAGATCAGCCTGATCACGCCGCCCATCGGGCTCAATGTGTTCGTGATGAAGACGGTCGTGCCCGACCTGACCCTTTGGTCGATCTTCCGCGGCATTGCGCCCTTCTTCGTTGCCGACATCATCCGGCTGGCGCTGGTGGTGTTCGTGCCGGCCATCGCGCTATGGCTGCCCAACGCGATGGGGTGAGCAGGCGGTGCCTCGCCTTGCCTCCAGGCGCCCGCGACCCCATATGCAATAATTCCTAGATCGGTCCCGCCGGCGGCCCGGCCCCTGACCGGTCCGTGGCTGACACTTGATGACATCGGATGACAAAGCCGACGCGTCATCGCGAGAGGGGCGCCGGGCCCGGCGGGCACTGACCGACCCGCCGCCGACGGATGACGAATGATGACGTTTGCTTACATAACTCCCTACAGTGCGCCCCGCCCCATCGCCCCGCCGCCAACGGACGATAACCGATGATAACCAGAGATAACCTTCGCGCGGTTTGCGCCGCCTTTCGGCCGGGCCGATGAGCGTCGCCGGCCGCAAGACCGCCTTCGTCACCGGGGGCACCGGCTTTCTGGGCCTGAACCTGATCGAGCAGCTGGCCGAGGCCGGCTGGGCCGTGACCGCGCTGCACCGGCCGGGATCCGACCTGTCCGGCTGGAAGACGTTCGACGTCACGCCGGCCAAGGGCCAGCTGATCGAGCTCGACGCGTTGACCGACGTGGTGCCCGAGGACCTCGACGCCGTCTTCCACGTGGCCGGCGACACCACCATGTGGTCGCGCCACTTCGCCCGGCAGCTGCGCACCAATGTCGACGGCACCCGCAACATGGTCACCGCCGCCCACCGGCGCGGCGCCCGACGCTTCGTGCACACGTCGAGCTGGGCCGCCTATGGCGTGTGGCCGGGCCGCGGGCCGATCTCCGAGGACAGCGAGAAGAAGGGCGACCTGTCGTCCGTCAACTACGACCAGACCAAGTATAACGCCGAGCTGATCATCCAGGGCGCCGTGCGCAACGGGCTCGACGCGGTGACCCTCAATCCCTGCCACATCATCGGCCGCTACGACACGCACAACTGGGGCCGGATGATCCGGATGATCAACGAGGGCACCCTGCCCGGCGTGCCGCCCCGGTCCGGCACCTTCTGCCATGCGGAGGCCGTGGCGAAAGCGCATATCGCGGCCGCCGAGCGGGGCCGGACAGGCGAGAACTACCTGCTCGGCGGACCGGTCGCGAGCTTCCTCGAGGTCGCCCAGGTCATCGGCCGGCTGACCGGCAAGAAGGTGCCCCGGCGGCCGGTGCCCGCCTGGCTGTTCATGCTTGTGGCGCGGGCCAAGACCGGCTGGGGCAACCTGCGCGACCGCGAGCCCGACCTGACGCCCCAGGCCGCCGAGGTGGTCCTCGCCGACGGACGCATCGCCAGCGACAAGGCCGAACGCGAGCTCGGCTACGTCTCGCCCGATCTGGAGGCGATGCTCCGCGACTGCTACGACTGGATGAAACGCGAAAAGCTCATCTGAAGGAATCCACATGCCCGATACCACCAACCCGGAGAACCGCCTCGATATCCTGGGCGACCTGATCGCCCGGGCGCTCAAGGCCGGGGCCGACTCCGCCGACGCCCTCTATGTCGAGGGCGATTCGATCGCCCACGCCCAGCGGCTTGGCAAGCTGGAGGAGCTCGAGCGGTCGGAGGGCCAGGATCTCGGCCTGCGCGTCTTCATCGGCAAGCGCCAGGCCAGCGTCTCCTCGACCGAGCTGGCGACCGACCATTTCGACACTCTGGTCGAGCGGGCCGTCTCGATGGCCAGGGCCGTGCCCGAGGACCCCTTCTGCGGCATCGCCGATCCGGACCAGATCGCGGCCGACCCGCCCGTGCTGGAGATCAACGACCCGTACGAGCCCGCGGCCGAAGAGCTGATCGAGCGGGCCCGGATCGCCGAGGACGCCGCCCGCGCCATCCCCGGCGTCACCAATTCCGAAGGCGCCGAGGCGTCGTGGGGCACGACCCGCGTGTGGCTCGCGGCCTCGAACGGTTTCACCGGCCGCTATGCCCGCTCGTCGCACAGCATCGCCGCGTCGGTGCTGGCCGGCGAGGGCACCGGCATGGAGCGCGAATACGAGTGGCACAACACCGTCTTCGCCGAGGACCTGATGGACCCGGCGACCGTGGGTCGGACCGCCGGCGAGCGGGCGGTGGCGCGGCTGGGCGCCAAGCGGATCGGCACGGCCAAGGTGCCGATCCTCTATGACAAGCGGGTCTCGGGCGGCCTGGTCGGCCACCTTTTGGGCGCCATCAGCGGCGCGGCCATCGCCCGCGGGACGAGCTTTCTGAAGGAGATGCTGGAGAAGCAGGTCCTGCCGGACGGCGTGTCGGTGATCGACGATCCCCTGCGCGTGCGCGGCCTGCGCTCCAAGCCCTTCGACGGCGAGGGCCTGGCGACCCGGCAATGGGCCCTGGTCGACGGCGGCACGCTGACGACCTGGATCATGGACCTGCATTCGGCCCGCAAGCTGGGGCGGGAGAGCACGGGCCACGCCGCCCGCGGCACCTCCGGCCCGCCCTCGCCGGCGTCGACCAACGTCCATCTGACCGCGGGCGCGGTGAGCGCCGAAGACATGATCGCCGGGGTCGAGCGCGGCCTGCTGGTCACCTCCCTGATGGGCATGGGCGTGAACCCGGTGACCGGTGACTACAGCCGCGGCGCCAGCGGTTTCTGGATCGAGAAGGGCGAGATCACTCATCCGGTGTCCGAGGTGACGGTGGCGGGCAACCTGAAGGACATGTTCCTGAACCTGACGCCAGCGTCGGACCTGGAGTTCCGCTATGGCGTCAACGCGCCCACGATCCGGGTCGACGGGATGACCGTGGCGGGGAGCTAGAGCAAAAAGCGCTGGGGACCGTCACGGTGGGTGATGTCCCCTCCCCCTCAAGGGGGGAGGGGGAACACCGAAGTCGGAGCGTCAGCGCCCGTCCGGCGGGACGGCGACGCCGATCCGCCGCGCGGACACCGAAGCGGCCAGAGGCAGCCGGGCGACGATGTCGCCGTCGGCCT
>CAMYMQ010000203.1 GCA_947259335.1 uncultured Alphaproteobacteria bacterium | reverse complement strand
GTGCGCGAGGCACCGCCCGCGCCGCGGCAGTTTGATGCGCCCGCATCGCCGCCGCCCGTTGCCGGTCCGGCGCCGATCAAGCCGGCCACCGCCCTGCATTCGACCGATGCCAGCGTGCGCAGCGCCGAGGCTCTGGCCCAGGCCGCGTCGACCCTGGCCGAACTCAAGGAAGCCCTGGACTCATTCGACGGGTGCCCGCTCAAGAAGACGGCGATGAACACGGTCTTCGCGCACGGCGACCCGTCGGGCGGCATCATGTTTCTCGGCGAGGCGCCCGGCGCGGACGAGGATCGGCAGGGCTTGCCCTTCGTGGGCGTGAGCGGCCAGTTGCTCGACCGCATGATCGACTGCATCGGCCTGTCCCGCGAGAGCAACGCTTATATCTCCAACATCGTTTTCTGGCGCCCGCCGGGCAACCGCGAGCCGAGCACCGCCGAAATCGCCATCTGCCGCCCCTTCGTCGAGCGGCATATCGAGCTGGCCGCGCCGCGCGTTCTGGTCTTCCTGGGCGGCCCGTCCGCGAAGACCATGCTCCAGAAGAGCGAGGGCATCACCCGGCTGCGCGGCCGCTGGTTCGACTACCGCACCTCCGGCATGCAAGCCCGGGACGAGGCGCCGGTGGCGGCCATGCCGACATTCCATCCGGCCTATCTGCTGCGCAGCCCGCAGCACAAGCGCGAGGCATGGCGCGACCTGCTCGCGATCAAGGAACGGCTCGACGCGACGGCGGGCGCGTGAGGACCGCGATGGCCGGACCCTTCCTAAAACGCGTCCTGATCCTCTCGCTCGGCTGCCTCCTGTGCGTGACCCTGGCGGCCTGCGGCGAGGAAGAGGATACGCAGCCGGTTCCGGGGGCCGCCTTCGGGCCTGATCTCGACGCGATCAAGCGTTTCGCGATGGGCAAGCTCAACATCCGCGAGCCGGCCCGGCCGGGCCGCTGGAAGGGCTTGCGCGGCAAGGGCATTCCCGTCGTCATGGAAGTGGACGTGCCGCCGGTTCTCTCGGCCGCCGACCTCGCGCTGTACCGCAAGATCGAGTCGGCCCAGCGCAAGGGCGACTGGAAAGCGGCCGACGACGAGATCAAGCAGCTCAAGAACGACATCCTGATCGGCCAGGTCCTGCGCGAGCGATTCACCCGGGCCGACTATGAGCCCGACTATGACGCCCTGCGCGGCTGGATGGACAAATATGGCGACCAGCCGGGCGCCGACGCGGTGTACAAGCTCGCCCTCAAAGCGAAACCGAAGGACGCGCCGGCGCCGAAGGCTCCGCGCACCCAGACGGTCAAGCCCCGGCCGATCTATTGGGGGCCGTCCGATTCGACGACCCTGCCCGCGCCCCGCCTCGGCCGCCGCGACCGCAACCGGGCACGCATCCTGCGCCGCCGGTTGGACAACGATCTGCGCCGCGACCGGCTGACCACGGCGATGAAGCGGCTCGAGGAGAAGGACACCCAAGCGCTCCTCGGCCCGGCCCGGTTCGACGACTACCGCATGCGCATCGGCCGGCGCTGGTTCCAGCTGGGCAAGCACGACAAGGCCTTCGCGCTCGCCGAGCCGGCGGCGATCCGGTCCGGCAAATACATCACCAACGCCCATTGGGTCGCCGGCCTGTCGGCCTGGACGCTGAAGAAGTACAAGGCCGCCGCGGTCCATTTCGAGAAGGTCGCGGTCGCGCTCAACGAGCATAACTGGTTCCTGTCGGCGGGCGCGTTCTGGGCGGCCCGGGCGCACGAGGGCGCCGGCGACAAGGCGGCATCCGAAAAATGGATGCGCCGCGCCGCCGTCCACTCGACCACCTTCTACGGCATGGTCGCCCGGCGGAAGCTGGGGCTGAAACCGGACCTCGACTGGAGCTATCCCGAAGTCGACCCGAACCATCTGGGCGCGATCAGCCGGACCGACGCCGGCAAGCGCGGCCTGGCCCTGGTCCAGCTCGGCCGCTACGACCTCGCCGGCAAGGAGCTGATGCGCGCCTACTACGCCAACGGCGAGACCATGGCGAACACCTATCTTTCGCTCGCCATGGCGGGCCGGCTGGCGGCCTTTGCCTATTCGATCTCGAGCCGGCTGGAGGCGCGCGACGGCCTGCGCATCGACCTCGCCCTGTTCCCGGTGCCGGTGTGGCAGCCCAAGGACGGCTATCAGGTCGACCGGGCGCTGATCTACGCCATCATGCGCCAGGAATCGGCCTTCATCACCACCGCCCGCAGCTCGGCCGGCGCGCGCGGCCTGATGCAGCTGATGCCGGCGACCGCGGCCTTCATCGGCGCCGACCGGAGCCTGAGGCGCGAGCAGGTCGAAAAGCTCTACGACCCGCGCTTCAACCTCACCCTCGGCCAGAAGTTCCTCAAGCACCTGCTCGACCGCGACACGCTGAAGAACAATCTCTTCTTCGTGCTGTCGTCCTACAATGCCGGCGAGGGCAACCTGCAGCGCTGGTCCGTGCGCGACGACCCGCTGCTGTTCATCGAGGCCATGCACCTCAAGGAAACGCGCATCTATGTCGAGCGGGTGATGTACAATCTCTGGGTCTATCGGCACCGGCTGGGCCAGCCGACGCCGTCGCTGGACGACCTGGCCGAGGGCCGCTGGCCGCTCTACCGGCCGCTCGACGCCAAGCCCGAATAATCCCCCTTCGAACCCCTGAGGCAAACCCATGGCGGGTATCGACGAAAGCCGGAGCTTCGTGCCGGTCAACATCGCGGTGATGACGGTCTCCGACACGCGCACCCAGGCCGACGACAAGTCCGGCGACACGCTGGTCGAACGGCTGACCGGAGCCGGCCACGCGCTCGCCGCCCGCGCCATCGTCAAGGACGACGTCCTGGCGATCGTCGGGCAGCTGCGCGACTGGATCGCCGATCCCGGCATCGACGTTGTGATCTCGACCGGCGGCACGGGGGTCACCGGCCGGGACGTCACGCCCGAGGCCTTCGCCTCGGTCTACGACAAGGCGATCGAGGGCTTCGGCGAGCTGTTCCGCTGGATCAGCTACCAGACGATCTCGACCTCGACCATCCAGTCCCGGGCGACCGCCGGGGTCTCGGGCGGCACCTATCTGTTCGCCCTACCCGGATCGCCGGGCGCCTGCCGCGACGGCTGGGACGAGATCCTGCGCTGGCAGCTCGACATCCGCTACCGCCCCTGCAACTTCGTCGAGCTGCTGCCCCGGCTGCAGGAGCGGTGACGCCGCACCCCTGTCAGTAGCCCAGCCGGCGGAAGGCCGCGCGCACCTCGTCGATCTCGCTCGGGCAGCCCTGGCCCGGATCGCGCTTCGGCGCCGCGCCGGCCTCGTACCAGCGCGCACTGGACCGGGTGGGCGCGTTCAGCCAGCACACCAGCACCCGGCCGCTGGCGACATGGACCAGCACCGACATGTTCTTGTCGCCGCAGTTATGGGCCTGGCACCGGTGCGCGACGATCCAGCCGCCGGTCGCCACCACCGGAACTTCGGGTCCCTGCATCTTGGCGACCCGCCTGTCGTCCTTCTTGCCGAGCGCCCGCTGCATCGCCGCCGGCAGGCCCGGATAGGTGAAGAACTGGCGTCCGCCGATCTTGTCATAGGGATATTTGCCGACCCAGGCGCGCAGGCCCGAATAATCGGCCGCCGCCGCTTCCGCGCCGAACAGCGCGGGCACCAAGAACAAAACGGCGCGAAGCCGCCCGAAAGCCCGGAACCCCATGCTTTGCCTCCTCCGAAGGCCACTCATTGCGTTGCATCCTGCGGCATCATCCTACCGCATCATGGCCGATCCGTGACGGCCGCGAGTGCCGCGGCGTCGTCGACGTCGCGTTTCTCGGCGGCCAGGGCGACGGTCAGCCGGCGCGGCACGTTGGCGAGCGTGTCGGCGAGCGCGTGCGGCGTCGACCAGCGCACCCCTTCGAACAGGCCGTGGAGCCGGCCCGGATGACGGGCGCCGACCAGCCAGAAGCCGCCGTCCTCGGCGGGGCCGAAGACAAGGTCGTGGCTGCCGAGCCGCGCGAAGGCCCGGTCGATGTCGGTCGCACGGACGCCGGGGATATCGCTGCCCATGAGCAGGCGCGGGCCAGGGGGCACC
>CAMYMQ010000202.1 GCA_947259335.1 uncultured Alphaproteobacteria bacterium | reverse complement strand
GCGAGCCGATGGCGCGGCTCGGCGCCGCCGTCACCGGCATCGACGCCGGGGCCGAGACGATCGGCACCGCACGCAGCCATGCCGCGGCGGTCGGGCTCGATATCGACTATCGGGCGGAGACGGCCGAAGCACTGGTCGGCGCAGGCGAACGCTTCGACATCGTCCTGAGCCTGGAGGTGGTCGAACATGTCGCCGACGTCGAGGGCTTCGTGACCGCCTGCTGCGCGCTGACCAAGCCGGGCGGGCTGGTCGTCATGGCGACCCTCAACCGGACCGCCAAGGCCTTCGCGATGGCGATCGTCGGCGCGGAATACGTGATGCGCTGGCTGCCGCGCGGCACCCACGACTGGCGCAAGTTCCTGCGCCCGTCGGAACTGGCGGGCTCGTTGACGCGCGGCGGCGCCCTGGTCGAGGAAATCGCCGGCATCACCTACAACCCCCTGTTCGACGAATGGCGGGTAACGGGCGACGTCTCGGTCAACTACATGATCGCCGCGGGGATGCCGGCGGCGGTGTAGGGCGCTCCTAGGTCAACCGCCCCGGGCCAATATCCGAGGCGGTTACTCCCAGATCCTCGACATCCTTCGGGAACGGCTCGCCCAGGGCGACGCTGGCGGCGATCCTGCCCGCCGCCGGCGAGGTCATGATGCCGTAGCCGCCCTGGGCTGCCAGCCAGATGAAGCCCGGCGCGCCGGCGGCCTCGCCGATCACGATGGACTTGTCCCCGACGAAGCTGCGCAGGCCGGCCCAGCTGTGGTCGATCCGGCCGACCTTCAGGCGGGCCGACCGCTCGATCCGGTCGACCGCGACGGCGATGTCGAGTTCCTCGGGCTGGATGTCCTGGGGCGGAACCGGCGTTTCGTCGGCGGGCGAGCCGAGCAGCTTGCCGGCGTCGGGCTTGAAATAGAACTCCTCGTCGACGTCGATGATCGCGGCCCAGGCGTCGATGGCCAGATCGGCCGGCGGATCGAAGGTCATCGCCGTGCGCCGCTTGGGCACCAGCCCGATCGGCGGCACGCCCGCCATGCCGGCCACGACGTCCGCCCAGGCGCCGGCGGCGTTGATCACCACAGGGGCGCGCCAGGTGCCGGCCCTGGTCTCCACGGTCCAGCCCTCGCCGTCGCGCTGGAGGCCGGTGACCTCGGCGTCGGTGACGATCCGCCCACCCGCCGCGCGGGTTCCGCGCAGGAAGCCCTGATGGATGGCATGGACGTCCATGTCCATGGAGGTCGGGTCGAGAACCGCGCCGGCGACATAGTCGGGATCGAGCGCCGGGCACAGCGCGCGGGCCGCCTCGGCGGACAGCCTGTGGACCTCCGGCACGATCGCCCGGCCTTCCTCCAGCGCGGTGTCCAGCGCCGCCTCCTGATCGGCCCGGCCGATCAGCATGGTCGCCCGGGGCGTCATCAGCGGGTGGTCGGTGAAGCCTTCGAGCGGGTGGTCCAGGAATGGCCGGCTCGCCTTGGCGAGCGTCCGCATCACCAGGTTGCCGTAGGTGCCGGTGAATAGCGCCGCCGACCGGCCGGTGCTGTGATAGCCGGGCTGGCTTTCGCGCTCGAGGATCACGACCCGGCCCCTGGGCGCGAGCGCATATCCGGCGGACGCGCCGGCGATGCCGGCGCCGATGATCAGAAAATCGCAGTCCATGTCCGGCGGTCTACTCCGCCGGCGCGGGCGGTGCAACCGCCACCGGCTCCGCCTTGCGGCGGAAGCGCAGCGCGGCCTGCAGCTTTTCCATGTAGATGTATATGACCGGCGTCAGGAAGAGGGTCAGGAGCTGGGACAGGGCCAGGCCGCCGACGACGGTCAGCCCCAGCGGCACCCGCGATTCCGAGCCCGCGCCGATGGCCAGCGCGATCGGCAGGGTGCCCAGCAGCGCCGCCATCGTCGTCATCATGATCGGTCGAAAGCGGACCAGGCAGGCTTCGTAGATCGCCGCTTCGGGGCCGATGCCGTGGTTGCGCTGCCGCTGCAGCGCGAAGTCGATCATCATGATCGCGTTCTTCTTGACGATCCCGACCAGCATGATGATGCCGACGAAGGCGTAGAGGCTCAGGCTGACGTCGAACCACAGCAGCACCAGCAGCGCGCCGACCGCCGCCGATGGCAGGCCCGACAGGATCGTCAGCGGGTGGATGAAGCTCTCGTAGAGGATGCCCAGCACGATGTAGACGACCACGATCGCCAGCAGCAGCAGCAGGCCGAGGCCACGCGACGCCTCCTGGAAGGCCTGGGCGGTGCCGTGCATCCCGGTCGAAATGTCGGCCGGGATCTTGAGCTCTCGCTCCAGGGTGCGCAGCCGCTCGATGGCGACGCCCAGCGGCACGCCGGGCGCGAGGTTGAAGCTGATCGTCACCGACGGCAGCTGGCCCTGGTGGTTGACCGTCAACGGCCCGACGCCGGGCCGGACCTCGGCGACCGCGGTCAGCGGCACCAGCTTGCCGCTGGACGAGCGGATGTAGAGCTGGTTGATCGCCTCCGCGCCCCGGCGGAAGCGCGGCTCCAGCTCCAGGATGACGCTGTACTGGTTCGAGGCGGTGAAGATGGTCGAGATCTGCTGGGCGCCGTAGGCGCTGTTCAGGGCGCCCTCGATCTGCTCCATCGTCAGGCCCAGCGCGGCCGCCTTGCCGCGGTCGATACGCACGACGGCCGTCGGGCTCGAGATGTCGAGGTCGGTGGTCACGTCGGTGAAGCCCGGCTGGCGGCGCAGCGCCGTCTCGAACCGCTGGGCGTTCGAATACAGGCCGTCGAGGTTCAGGCTTTTCAGCGTGAACTGATACTCCGACTTCGTCGGCATGCCGGTCAGGCGCAGCGGCGGCGGCACGTTGGCGAAGGCGCGCACGCCGGCGATCCCGGCCAGTTTGCGGCGCAGCCGGGCGGTGATCTGGGTCGCCGAGGCCATGCGCGTTTCGCGCGATTTCAGCCGGACGAACAGCAGGCCCGAGTTCGGCGTGGTGCGCGGGCCGCCGGCGCCGACCGACGACATCAGCGCCGCCACCTCCGGCTCCTTGAGGACAAGGTCCGCGATCTTTCGCTGGAGGCGCACCATCGAGGCGAAGGACGCGTCCTGGGCGCCCTCGGTGAAGACGATGATCTGGCCGGTATCCTCGCTCGGCAGGAAGTCCTTGGGCACGGCGCGGAACAGATAGACCGAACCGACCACCGTCGCGAGGAACACCACCAGGACGGTCCGCTTGTGGCCGAGGCACCAGCGCAGCGACCGGTCGTAGCCCTTGAGCATGCCGTCGAAGACCCGCTCGCTGGCGCGGAACAGGGCCCCCGGCTTGCGGTCGTGGCGGACCCGGATGAACCGGCTGCACAGCATCGGGGTCAGGGTCAGCGAGACGATGCCCGATACGATGATGGCGGCGGTGATGGTCACCGCGAACTCGTGCAGCAGCCGGCCGACCACGCCGCCCATGAACATCACCGGGATGAAGACGGCGAACAGCGACACCGTCATAGAGATGATGGTGAAGCCGATCTCGCGCGAGCCCTTGAGTGCCGCCTGCATGGGCGTCTCGCCCTGCTCGATGTGGCGGACGATGTTCTCCAGCATGACGATCGCGTCGTCGACGACGAAGCCGACCGCCAGGGTCAGGGCCAGCAGCGACAGGTTGTCGAGGCTGAATCCGAACACCGACATGACGGCAAAGGTGCCGGCCACGCTGATCGGCAGCGCCAGGCTCGGGATCACCGTCGCCGACAGGTTGCGCAGGAACAGGAAGATGACCAGGACCACCAGGATCGAGGCGAGGACCAGGGTGAACTGGACCTCGTGAACCGAGGCGCGGATCGACTGGCTGCGGTCATACAGGATGTTGAGGTCGATCGAGCCGGGAAGCTGCTGGCGGAAGGACGGCAGGATCGTGCGGATGGCATCGACCACCGCGATCGTGTTGGTGCCCGGCTGCCGCTGGATCGCGAGGATGACGGCCCGGTTCTGGTTGAACCAGCCGGCGTTCTTGTCGTTCTCGACCCCCTCGATCGCCGTGCCGATGTCGCTGAGCCGCACCGGCGCGCCGTTGCGCATCAGGATGATCTGGCGGAGATAGGCGTCGACCTCGGCAAGCTGCCCCGTCGTGCGGATCGCCAGCGCCTTGTCGCGGCCGCTCAGCTCGCCGGTCGGCAGATTGGAGTTGGCCTGGCGGATCGCCCGCTCGACCTCGTCGATGCCGATGCCGCGCGCCGCCATCGCGTCGGGGTTCACGCGCACGCGCACGGCGCGCTTCTGGGACCCGAAGACCATCACCTGCGCGACGCCCGGGATGGTCGAGATCATCTGGGCGAGCTGCGTCTCGGCCCATTCGTTGACGACCTGCAGCGGCAGCATCGGCGAGCTCATCGCCAGATAGAGGATCGGCTGGTCGGCCGGGTTGACCTTGCGCAGGAAGGGCGGCGTCGGCATGGCGCTGGGCAGGCGGCGCTGGGCCGCGATGATGCCGGCGGCGACGTCCTGGGCCGCCGCGTCGATGTCGCGGTCCAGGTTGAACATGAGCGTGATGCGCGTGTTGCCGTTGCTGCTGCTCGACGTCATCGCATCGAGCCCGGCGATGGTCGAGAACTGGGCTTCCAGCACGGTCGCCACCGACGAGGCCATGGTCTCGGGGTCGGCGCCGGGCATGCGCGCCTGGACCTGGATGACCGGGAAATCGACGTTGGGCAACTCGCTGACCGGCAGCGAGCGGTAGGCCATCACGCCGAAGACCACGAACGCCACCATCAGCAGCGTCGTCATGACCGGGCGCCGAATGCACAGCTCCGGGAGGGTCATTTCCGTTGTGTCCTACTTGGCGCCGCGGGGCCGCATCCGGCGGGCATTGCTGTCCAGGCGCACCTTCGCGCCGGGGCGCAGGCGCAGCTGGCCGACCGTCACCACCCGTTCGCCGGCGGCGAGGCCCGTGCGGACGACTGTCTGGTCGCCGAAAGTCACGCCCGGCTCGACCCGGCGCAGCTCGACCGTGCTGTCGGCCTTGACCGCGAACACGTAGCGGAAGGTCAGGCCGTCGCGCTGGCCGATCTGGATGGCCTGCGAGGGGACGACGGCAACCGCCTTCAGGGTGGTCAGTTGCAGCTCGACGTTGACGAACTGGCCCGGGGTCAGGCGGTCGTCGGGGTTCGGAAAGGTGCCCTTGAGCTGGATCGTGCCGGTGGTCTGGTCGACCGCGTTGTTGACGAAGGACAGGGTGCCGGCGGGTACCGGCGGGCTGCCCTCGGGCACGAGGATGCGCACCGCCAGCGGGCCCGCGGCGCGATAGCGTCGGACCTCGTCCAGGCGGGCTTCCGGAATGGAGAAGACGGCATGGATCGGCCGGGTCTGATTGACCACCACCAGGGTGGCGTCATTCGCCTTGATCAGGTTGCCGGGGGTCACGAGGATGCTGCCGGCGCGGCCCTCGATGGGCGAGCGGATGCTGGTGTATTCCAGCCGCAGCCGGGCCATCTCGACCTGGGCCGCGTCGCCCAGGATGGAGGCCTCCAGGGCGGCGGCGTTGGCGCGGGCCTCCTCGAATTTCTGCTTGCTGGCGAATTCCCGCGCCGACAGTTCCTGGTACCGGCGCAGGTCCGATTGGGCCTTCTGGAGCAGCGCCTTGTTGCGGGCGTGGGCCGCCTCGGCCGCGCGCAGGGCCGCCTCGAACGGCCTCGGGTCGATGGTGAACAGAAGGTCGCCCTTCTTGACCAGCTGGCCTTCCGTGAAATGGACCTGCCGGATCTGGCCGTCGATCTGGGCGCGGATAGCGACGGTCGAGATCGACTGGACCGCGCCGATGGCGGTCAGGGTGACCGGCGCATCCAGGCGGCGGACGATCGCCGTGTTGACCGGTATCGGCGGCCGGGCGCCGGGGCCGGGTCGTCCCGGCCGGGCTGTCGGGGGGCTGGCAGTCGGG
>CAMYMQ010000201.1 GCA_947259335.1 uncultured Alphaproteobacteria bacterium | reverse complement strand
CCTGCGCGGGCTGGGCGGCGCCGGCTTCCCGACCGGGCGCAAGTGGCAGTTCGTGCGCGCCGAGGCGGGGCCGCGCTACCTCGCGGTCAACGCTGACGAGGGCGAGCCCGGCACCTTCAAGGACCGCTTCTACCTGGAGACCGACCCGCACCGCTTCGTCGAGGGCATGCTGATCGCCGCCTGGGCGGTCGAGGCCGAGGCGGTCTATCTCTACCTGCGCGACGAGTATCCGCAGATCCGGGAATTGCTGCTGAAGGAACTGGACGCGGTCGCCCGCGCGGGCCTCGCCCCCCATACCGAGATCCACCTGCGCCGGGGTGCGGGCGCCTATATCTGCGGCGAGGAGTCGGCGATGATCGAATCGATCGAGGGCAAGCGCGGCCTGCCCCGCCACCGGCCGCCCTATGTCGCCCAGGTCGGCCTGTTCGACCGGCCCACCCTGGTCAACAACGTCGAGACGCTGTTCTGGGTCCGCGACATCGTCGAGCGCGGCGCCGACTGGTTCGCCGCCCAGGGCCGCAACGGCGGCAAAGGCTTCCGCAGCTATTCCGTCTCGGGCCGGGTGAAAGAGCCGGGCGTAAAGCTCGCCCCCGCCGGCATCACGCTCAACGAACTGGTCGCGGAATATTGCGGCGGCATGGCCGAGGGCCACACGCTCAAGGGCTACCTGCCCGGCGGCGCCTCGGGCGGCCTGCTGCCCGCCAGCCTCGCCGACGAGCCGCTCGAATTCGGCATCCTGGAAAAGCACGGCAGCTTCGTCGGCTCCCACGCCGTCGTCGTCCTGTCGGACCAGGACGACCTCAAGGCGGTCGCGCTCAACCTGATGCGTTTCTTCGAGGATGAGAGCTGCGGCCAGTGCACGCCCTGCCGGGCCGGCACCGAGAAGGCCGTCAAGCTGATGCAGGCGAAGTCATGGGACCGCGGCCTGATCGAGGAGATCGGCCGCGCCATGGCCGACGCGTCGATCTGCGGGCTGGGCCAGGCGGCGGCGAACCCGGTGTTCTCGCTGTTCCGGCATTTTGGGGAGGAAGTCTAGGGCCGGGCGCGGCCCGGACCGTCACTCACTCACTCGCTCACTCACCGCGGAACTAGGCGGCGGCGCTGACCTCGGAGAGGGCGGCGAGCCGGGCGGCGGCCTCCTCCGGCGTCTTGGCCGAAGGCCAGACGCGGCAGGCGGGTAGCAGCAGCGTCGCCGTCGTGCCGACGCCTTCCACGCTCTTGATGTCGAGCCGGCCGCCATGCAGCTCGGCGAGATATTTGGTCAGCGGCAGGCCGATGCCGGCGCCCTCCTGCAGCCGGTTCAGGTCGTCGTCCAGCTGCGAGAACATCTCCTGGGCCCGCTGCATATTGGCGGCGGAAATGCCGATGCCGGTATCCCGCACGGTGATGCAGAGCTGTCCGCCGTCCGTGAGGCGGCAGTCGACCGACACCTTGCCGCCGGGGCGGGTGAACTTGATGGCGTTGGACACCAGGCTCGAGACCATTTGGCGCAGGCGCCTGGGGTCGGCGTGAACGGTCAGCGGCTCGGGCGAAGGCTCAAGGGTGAACATCAGGTGGGCGCGCTCCAGGTCCTCGGCGAAGCCGGCGCACACCTCGTCGACGAGGGCCGCGAGGTCGAAGGTGTCTTCGGACATGTAGGCGCCGCCCTCCCTCGCCTTGGCGAGGTCGAGAACGTTGCTGACCAGACCGAGCAGGGTTTCGCCGCTCGCGCCGATGTCGTCCAGATACTCACGCAACTTGGGGTGCTCGATCGGCCCGCAGACCCCGCTGCGTATCATCTCGGAATAGCCGATGATCGCGTTCAGCGGCGTCCGGAGCTCATGGCTGATCGCGGCGAGGAAGCGCGACTTGGCTTCGTTCGCCTCCTTGGCGACCCGCGCCGAGGTCTCGGCCCGCGCGTTCTCCGCCTTCAGCGTGTTGATCGACCAGAAGTTCCGGCGGATGAAGACTTCGCGGGTGTAGGAGGCAAAGATCCCGATCAGACCGAGCGCGACCACCACGGCGATCAGGGTTTCGACCGGCGCGTGAACGCTCCGGGTATGGAAGACGAATGACAGAATCGTCGCGATGCCGGTGACCAGGGTGAACAGCACGACAAGGCGGAACTGGATCCGATTGTAGTGCTGGCAATAGGCGAAGATGACCGACATCTCGATCAGGTACGCCATCTCGCCGGTATGGGAGTCCGTGGTGTTGAACAGATAGAGCGACGCGGTGAAGGCCGAGAGCGAGGTCGTGAAATACGACAGGCTCAGGAAGCGCCTGAATTTGAAGGGGTTGGTCAACAGGACCTGGCCGAGGGCGATGAGCGGGGCCGCGATCCCGCAGCGCAGGATCAAATTGGTCTCCCGGTCCTCCGGCACCAGCCACAGCAGCAGGCCGGTGTAGATCAGGAAGAAGGTAAGCCCCGAGATGCCCCAGACACGGTTGACGGGCAGCGTGGCCCTGAGCCAGCTGCGCTGGAACTGTTCCTCCATCAGGCCGTCGCGGAACTTCAGCGTCCATGGACTCATGATCGCCGACGTTGAAGATTTGCGCTGACGTCTCGTCTGCGACACCGCTTGACCCTGGTGTTGTTTCTTGGGCAAGAACCTCAGGGCCGAACATGGAACATGCTGGGTTAATTTCTCGATAACGCCGCGCGGAGACGGCCCGGTTTCCGGCGCTCCGGCAAAAAAGCGGCGCCCGGACACGAGCCCAGCGTCCCCAGCTAGGCGGCGATCTCCGGCTGCGGGGTACCGTCGCCGGTGGCGGCACGGCTGCCGGCGGTCTCGCTATCGACCAGGCGGCAGGCAGGCAGGAACAGGACCGCGGTGGTCCCCACTCCCTCGACGCTTTCGATCTCGAACCGGCCGCCGTGCAGCTCGACCAGGCACTTGGTCAGCGGCAGACCGATCCCCGTGCCTTCCTGGAGACGGTTCAGGCCGTCGTCGATCTGGGCGAACATTTCCATCGCCTTTTCCATCTTGGCGGCGGAAATACCCATGCCGGTATCCGCGACGGCAATCCGGAGTTGTCCGTTCTTCAGGCGGCGGCAGTCGATCCCGATCCGCCCCTTCGGCGGGGAGAACTTGATCGCGTTCGAGACGAGGTTGGCGATCATCTGCCGCAGGCGCAGCGGATCGGCCTGGATCGTCGCCGGGGGGCGGCAGTGGGTGACCCGCAGGTCGAGGCCGGCACGTTCGATATCCTCGGCGAAGCCCTGGCACACCGTATCGATGAGCGGAGCCAGCTCGAACTCGTCCTCCGACAGGTAAAGGCCGCCCTCGCGAACTTTCGCCAGGTCGAGAATGTCGTTCACCAGGGTCAGCAAATGCTCGCCGCTGGCCCCGATATCGTCGAGGTATTCGCGGATCTTCGGCTGCTCGATCTGGCCGAAGACGCCCGACCGGATCGTGCCCGTATAGCCGATGATCGCGTTGAGCGGCGTCCGGAGCTCATGGCTGACCGCCGCCAGGAAGCGCGACTTCGCTTCGTTGGCCTCCTTGGCGTGCTGGGCCGCGGCTTCGGCCCGGTTGTTTTCGGCCTTGAGCGTCAGAATCGACCAGTAATTGCGGCGAATGAAAATCTCGCGGGTGTACGAGGAGAAGCATCCGACGAGACCCAGCGCGACCATGATCGCAACCGGAAATCCAATCGGGATACCGGTGTGGCTGGGGTTGGCAATGAACAGGATGATGGTCACCCCGCCCATAACAACACTGAACAGAAGGACGTATCGGAACTGAATGCGGTTGTAGTGCTGACAGAAGCAGTAAATCGCGCCCATCTCCACGAGATAGATCACCTCGCCGACCGGCGTGGACGACGTGTTGTGCAAATATAGCGCGGCAGAATAGGTCGAAAGCGACGTCACGAAATACGAGGTGGTCAGGAGTTTTCTGAATCTCACCGGATCGATCAACACCAGTTGCGCGATCAGGAATATCGGCAGCGCGATCGCGCATCGATACACGAGGTTGGACGACCGGTCTTCCGGCAGGAACCAGAGCAGAAGCACCGTATAGAAAATGAAGAATGCGGCCCCGGAAAGGCCCCATGTCCGGCTGATGGACGCGGTTGTCTTGGTCCAGCTGTGCTGAAACCGCTCCTCCATGAGAGAATCGCGGAACTTCAGCGACCATGGCTTGAGAATTGCCTTGGTGAAGGAGGCTTGTTCAGCTTTGGATTGCGGCACCGCGGGCCCGGGATCGCTATTGGCTCACTCGTCGAGCCCGGAGAGTGTCGCGGCAATAGTCAAAATATCGCTAACAGCCGCGTGTCATCCGGGGCGCCGAGCTGGCCGCCGGCCCCCGCGGCGTCTCGCCGGCTCCGCGCCCGCGCGTTGACTATTATTCAGTATTATGATCATAATGCTGAATAATAACCACACCGAGGGAGGAAGGCCTCATGAGCGCGACCGGTTCCGACAAACCCATCCTGATCGCCGGCGGCGGCATCGGCGGCTTCGCCGCCGCCCTGGCCCTGAGCCAGAGGGGCCGCCCCGTCCATATCCTGGAGCAGGCTTCCGAATTCG
Source organism: uncultured Alphaproteobacteria bacterium (assembly GCA_947259335.1). GTDB lineage: Bacteria > Pseudomonadota > Alphaproteobacteria > Bin65 > Bin65 > CAMYMQ01. Next base: position 1,432 of record CAMYMQ010000201.1, on the reverse strand, counting down.
GCGAGGTCGGCGCCGGCATCCAGATCGGCCCGAACATCTTCAAGATGTTCGAGGTGCTGGGCCTGACCGACGCCATCCTCGACGTCGCCGTGCTGCCCGACTTCCTGGTCATGCGCGACGGGCTGACCGGCAACGAGATCGTGCGGATGCCGGTCGGCTCCAAGGCCTTCCGCGAGCGCTACACCTATCCCTATGGCGTGATCTACCGCCCCGATCTTCACAACGCCCTGATCGACGCCTGCAAGGCGCAGCCCAACGTCGAGACCAGCGTCAACCAGGCGGTCGAGCGGTTCGAGGATACCGGCGAGGGCGTGCGGGTCTTCACCAAGGACGGCACGACCCACGAGGGCGCGGCGCTGATCGGCGCGGACGGGCTGTGGTCGAAGGTTCGCGAGCAGCTCGTCGGCGACGGCAAGCCGCGCGTGTCCGGCCACATCGCCTACCGCGCCGTGCTGCCGACCGAGGAGGTGCCCGACCACATCCGGCAGGACAATGTCGTGCTCTGGGCCGGACCCAAGACCCACCTGGTCCACTACCCGCTGCACCGGGGCGACATCTACAACCTGGTCGCGGTCTTCCACAGCGACCGCTACGAGGAGGGCTGGGACACCTTCGGCGACCCGGACGAACTGAACCGGCGCTTCGCCGGTCAGCACGAGGACGTGCTCGCCATGCTCGACAAGATCGAAAGCTGGCGGATGTGGGTGCTGTGCGACCGCGAGCCGATCAAGGACTGGTCGAAGGGAAGGGTCACCCTGCTGGGCGATGCCGCTCACCCAATGCTGCAATATCTCGCCCAGGGCGCCTGCATGGCGACCGAGGACGGCGTCTGCCTCGCGACCCGCATCGCCGCCAACGGCGACGACATCGAGACCGCCTTCCAGGAATACCAGGCGCTGCGCTACCTGCGCACGGCGCGGGTCCAGCTCACCGCCCGGCTGTTCGGCGACATCTATCATGCCGCCGGGGCGACGGCCGACCTGCGCAACGCCCTGCTGGCGCCCAACGACCCCACCAAGCCCGGCGAGGGCATGGCCTGGCTTTACGAAGGCCTCGACGAGACCGGCGCCCAGCAGTTCAAGTCCGGCACATGACCGCCGCGCCCGGCCGCGCGGCCGCGGGAGCGGCAGAGACCCCGCGCCCGCCGGAGCTGGTCGACATGCCCGGCCATCTCTTGCGCCGGTGCCAGCAGATCGCCGTCGGGATCTTCCTGCAGGAGTGCGGCGCGGCCGACCTGACCCCGCTGCAATATGCCGTCCTGCGCGCCCTCGAGACCCATGGCGAGCTCGACCAGAACCGGCTCGGCGGGATGACCGCCCTCGACCGCACGACGGTCAGCACCGTCGTCAGCAAGCTGGAGCATCGGGGCCTGGTCGCCCGCCGGCGGTCGCGCGCCGACCGCCGGCACAACGCGATCACGCTGACCCCCGGG
>CAMYMQ010000200.1 GCA_947259335.1 uncultured Alphaproteobacteria bacterium | reverse complement strand
GGAGGCGGGGCACGACGGCATGACCATCGGCATCGAGCAGTTCCGCACGCCGCGCGACCAGTGGCTCGACCGGATGCTGATCCAGCCGGCGCGCGGCCCGGCGAGCGGCTATCCGATCAACCGGCGGAGCGGGAAACAGGACTGACGCCCGGCTCAGCCGCCCTCGGCCGGACCGCCGGAAGGCGCCGTCCGCACCGTGATCGGCGCCTCGCTCGACTTGATGTGCAAATCCCTCTGCGGGAACGGGATCTCGATGCCGTGCTCGTGGAACTTGCGCCAGACGTTCAGCAGCACCGCGCTCTGGACGTTGCCGCGGCCGGCCTCGGGGTCGTCGACCCAGACGCGCAGTTCGAGGTCGACCGAGCTGTCGCCGAAGCCCTTCATCAGGCAGACCGGCTTGGGGTCGTCGTGGACCCGTGGCACGTCGGCGGCGGCCTCCAGGCACAGCTTCATCGCGAGGTCGACGTCGGAGTGGTAGGAGACCCCGATCGGGATCTTGAAGCGGACGTTCCGGTCCGAATAGGACCAGTTCTCGACCCGCTCGGTAATCAGCAACTCGTTGGGGATCAGGATCTCGACGCCGTCGCGGGTCAGCACCGAGCAATAGCGGGCATGCAGCCCCTTGATCCAGCCGTAGGTGCCGCCGACGGCGATGACGTCCCCCGGCTTGATCGACTTGTCGAGCAGCAGAATGATGCCCGAGATGAAGTTCGAGACGATCTTCTGAAGGCCGAAGCCGAGGCCGACGCCGAGCGCGCCGCCGAACACCGCCAGCGCCGACAGGTCGAGGCCGACCGTGTCGACCGCGATCAGCACGGCGACCACGATCAGCAGGATCCGGAACAGCTGGGCGATCAGCACCTGGACCGAGGGGGTCAGGTCCTTCGACGAGCTCACCCGCTGGGCGACGACCCGGGACAGCAGCAGCGCACCCCAGACCAGGATGAACAGCAGGACGACGCTGTTGATGACGGTCAGCAGCGAGATCTGCAGCTTGCCCAGCTTGAAGGCGACCCCGTCGAGGGCGGCGATCACATCGTCGAGCAGGCCCACGATGTTGAGCGCGGCGACGGTCCAGGCGACGAAGGCCACCAGCCGTGCGGCCGGCCGCGACCGGATCAGGCTCGCCGCCAGCCGGATCACGATCCAGGCGAGCAGCAGGCTGATCGCGATCTGGAGCAGCCGGTCGGGCAATTCGGCCGCGCTGGCCACCAGCAGCGTCACAGCCAGCAGGAGCGTCCAGGCGATCGGCAGGCTCAGCGTCGACAGGCGCTGGTAGAAGATGCGGGCGACCGCCGAGGCGTCGGGCCGGTCGCGCTGGGCCACGAACCACCGCTTGGCCGGGCGGTGGAGGACCGTCGCGAGCAGCAGCGTGACCAGGATGACCACCGCCTGCACCAGAGTGACATAGGTCAGCACGTCGGTGACCAGCCACCCCTCGAACTGCGCCAGCAGGCGCTCGACCGTCTCGCGCCGGAACAGATCCTTCACCATGCGCGCCCCCGCTCCGGCCCCGTCACAACAGCCGCATCCAGCGCAGCAGCAGATACTCCACCACCGCCAGCACGGGAATGCCGGCGAGCACGAACCAGAAACCCGACTCGTCCTTGACCCAGGGCATCCCGGCCACGTTGATGCCGAACAGGCCGGTCAGCAGCGCCGCCGGCAGGACCAGCGCCGACAGCACGGTCAGCACGTAGATCGTCCGGTTGGTGCGCTCGGCGATGCGGCTCGACAGCTCGTCCTGGAACACCGTCGCTCGCTCGCGCGCCTGGTCGAGATCCTCGACGAAGCGCGCCACCTGCTCGGCGTCCTCGCGCAGGAAATGGCGGTCGTCCTCGCTCAGCCACGGCGTCGGAATGTCGGGCAGCCGCCGCATGGCGTCGCGCTGGGGCGAGAGGTGGCGGCGCAGGTCGATCGCCAGCTCGCGCAGGCCGAGCAGCTCGCGGCGCAGGACCGAATAGTCGTCGGAGAAGATGCGCCGGCCGATGTCGTCGACCCGCTCGTCGAGGTCGTCGAGCACGCTGTTCATCGGCTCGAGCAGCCGGTCGACCAGCGCCGGCAGGAAGCCCGAGGCGTCCTTCGGCCCGTCGCCCCGGTCGAGCGCCTCCTTGACGCGGACGCCGGCGCGCAGGTTGCGCCGGCGCAGGGTGATGATGCGGGTCGCCTCGACCCAGATATGGACGATCACCATGTCCTCGGGATCGGCGCCGGGGTTGAGGTTGACCCCGCGCAGCAGCACCAGCAGCGCGTCGCCGTAGCGTTCCACCCGGGGCCGGTTGCCCGCCGGCTGGAGCAGGGTCTCGACCGCCGCCGGGTCGATGCCGCTCTTCTCGCGCATCCACGCGTCGGCCCGGTCGCCGGTGCGGTCGAAATGGACCCACAGCACGCCGTCGCCGGAAGACCAGGCGTCGATGCCGTCCCAGTCGAGGTCGCGCGCGCCGCCCTTGCCGTCGAGCACGCAACCGAAGATCAGGCCGTCGGACGGTTCACTCACCCGGTGCACTCCAGTCTGCCGCCCCGCGATGGTAACGGAATTTCGCGGCGCGTCGAGGCCGGGCGAATATCCTTTGGCTTTGTCCGTCGACCCTGAATAATCGAACCAACGACAAGCGGCGACACGCCCAGGGAGGAAATCATGTTCGAAACCACAACCGCCGGCAGTCTGCCCAAGCCGTCCTGGCTGGCCGAGCCCGAGACCCTGTGGGCGCCCTGGCGCCTCGATGGCGCCGACCTCGAGGCCGGCCAGCGCGACGCCGCGCTGATCTGGCTGAAGGAGCAGGAAGACGCGGGCATCGACATCGTCACCGAGGGCGAGCAGTTCCGCATCCATTTCGTCCACGGCTTCCTCCAGCATGTCGACGGCATCGACTGGGACCTGAAGACCAAGATGGGCATCCGCGACAACCGCTATGTCGTGGACGTGCCGACGGTCACCGGCCCAGTCAGCCGCAAGCGCTCGGTCCACGCCGACAGCGCGCGGTTCGTGCGGGCGCACACCCGGAACAAGCTGAAGTTCACCCTACCCGGCCCGATGACCATCTGCGACACCATCGCCGACGGCCACTACGGCCGCCGCGCCGACATGGCGATGGCCTTCGCCGACCTGCTCAACGAGGAGGCGCGCGAGCTGGAGGCCGCCGGGGTCGACGTCATCCAGTTCGACGAGCCCGCCTTCAACGTGTTCATGAAGGACGTGATCGACTGGGGCGTCGAGGCGCTGAACCGGGCGATCGAGGGGCTCAACTGCGCGACCGCGGTCCACATCTGCTACGGCTACGGCATCAAGGCCAACATCGACTGGAAGGCCGGCCTGGGCGACGAGTGGCGGCAGTACGAGGAGATCTTTCCCGCGCTCAACAGCAGTAATATCGGCCAGGTCTCGCTCGAATGCATCGCCTCGCGGGTGCCGGTGTCGCTGATCGGCCTGCTGTCCGACAAGGTGGTGCTGGCCGGCGCCATCGACGTCGCCACCGAGGAGATCGAGACGCCGGAGCGGGTCGCCGGGACCATCCGCGAGGTCCTGAAGTATGCCGACGCCGAGCGGGTCCAGCCGTGCACCAACTGCGGCATGGCCCCCCTGCCCCGCGACGTCGCGGCGGCGAAGCTGCGCGCGCTGGGCGCCGG
>CAMYMQ010000199.1 GCA_947259335.1 uncultured Alphaproteobacteria bacterium | reverse complement strand
CTGCCGGGGCGCCGACGGTGGGGATTGGGCGGCGGCCGCGGCGTCGTCGCCGGGCACGGCCGTCCGTCCGCCGCGCCGGATGCGGCGGGCCAGATCGTCCGGTTCGATGAAGCCGGGAGTCTCCGGCTCTTCCGATTTGCGCTTGTGGGCAAAGAGTTTCACTAGCGGCTCACATGGTCATCGTGTTGCGGCGCCTGCGGCGTCAAGCCCGGAGCGGCGCCTCGGGACGGTCCCCAAGCGGGTTCCGCAATTGGTGCCGCACATTGACCGATCAGGGTTAGGAATTGGTTAAACCCGCAGGGAGCCTGACAAATCGGCAAATCGGCCCGGCCCGTATCGGTGCCGGCGGTGATAGAGCCCGACCTGTGCGCAGGTGCGCGAGTTCTGTCGAGGGACGCCCGAATCACAATAGAAACCAATTATTAACTAAACTTTTACTCACTTTATCTTTAATCTCGACCATGATAGATTTTTGTGATCTTTAACCTTCTTTAGAAGGTATCTTTGTTTGCCATCTTTCGTTTGGGGCTGGAAAGTGCCGCTGACGGGCGGAGGGGGAGACCCAACTTGCAGGGCATGGTCGGGAAGACGGGGGTTGAGGTGGTGATTAGGAGACTGGCTCTCCGGGTGCCGATCTGTGCGGTCGTCGTCGCGGCTTCCTGGTCTGTCGCGAGCACGACGTGGGCGGCGGAATTGCACGATGTGGTGCGACGCGCCGTCCGGACGCATCCCGAGGTCGGCGCCTTGCGCGCCAACAACCGGGCGGTCCGCCAGGACCTGCGCGCGGCGCGCGGCGCCTACCTTCCCCAGATCGACGCCCGCGCGGCCGTCGGCCACCAGTGGATCAACGACCCCACGACCCGGACCCGCGCCGGCCGCCGCAATGGCGAGAACGGCTGGGTCGACATGAACCGCTATGAGGCTGGCGTGAACCTGCGCCAGCTCATCTTCGACGGCTTCCAGACCGACCGCACGGTCGAGCGCGAAATGCGCCGCGTGAAGGCGGCGATGTACCGGGTTCAGGACACGGCCCAGGCGATCGCCCTGCGCGCGATCGAGGCCTATCTGGAGGTCCAGCGGACCCGTCACATCGTGCAGGTCTCGCAACGCAACGTGCGCATCCATCGACAGATCCTGTCGCGGGTCTATGCCCGCGCGAAGGGCGGCCGCGGCCCGCGTTCGGATGTCGATCAGGCGCGCGCGCGCCTCTATCAGGCCGAAGCCGCGCTGGCGTCGGCCCGCCTGCAGCACCGCAACGCCGTCGCTCTTTATATCCAGGCCGTCGGCCAGCCGCCCGAGGGCGCGCTGAGCCCGGTGTCGGCGCCGGAGAGTGACCTGCCCGGCAACGTCGACGCTGCCGTCGAGGTCGCGATGCGGAGGGCGCCGGCGATCCGGGCGTCCGCCGCCGACGTGCGCGCCGCGGTCTCCGAGATCGGCGTGGCGACGTCCCGCTTCTATCCGCGGGTCGACGCGGAACTGTCCTACAGCATCCAGCGCGGCGTCGACGGGACGCGCGGCGACAGCAACAACTTCATCGCTCTGCTGGTCGGCCGCTGGAGCCTCTACACCGGCGGCACCGACACCGCCCTGCGCCGCAAGGCGATCGCCCAGCGCGAAGAGGCCCGCGACAAGCTCGACCAGAGCCGCCGCGAAGTGGCCCAGCAGGTCCGCAATGCCTGGAACGCGCTCAACGCCGCGCGCGAACGCCGGGTCGCCGTCCGCAAGGAACTGGCCGCCAACCGCCGGGTGCGCATCGCCTACGCCCGGCAGTTCGACCGCGGCCAGCGTACCCTGCTCGACCTGGTCGACATCCAGAACGAGATTTTCAATAACGAAACGACGCTGATGACCGAAAAATACACGATCATCTTCGGCGTCTACCGGACCCTGGCGACGATGGGGCGGTTGCTCGACGTCATGCAGATCGAGTTGCCCCATGAAGCGAAGCGAAAGCCCCGCAAAGGTCTCTTCCGCAGTATGAAAGACGAAATCCCGAAAATCGGCTTTTCCCGGAAGACTAGGAAGTAATTTTACCTTGACAGGTCTTGAGGGCCTGTGGAATTAGCTTGAGTATATGGGGGATATGTCGCGGATGGCCTAGTCAGTCGTCCGTTTGCCTTTTGTGCACCCCGGCCCGGTAGCGGGCCGTCATCGCGGACGCCTTCGAGGAGGGCGGCGGCGATGACAGGAGCTACGACCCAGTCGAGTAGCTTGATCGCGACGGCCTGTTCCCAGGCCGCGTCGCCGCGCGTCCGCGTCACGAGGTCCGACGCGGAAGCGCCTCGCGTTTCCGATTTCTTAACCCTGAATGGTGTTCCTTTGCTAGGCACGGCGCGTCATCCGGACCGCCGGGCGTGCAACGCTGGAGTTACGTGATGGCGGGACCGACCGACGATACCAATCCTCTGGGCGCCGGAGTGGGCGCGGGGGAGAGCGATTTGAACACGGGCGCCGCGCCGGGCGACCGGGCGCAGGCCGATGCCGTACAGGCGGTTACCGTGCCTCGGCCGGAAGCCGGCAAGGTGGTGGCCATCGAGGTCAAACCCGGCGACACGCTGAAGCTCGGCTTCGACCGGTCCGACGTCACCGCCCGCGACATTTCCGACAAGGACGACCTGCTGCTGGAATTCGCCGACGGCGGCAAGGTCGTGCTCAAGGGTTTCTTCACTGCCTTCGGCAAGCTCGCCGACACGCCGACCCTCGTCGTCGAACCCGACGGCGACAAGTTCACGCTGACCGAATTGCTGACGCCGACCGCCAAGGCGCCGCCCAAGCCCGCGGACAACGCCCGCGATCTCGAGAACATGCGGCCGGGGGTCGAGCACCAGGCCGTCGAAAAGCCCGATCCGGGCGAGACCAAGACCGTCGAACTCGACCCGAACCGCCCGCTCGATCTCTATTTCGGTTTCAAGCAGGTCCAGGGCCTCGAGAAGACCGACGGCAACCTGATCATCAAGTTCCATGACGGATCGACACTGATCCTCTCCAAGTTCGACGCCTGGGTCGCGCAGTATCCGGACGGCGACCTCAACATCGTCGACGGCAAGCCTGTCGCCGTGCCGATCGCCAAGCTGTTCGAGATGTTCCCGCCGGCCGCCGGTGAGGAAGTGAACGACCATGTCCGGCCGAGCGAGCCGCCGCCGCCTCCGCCTCCGCCGCCGCCGCCACCTCCTCCTCCT
>CAMYMQ010000198.1 GCA_947259335.1 uncultured Alphaproteobacteria bacterium | reverse complement strand
CTGCCGCACTGGCCGCTCGCCGAGGCCCGCGTCCGCCACATCGGCGAACCCGTCGCCCTCGTCGTGGCCGGAACCCTGGCCGAAGCGCGCGACGCCGCGGAACGGATCGCAGTCGACTATCGCCCGCTGCCCGCGGTCACTGCCGCGCGCGACGCCCTTGCCGAGGGCGCTCCCCAACTGTGGGACGACGCGCCCGGCAATCTGTGCGTCGACGAACAGTTCGGCGACCCCGAGGCGATCGCGGCGCTGTTCGCGCAAGCGGCCCATGTCGTGCGCGGGCGTTTCCACAACGGCCGCATCGTCAATTGCCAGATGGAGCCCCGATCGGTGATCGGCTCCACCGGCGAAGACGGCCTGACCGTGATCGCCGGCAGCCAGGGGGTGATGCGCCACGTTGCCGGCCTGCGCGAGATCATGGACCTGCCGGAGGACGGCGTCCGCGTGGTTTGCCCGGATGTCGGCGGCGGCTTCGGCCCGCGTTCCTTCGTCTACCCCGAGATCGTCGCCGTCGCCTGGGCGGCGCGGCGCCTGGCCCGGCCGGTCGCCTGGACGTCGGACCGCAGCGAGGCCTTCCAGAGCGATTTCCAGGGCCGCGACCTGGTCCTGGACGCCGGCATCGCGCTGGATGCCGACGGCCGTATCCTCGCGCTCGACGTCGACCTGCTCGGCAATGTCGGCGCCCACACGGTGGCCTTCGTGCCGATGGCCAACGCCAGCCGCATCCTCACCACCGTCTACGACATTCCCGATGTCGCCCTGCGCGTGCGCGGCGTGCTGACCAATACCGTGCCGACCGCCCCCTATCGCGGTGCGGGGCGGCCCGAGGCGACATACGCGCTCGAGCGGTTGATTGACATGGCGGCGCGCCGGGGTGGCTTCGACCGCATCGACGTGCGGCGGCGGAACCTGATCCGGCGCGACCAACTGCCCTACCGCAACGCGATGGGGCTCAATTACGATTCCGGCGATTTCCTCGGCAACTTCGATCATGCGCTGGGGCTCGCCGGCTGGACCGATGCGGCGACCCGCAGGGAAGCGGCACAGGCGCGCGGCCGGCAGCTGGGCATCGGGGTCGCGAACTATGTCGAATCGCCGGTCGGCGATCCGCGCGAGCGAATCGAGCTGACCGTCAACGCCGACGGTACCGTCGACCTGGTGACCGGCACCCAGTCGACCGGCCAGGGACACGAGACCAGCTTCGCCCAGGTCGCCGCCGACATGCTCCAGGTACCGTTCGAGTCGATCCGCCTGCGCGGCGGCGACAGTCGGGTCGTCTCGATGGGCGGCGGCACCCATTCCGACCGCTCGATGCGGATCGCCGGCACGCTCATCCTTGAAACGGCGGCGAAGGTGGTCGCGCAGGGCCGGGCCGCCTGCGGCCGGCTGTGGGACGTCCCCGAAGCCGACGTCGCCTATCACGACGGCCTGTTCCGCAACCCGCTTGGCAATCAGGCCCTGTCGCTGTTCGAACTGGCCGCCGCGCTCGATCCCGACACCGACGAGACGCTTGCCGCCGCCACCGACTTCATCGGCCGGATACCGGCGCATCCGACCGGCTGCGCCGTGTGCGAGGTCGAGATCGATCCGGAAACCGGAACGGTGGAGATTACCCGCTATTCGACGGTCGACGATGTCGGCCGGGCGGTGAACCCGATGATCATCGACGGCCAGGTCCACGGCGGCATCGCCCAGGGCGTGGGCGAAGCGCTCGGCGAACGGGTGGTCCACGATCTCGACTCGGGCCAGCTGCTGACCGGCTCCTTTCTCGACTACGCCCTGACGAGAGCCGACATGCTGCCGAGCTTCACGGTCGCCCTGCGCGAGGATCCGACCCAGGGCAATCCGCTGGGCATCAAGGGCGGCGGCGAGGCGGGGATCACCCCGGCAGCGGCGGCGATCACCAACGCCGTGGTCGACGCGCTGGCACCCTTCGGGGTCGAGCACATCGAGATCCCGGCCACGCCCGAACGGGTGTGGCGGGCCCTGCGTGGAAAGGACGCCTGATCCGAAGTGGCCTTGGCGAGGGCAACAAGTGTAGAAACGCGGACGTGCGAAATCCCAAACGCGGCGAACGGCAAGAAGCGACTATGAGCGAAGCGGCAACACTTCCCGTGGCGGTGGTCGGCGGCGGCATCGGCGGCCTGGCGCTGGCCGGCTCCCTGGCCAAGTTCGGCCTGCCCTATATCGTTCTGGAACAAGCGGACGCGCTGACCGAAGTCGGGGCCGGCATCCAGATCGGGCCGAACGGCGTCCATGTCATGCGGTTCCTCGGCATCGAGACGGAACTCGCCCGCGACGCCGGCATGCCCGAGGTCTATCACGCCCGCGACTGGAAGACCGGCGGCACGCTCTACAAGACGCCGCGCAACCCCGCCTTCGCCGAGAAATACGGCGCGCCCTACTATCAGGTTCATCGCGCCGATCTTCTCGACACTCTCCGGTCGACGGTCGATCCGGACCGGATCCACCTCGGCCAGAAGGTAACCGGCCTGGAACAGAAGGACGACCGGGTCGTCATCACCACGGCCAAGGGCGACACCTTCGAGGCCGGCGCGGTGATCGGCGCCGACGGCATCCATTCGGCGGTCCGGCGGAACCTGTTCGGGGACGACAAGCCGCGCTATGCCGGCATCGTCATCTTCCGCCTGACCGCGCCGATCGAGCGGCTCAAGCCCCACTTCAAGGACATCGGGTCGAGCACCTTTCACGGTCCGCACGGCCACGTCACCGTCTATCCGATCTCCGGCGGCACCAAGGTGAACTTCGCCGGCGCCTGGGAGACCGACGCGTGGCAGGAGGAATCCTGGTCGCTGGAATGCGGCAAGGACGAGGTCCACGCCGCCTATGCCGGCTGGACCCAGGACATCCAAGACCTCATCGACGCCAGCGACCGGATCAACAAGTGGGCGCTGTTCGACCGCGATCCCCTGCCCGCCTGGACCAAGGGCCGGTGCACGCTGCTGGGCGATGCGGCGCATCCGATGCTGCCCTTTCTGGCGCAGGGGGCGTGCCAGGCGATTGAGGACGGCTATGTGGCGGCGGCGCTGCTCGCGCGCTCGGGAGGCGACTGGGCTGGAGCGCTCAAGGAATACGAGCAGGTCCGTCTGCCCCGGACCTCGAGGGTGCAGCTGGGCGCGCGGGCGCGCGTGGCGTCGATGCACGAGCCCTCGCCGATCGGCCGGATGATCCGCAATTTCAACTACTGGATCGGCAGCCTGGTCGGCCGCGACGCCAAGCGCTTCAAGCCCGACTGGATCTATGAGGTCAACGTGGTCTCGGACTTCCCGGGCCACGGCTGAGCCGCGCTATTCGGCGGGGGTCGGCTCGATACGGGTAAAGCGCGGATCGCTGCGCCGCGCCCAGAATTCCCATCCGACGATCAAGACGCCGAGAACGACACCGGCCACGTCGATCCAGCCGCCGTAAGGCAGGGCGCTCGCCGGGAACAACATCCCGAGACCGGCCAGGCCCGCGAGCAGCCGCAACGGCACGTCCATCGGCCGCAGCAGATATCCGGTCACCGCGCCGCAGATCAGCCAGATCCCCCCGATCGCCGTCACGATCGCGATCGCGACCTGCAAGGGCGGGCCCTGGAGGATGAGCGACGGCGACAGCACGAACAGGAACGGAACGATATAGGCGATCCACCCGAACCGGACGGCGGCGACGCCCGTGGCCATCGCCTTGGTGCCGGCGAGGCTGGCCGCCGTGAACGCGGCGAGCGCCACCGGCGGCGTGATCATCGACATCATGCCGAAATACATCACGAAGAGATGGGCCGCGAGCTTGTCGACGCCGAACTCGATGATCGCGGGCGCCACGAGGGTCGCCAGCAGGATGTAGACGCCGGCGGTCGGCATGCCCATGCCGAGGATGATGCAGACGATGGCGGAGAAAAGGAGCAACAGGAACAGGCTGCCGCCAGCCATCGCGACCAGCGACGACGCCAGCGCGTGGCCCAGCCCGGTGAGGTTGAGGACACCGATGATGATTCCGGCGGCGGCGCAGATCATCAGGATGTCGACCGATCCGGTGCCGGTCTTGGCAATGGCTTCCCACAGCCGCTTGGGGTGCATCCGCTTGCCGCCGTAGCCGAACAGGGTGCCGGTGACGAGGATGGTGAACGAGGCGTAGAGCGCCGCGGTCTCGGGCTGCAGGTTGAGCGAGAACAGCGAAACGATCAGGACCACGAAGGCGAGCGGGTAGTGCCAGCCCTTCCGCAGCACCAACAGCAGATTGGGGATCAGCGACTCCTCGACCCGCTTGATGCCCTTGCGCGCCGCCTCGAGGTCGACCTGGATGAACAGGGCGACATAGTAGAGGATCGCCGGCAACAGCGCCGCGAGCACGACCTCCGCGTAGGTCACGTTCAGCAGGGACGCCATCAGGAAGGCCGCCGCGCCCATGATCGGAGGCATGAGCTGGCCACCGGTCGAGGCCACCGATTCGATCGCCGCGGCGACCTTCGGATCGTAGCCGCCCTGGCGCATCATCGGGATGGTGATGACGCCGGTCGAGACCACGTTGGAGACCGCGCTGCCCGAGATCGAGCCGAACAGGCTCGACGCGACGACGGCGATCTTGGCGGAGCCGCCGCGGAACCGCCCCATCAGCGCCACCGCGAAATCGGTGAAGAACTGCGAGCCGCCCGAGCGGGCCAGCAGGTTGCCGAAGAAGATGTAGGCGATGACGATGGTGCAGGCGACCGCCATCGGCAGCCCCATCATGCTGCCGTTGTCCCAGACCACGTAGTAGATCGCGCGCGCAGGGGTCGCGGGCAGGCCCTCGAGGCCGCCCGGCATCAGGTCGGCGACCTGGGTGTAGGCCAGGAAGAACAGCACGATGATGAAGAGCGCCCAGCCGGCCGTGCGCCGCAATCCTTCGAGTACCACGATGACCAGGATGGTGCCCGAGACCATGCCGTCGAGCGGCCGTGAGGACGCGAATTCGGTCAGCCGCGTGTAGTGGATCGCCATGTAGATCGCGGCGGCGCAACCCGTGACCGCGAAGATCCAGTCGTACCAGGGAACCCGGGACTTATCGAGCTTCGCCGACGCGCGAAACCAGATGAAGAGGAGCGGCAGCGCGAGGGCCAGAATGGCCGCCAGGAACTGCTCGGTCGCGAAGACGATGTCGAGCGTCCACCGGTGCACGTCGGCCGCATAGGCGAGCGATGTCAGCGTGATCGCCGCCGCCAGAAAGGCGACGAGCCCGCGGACGACCGGATGGGTCGGCCCCGCGGGCCCGCTATTCTCGAGTTCCGCCACGGAGGCCTACTTCTTCCAGAGGCCCTTCTCCTTGTAGAACTTGATGGCGCCGGGGTGGTACTGGATCTTCTCGAAGTCGGCGACCATCTTGTCCTGCTTGAAGCCGGCCATCGGGCCGAAGGCCTTCATCATCGTCGTGCGCTGGTTGTGCATCGCCTGCGCGACCTTGTAGGCCAGGTCGTCGGCCACCTTGGCGTTGGTCAGCACCAGATAAGGATAGGCCATGACCTGGGTCGGCTGGAGGATACCCGCCATCCGCTTGCCCGGCTTGACCTCGAGCGCGTAGGCCACCGGCACATGCTTCTTCAGCCGCGCCATCGCCGCCGGCGACGGATCGATCGGCAGCGCGCGGATGCCGCCGACCTTGGCGTCTACCTGCAGCACCTTGCCGGAGCCGATGGCGAAGAAGAACACGTCGGTCTTGCCGGCCATGAAGTCGTTGGCGTTGCTGATGATGCTGGCCGCCTTGACCATGTTGACGTCTTTATAGGTCATGCCCGCGTTGGCGAGTTCGGCGTCCATCAGCACCTTCAGGGTGCGCGCGGTGGCGAACACGCCCGGCACGCGCTTGCCCTTGAGATCCTTGATCGACTTGATCGGCGAATCCTTGCGCGCGAAGATCGCGACGCGCAGCGGCAACATCACGCTGATGGCGCGAATGTTCGCCTGCTGGCGGCCCTTGTAGGCGCCGGTGCCGGTGACCGCGTAGAGCGTCTCCAGCGCGTTGGCGAGGGCGAAGTCGAGCTCGCCCTTGTTGACGGCGGGTACATAGACGCCGCTGCCGCCGTAGGGCCGGACCAGCATGCGCACGCCGTTCTTGTCGGCTTCGACGGCCTTGGCAATCGCGGCGCCGGCCGAATAGGTGAAACCGCCCTGCTTGGACGTGCCCATCCCGACGGTCTGGGCCTGCGCCGGAGCGCCGGCAACAAGGGCCAACGCGGACGTCATGGCAATGAGAGTGTATTTCATACGTCTATCCTCCCGTGATTGGTGACTGCGCACCGTAGCCTGATTGGCTTCGGAGGCACCCTACCCCATCTGGCCGGACTTGGTGAACGGGTTTTAGTACCGATTCGTCTATCGAATGGTGTCGAGCAGCAGGCCCAGCATCCGCCGCAGCTGCGGATCGTCATCGAAATTCCGCGCCAGCTCGCTCTGATAGCCCGCCGCGATCCGCTCGGCCTTGCCCGCGATTTCCTCGCCGTCGGCGGTGAGATAGAGGCGGACCCGGCGCCGGTCTTCCGGGTCCTGCGCGCGATAGGCCAGATTGTTGCTGACCAGCCGGTCGACCATCTTGGTCAGGGTCGGCCCCGAAATGACGAGGTCTTCCGCCAGTCCGCCCATCGAGCGGCCGGTCTCGGACTTGAGCGCCCGCAGCACCCGCATCTCGTCGACCTGAAGCCCGAGCGGCCGCAAACGCACGGTCAGTGTCCCGCTCACCTGCGCGCTGGCGCGTAGAAGCAGTTCGGCCATGTTCGAGACGTCGGGCGCGGATTTCATCGCCGGATTAGTTGCCTTTTTAATATTTTACAATTCAAATAAAATATGATTGGATGCAAAGCAAGCAACATCTGAAGATGCAATCCGAGCGCGCCCCGTAAAACAGAGAGCGTGCCGGGAGGGGAGCCGTTGGACGGGTGGAGACAGGTCGAGCCTGTTGACTTGAAGACCGGTGTCGTCGACGCCGCGCCGCCGGCTGCACAGCGCGGGCCCCGCCGTTCGACGCGCTTGCCCAACGATACCGACACGATCCGCATCGGCCTGCTTCTGCCCTTGAGCGGGCCCAGCGGGCTGCTCGGCCCGTCCGGTCGCAACTGTGCCGAACTGGCGGCCGAGGAAATCAACGAGCGGGGCGGCCTGCTGGGCCGCCGGGTCCAGGTGATCGTCGCCGACGGCGGCATGTCCTTCGAGGCGTCGGCCCGCGAAGGCATGCGCCTGATCGAGGACGACGGCGCAACGGCACTGATCGGCACCCATCCCAGCGGGGTCCGCGAAGTCCTGGCGCCCCGGATCGGCGGTCGCGTGCCTTATGTCTACACTCCGATCTTCGAGGGCGGCGACGCCGCGCCGGGCGTCTTCTTCCTGGGCGAGACCGCCCCGCAGCAGCTCGGCCCGGTGGTGCCGTGGCTCGCCGAGACACAGAGCGCCCGCCGCTGGTTCCTGATCGGCAACGATTACCGCTGGCCCCGCGACGCGCACCGGACTGCCAGGGCCATGGTCGATGGGGCCGGCGGTACGGTCGCGGGCGAGATCCTGCTGCCGCTGGGCACCGAGGATTTCGGGGAGGCGATCGAGGCGATCGCGGCCGCCGGGCCCGACGTGGTGATCGCCGCGCTGGTCGGCAGCGACGCGGTGATCTTCCACCGCGCCTTCGCCCGGGCGGGCCTGAGCGAGTCGATCTGGCGGCTCGGCCTGCTGACCGAAGAGAATACCCTGCTCGGCGTCGGCTCCGACTGCAGCGACCGGCTGCTGACCGTCGCCGGCTATTTCGCGGCCCTCGACACGCCCGGGAACAAGGCCTTCGTCGACCGCTATCTCGCCCGGTTCGGCCCGCACGCGCCGGCGCTCAATTCGATCGGCCAGTCCGCCTACGAAGGCCTGATCTTCCTCGACGAGATCGCCCGCCGGGCCGGATCGCTGGCCACCGAGGATCTCGAGCGGGTCTCCGACGGCCTGGTCTTCCACGGCCCGCGCGGCCCGTCCCGGATGGTCCACCGCCACGTCGTCAAGGACATGCACCTGGCCGAGGCCCGCGGCATCGAGTTCAGCATCCTCAAGAGCTTTCCCCAAATCAGCGCCACCGGAGAACTGCCCTCATGACCGACGTGTTGGAATGGTCGGCGACCCATGTGCTCGAGGAAATCGCCTCGGGCCGGATTTCGTCGCGGGAGTATACCCAGGCCCTGCTCGACCGGTGCGAGGCCGGCGCCGGCCTGAACGCCTTCATCCATCTGGACCGCGACGCCGCGCTGAAGGCCGCGGACGGCGCGGGTACGGGCCGGCTCGCCGGTCTGCCGATCCCGGTGAAGGACAATTTCGACACCGCCGGCGTGGCGACCACGGCGGGCACCCCCGCCCTGCGCACCAACGTGCCGAAGAAGAATGCCGCGGTGCTGCAGAAGCTGGTCGACGAGGGCGCCTTCGTGCTCGGCAAGCTCAACATGCACGAGCTCGCCTATGGCATCACTAGTAACAACGGCGCCTTCGGTCCGGCGCGCAATCCCTACGATCCCGCCCGCATTCCCGGCGGCAGCAGTGGCGGTACGGGCGTCGCCATCGGCGCGCGCATGGCCCCCGTCGGACTGGGCAGCGATACGGGCGGCTCTGTCCGTGTGCCGGCGGCCCTGTGCGGCGTGATGGGGCTCCGGCCCACGACCGGGCGATACAGTCAGAAAGGCATCGTGCCGATCTCCAGCACCCGCGACACGGCGGGACCGCTCGCGCGGACCGTGGACGACCTGGCGCTCATCGATTCGGTGGTCACCGGCGACGACGCGCCGCTGGCGGATATCCCGCTCGCCGGGCTGAGGCTCGGCGTGCCCCGCGGCTATTTCTTCGAGAACCTGGACCCCCGGACGGCCAGGGTCGCCGAGCAGGTGCTCGACGCCCTGTCCAAGGCGGGCGTGATCCTGGTCGAGGCCGACATCGAGAATGTCGGCGACCTCGACAATGCGGCCGGGTTTCCGATCGCGCTCTACGAGACCGTCGTGGAGCTCAACCGCTACCTCATGGAGGCGGGATCGACCCTCGACTATGCCGCCGTCGTGGAGCAGTCGGCGAGCCCGGACGTGAAGGGCATGCTCGGCTCGTTGCTGACCGACGAGGGCGCGATGCCGGAGGCGGTCTATCGCGAGGCCATCACCCAGCATCGCCCTGCCCTGCAGGCCAACTGTGCCCGCTACTATCAGGACAACGACATCGTCGCCTCGATCTTCCCGACCACGCCGCTGCCAGCGGCCCCGATTGGCGACGACGAGACCACGACCCTGAACGGCGAGGAAGTACCGACCTTCCTCACCTTCATTCGCAATACCGACCCGGCGAGCGTTGCCGGTCTGCCGGGGCTGAGCCTGCCCGCGGGATTGACCGATGACGGCCTGCCGATCGGCATGGAACTTGACGGCCCGGCCGGTACGGATCGCCGCCTGCTGGCGATCGGGGCCGCCGTCGCAAGAATTCTGCCCGAAACGCCGCCCCCGGCGGTGTAACCAACGGTTCAGGAGGAGGTTTCAATGAAAACGAAGAATACCATGCTGTCGCGCCGCGCCTTCGTGGCGGGCACGGCGGGTGCCGCGGCGGTCGCGGCGGCGCCGGCCATCATCCGGTCCGCATCCGCGGCGACGCCGTTCAAGATGGCGACGGTGTTTGCG
>CAMYMQ010000197.1 GCA_947259335.1 uncultured Alphaproteobacteria bacterium | reverse complement strand
GGCCGGCAGGCGCGCGAACCGGCGCCGCGAGGCCCCCGGGGTCAGCCATGGTCAGGCGTGGAAATGGTCGCGGATCGTCACGATCAGGAAGGGACGGGTGACGCCGTCATGCTCCGTGATCGAGATATACTCGCCTTCCTTCAACTGGTGCTGCATGAACTTGAAGATCGGCTCGTCGTCGTCCTCGCCGGGGGCATAGGAGAAAGCCCACTTGCCGCCCCGGGTGCGGATCAGGTGGCCGTTCTCGTCGTCCTCGCCCTGCCAGAAGCGGTGGACCTTGCAGGCGTCCTTTTCCTTCTGCCAACCGTCGACGTCGAGATGACCTTCGCCGTCGAGCGGCGCGACGAATTCGTAACCGTGATGGCGGCTGCCTTCGGGAAATTCCTTGGTGCGCGCCAGGTGGAGGACGATCTTCTTCAGCATGCGGAGCTCCTTGAGGGCGGCAAAAAATAGGACAGGCCGTCGCTCGGCCCCTTGATGTGGGTCAAGGGCGGCGTCGCGACCGGCCTCAACATGCTGCGGAGGCCGTCCGATATCAAGGCGGCACGGCCAGGGAAGCCGATGACGCCCGGCGCAGCCGCCGGCGGCGAAAGGGTGATGTCGCCCATGATGCGGGGGGACGCCTCGGCGGCCGGTCCCCTCCGGTACCGGCCGATCATTTCAGCCGATAGCACACGGTTCGAATAATCGCGTCGCGGTCGTAGGAGGGTTCCCGGACCTCGCACAGCGTCTCGCGTGAGAGCGACCGGAGACTGAAGGGCGGCTTTTCCAGAACGACGCCGCTGCCGAACATGACCCGGGTCCAGCTGCCGCTGGGGATGTCGACGTTGGCCGGAAATCGTTTGGCCGCCGGGATATGCTCGGTCACGATGAGGTATCTGTAGGGCCGGGTGCGGCTCACTCTCTCGCTGAAGGCCCGGATGTCGTCGTTGCACAGATGCTGCAACACCTGGCGCACGAGGGCGACGTCGCCGGCCGGCAGATCGTCGGTGACCAGATCGAGCGTTCTGAACGCCACGGAACCGTGCCGCGCCAGCCGCGAATTCCGGTCGATGATGCTGGGGGCGATGTCGCAGGCGATATAGTGATCGGCGGCGGGCGCGATCCGCGCCCCGACCGAGAAGTCGCCGCATCCGAGGTCGACGACGGTCAGGTTGGCGCCAAGCCGCTCCAGGAACCGGACGACCGCTTCGACATAGGCGTGAACGATATGAGGCGTGTGCGAACCGCTCCCGGACCAGGGCCGTCCCTCGGAATCCGTGCCCCAGGAACCATCGGCGTATATCTTCTCGAAGACCTGCTCGTTCGTCAGGCCCGTGAAGCTGTGTTCGCTCTCCATCAGGCGTCGGGCGCGCTTTCGGGTCCGGTACCTGTCCAGGAAGGAGGGCCGGTTCTTCATCCAGTCGCCTGTCGGCTCCGGTCGGGCGCCGCCTAGCTGTCGACCGGCGCGAAGCCTGTGCGGTAGGCGCGGCCGCGCTCGACATAGTGGAGGGTATTGAGGGCCATCGAGGCGCGGTCCTGCTCGGTGACCTCGCGCACGACCTTGCCGGGCGATCCCATGACGACGGAGCCGTCCGGGATATCCTTGCCCTCGGTGATCAGCGAACGGGCGCCGATCAGGCAGTTCGCCCCGATCCTCGCGCCGTTGAGGATGACCGAGCCGATGCCGACCAGCGAGCCCGCGCCGATGGAGCAGCCGTGGAGCACGACATGGTGGCCGATCGTCACCTTGGGGCCGACCGTCAGCGGAAAGCCCGGATCGGCGTGGAGCATGCAGAAATCCTGCACGTTCGAGCCCTCGCCGATCTCGATCGGTTCCTCGTCGCCGCGCAGGACCGCGTGGAACCACACGCTCGCATCCTTGTGCAGGGTGACGCGGCCGATCACGTCGGCGTCGGGGGCGACCCAGGCGTCGGGGGAGACGGAGGGGACAATATCGTCGAGACGGTAGAGCATGGCTCGGCTTCGCGGCTCCTTGCTGACGGGGCGTTCGGGCACGCCAGTCTAGAGGCCGGAGAGCGATCCGCAAGGCGGGAGGCGCGCCCGGCACGGATTTCACAAGCGCGTGCAATTGCCGCAATGCCCTACGCGGGATAGGCCAGGAATGCTACCTAAGTAAAGGCAGCACGATAGGCAGCGCGCGGACTGTGGCCGCCGCTCCCCGCAACACGGCGAACCGGATGAAAGCTGTGCTCGATTTTCTGTCGATGGGTGGCTACGCGGCCTATGTCTGGTCCGCGCTGGGCCTGACCGCCGTGGTCCTGATCGGGCTGTGGATCGTCACGCTTCGCACCGTGCGCGTGCGTGAGCGGCAGTTGCGGCTGCTGGGCCGGAGAGAAGCGGACAGGGTGAGGTCTCGAAATGAAGCCTAAGCGCCGCCGGATGTTCTTCGTGCTGGTCGGTTTCACCCTGCTTGCCGGGGCCACGGCGCTCGCGCTGACGGCGCTCGAGGGTTCGGTCCTGTTCTTCTACACGCCGAGCCAGGTGGCCGAGAAGGCGCCGGCTCACGGCCAGCGGTTCCGGCTGGGCGGGCTGGTGCAGCCGGGGAGCCGTGCAAAGCTGGGCGGCGCCTTCGAGGAGCGGTTCCGGGTCACCGACTGCAAGCGGACCATCCAGGTCCACTACAAGGGAAACCAGCCGTTGCCCGACCTGTTCCGCGAGGGGCAGGGCGTGATCGCGATCGGCGCGATCGGCGCCGATGGCGTCTTTACGGCCTCCGAAGTGCTGGCCAAGCACGACGAGAACTACATGCCCAAGGAACTGGCCGACTCGCTCAAGAAGCAGGGCCTGTGGCACAAGGACAAGCCCGGTCAACCTTGTGCCAAGACCTGACCGCGAGACGATGAGCCACTGAGCCCATGATCGCCGAAGCCGGACATTTCGCCCTCATTCTGGCGCTGCTTCTCGCGCTCGCGCAGGCGACCCTGCCGCTGGTCGGCGCGGGGCGGAACAGCGCGCCGCTGATGGCGGTCGCGAGCTCGGCCAGCCTCGGCCAGTTCGCGCTGATCCTGATCGCCTTCGGGTGCCTGACGGCGGCCTATGTCGGCTCCGACTTCACCGTGCGCAACGTGATCGAGAATTCGCACACGGCCAAGCCGCTGCTCTACCGGATCACCGGCGTGTGGGGGAACCACGAGGGCTCGATGCTCCTGTGGGTGCTGATCCTGTCGCTGTTCGGCGCCAGCGTCGGGGCCTTCGGGCGGAACCTGCCGCCGACCCTCAAGGCGCGGGTGCTCGCCGTCCAGGCCATGATCGGGGTCGCCTTCCTCGCCTTCATCCTGTTCACCTCGAACCCGTTCGAGCGGGTCTTTCCGCCGCCCGCGAACGGGCAGGGGCTCAACCCGATCCTCCAGGATCCGGGCCTCGCCTTTCATCCGCCCTTCCTCTACCTCGGCTATGTCGGCTTTTCGGTCGCCTTCGCCTTCGCGGTGGCAGCCCTGATCGAGGGCAAGGTCGACGCGGCCTGGGCGCGGTGGGTGCGGCCATGGACACTGGCCGCCTGGAGCTTCCTGACCGTCGGCATCGCGCTGGGCAGCTGGTGGGCCTATTACGAGCTGGGCTGGGGCGGCTGGTGGTTCTGGGACCCGGTCGAGAATGCCTCCTTCATGCCCTGGCTGGTCGGCACGGCGTTGCTGCATTCGGCGGTGGTGGTCGAGAAGCGCGACGCGCTGAAGAGCTGGACGGTGCTGCTCGCGATCCTCGCCTTCGCCTTCAGCCTGCTCGGCACCTTCCTGGTGCGGTCGGGCGTGCTGACCTCGGTCCACAGTTTCGCGAACGACCCGGAACGCGGCATGTTCATCCTCGCGATCCTGGTCATCGCCATCGGCGGCGCGCTGACGCTGTATGCCTTCCGGGCCCCGGCCCTGGCCTCGACCGGCCTGTTCCGGCCGGTCTCGCGCGAGGGCGCGATGGTCCTCAACAACCTGCTGATGGCGACGGCCGCGGCGACCGTGCTGCTGGGGACCCTCTATCCGTTGATGCTCGACGCGCTCGGGCTCGGTAAGATCTCGGTCGGCGCGCCCTATTTCAACGCGACCTTCGTGCCGCTGATGGTGCCGGTGATCGTGGCGATGGCCGTCGCGCCCTTCCTTTCCTGGAAGCGGGCGGATCTGGCCGGCGTGTTCGGGCGCATGAAGGTTGTTGCCCTCGCCACCGGCGGGGTGGTCGCCGTCGCTCTCTATTTCACCAATGCCTCGGCGCTGCTCGCGGTGATGGGGCTCGGCATGGCCGCCTGGCTATTTCTGGGTGTTCTGTGGGAACTGTCGGAACGGACAAAACTGTTCAGGGCACCCCTTGGTGATACGCTGCGCCGCGCCATCGGCTTGCCCCGCGCTGCCTGGGGCATGAGCATCGCCCATGGCGCCACTGCGATCATGGTCGCCGGCATTACCGTGTCGTCGGCCTGGCAGGTCGAGAAGATCCAGTACCTCAAGCCGGGCCAGTCGATCGACATCGCGGGCTATACCGTCGCCTTCGACAAGGTCGAGCAGGTGCGCGGACCGAACTATCTGGCCCGCCGGGGCCAGTTCACCGTCACTCGCCACGGCCGGCGGGTGGCCGTATTGGCGCCCGAAAAGCGGGCCTATCTGGCGCCCCGGCAGTCGACGACGGAGGCGGCGATCCATACGACTTTCCTGGCCGACCTCTACGTCGTGCTGGGCGATCCCGCGGGGGAGCGCGGCTGGGCGACCCGCATCTACCACAATCCTCTGGTGCCGTGGATCTGGGGCGGGGCAATCCTGATGTTCTTCGGCGGGCTGGTGTCGCTGACCGACCGGCGCCATCGGATCGGCGCGCCCAAGCGGTCGGCGGCGGCCGTCGCGCCAGCGGCGAAGCCGGCGAGCTGAGGGCGGCGCCATGTCCGGGAATTCGACACCAGAGCCCTCTCTCAAAGGGACGCCGCTGAAACGAAGCCACCTTTTCTTTTTCCTGCCGGCGGTCGTGTTTCTGGCGGTCGCCATCGTGGTCGCCTGGTTCATGATGTCGGGGCGGGACCCGCAGGCGATCCCGTCGGCGCTGCTCGACCGGCCGGCGCCGGCTTTCTCGCTGCCCGCGCTTGCGGGCCTCGATCAGGGATTCTCACGTGCCGATCTCGTCGGCCAGGTGACGGTCGTGAATGTCTTCGCCTCATGGTGCACGCCGTGCCTGGCCGAGCATCCTTCCATCATGCAGTTGTCGAAGACACCGGGCGTCCGGGTATTCGGCCTCAACTACAAGAACAAGGACGACCAGGCCCTGGCCTGGCTCAAGCGGCACGGCAACCCGTACGCTCGGATCGGCGCCGATCGCGATGGGCGCGTCGCCATCGAGTGGGGCGTCTACGGAGTGCCGGAGACCTTCATCGTCGACCGTACCGGCGTGATCTGTTTCAAGAAGGTCGGCCCCGTCACCCCCCAGGTGCTGAGCGAGCAGATCCTGCCCCTGGTCAAAGCGCTGCGGGACAAGGATTGCCGGACACTGAAGGCCGGGCAGGGCTGAATGCGCGGGCTTCTGATTCTGATCGCAGCATTCGCAATCGTATGGCCGGCTTTCGCGCTCGAACCGGGGGAGGCGCTCAAGGACCCGGCGCTCGAACGGCGGGCACGCGAGATCAGCAAGGAGTTGCGCTGTCTCGTCTGTCAGAACCAGTCGATCGACGATTCCGATGCACCGCTGGCCAGGGACCTGCGCCGCATCGTCCGGGAGCGGCTGGCGAAGGGTGACTCAAATAGACAGGTCGTTATGTATATAACGGCGCGATACGGCGACTTCGTCCTGCTGCGGCCACCGGTGAAGCCGGTGACCTGGCTGCTCTGGTTCGGCCCCCCCTTGTTGTTCCTGATCGGCGCGGGTGGCCTGGTCTGGCGGATGCGCCGGCGCAGGCGCGCCCGGCAGACAGCCCCTGAGCCGCTCAGCGACGCCGAGAAGCGAAAGCTGCGCCGGCTCGAGCAGCCGGAGGGGGGCGAGACGTGACGCTCTGGCTGGTTCTCGCCGGCTTGATGGCGCTGGCCCTTTGGTTCCTGGTGCGCCCCTTGTCGCGCGCCGGCGGGGGTGTCGTGCGCGATGCGGCCTACGACATCGAGGTCTACCGCGACCAGCTTGCGGAAATCGACCGGGACCATGCCCGCGGTGCCCTCAGTGATGCGGATGCCGAGGCGGCCCGGATCGAGGTCCAGCGGCGCATGCTGGCGGCCGATGCGCGGCCCGGGAGCGCCGCGTCGAATCGGCCGCTGTCGTCGCGTTTCGTCCTGCTGGTGGCGCTGGCCGTGCCGGTTGCCGCCGGCGCGCTCTATGTCGGGTTGGGACGGCCCGACCTGGTCGGACTAGGAACGCCCGTCGCCTCGGCCCCGCGCGGGCCGACCGCGGAAGACATCCGCGCCGCCCGCACCATGACCCCCGAGCAGCGGATGCAGATGATCCGGGGCATGGTCGAGGGCCTGGCCGCGCGGTTGAAGGAAAATCCCGGCGATCTGGCCGGATGGCTGCGGCTGGGCCGCGCCTATGACGTGCTGGGGGAGGCGGCGAAGGCCGCGGACGCCTATGGCCGCGCGGCGGCGCTCGCGCCCAAGGATGTCCGCGTTCAGAGCCTCCATGCGATGGCGCTGTTGAAGGCCCATCCAAAAGACAAGCCGATGCCTCCGACCCTGCGCAAGACCGTGCTCGGACTACTCGACCTCGACCCCAATCACCCTCTCGGCCTCTACTATGCCGGCGTGTTCGCCGCCCGGGCCGGCCGTGCCGGGGAGGCGATCGGTCACTGGGAGAAGCTGCTCCAGGTGATCCCCAAGGATTCCCCCTTGCGCAAACGGCTGGTCGCCCAGATCGCCGCCCTCAAGGCCCGACAATCCAAACCGGCGCCTAGGCCGGAGCCCAAACCGGGCCCCAAACCGGCCCCGGCCACGCCAGACAAACCCTAGGTGGCGGGGTCCAACACCGCGGCGCCGATAGTGCTGACCATAAAACACAAAAAATATGCGGTTATTAAAAATAAACAATATGATATACTGTGAAATATCGCTTACACAGACCGGTGCCCGTCCGATGAGCACAAGGGACATCGTCGCGCTGGAAGAAAATGCCGGGGAGGCCAGCCGCTTCCTCAAGAGCGTGGCGAACGAGAACCGCCTGCTGATCCTCTGTCATCTGATCGACGGCGAGAAATGCGTCGGCGAGCTGGAGGCCGCGATGGAGATCCGCCAGCCCAATCTCTCGCAACAACTGGCCCGGCTTCGCCAGGACGGGCTTGTTTCGGCGCGCCGGGCGTCGAAGCGGGTCTACTACTCGATCGCCGCTCCCCGCACCCGGCAGATGCTGGAAGTCCTGTGCACGCTGTTCGGGCGCAATCCGCGGGCAACCCGGCCCCTTGCCGTCGCCGAGTAAGGCGCCACACCGCGTAATTTTTTCGGGTTTCGCCCGGGCGCGGCGCCCATCCAAGGACTATATGAGGAACAGAGCGGCGGCCGGGCGATTGCCCGCCGCCGCACCGCTCGGACCGTTTTGACGCTGGCATCTGCCCATACATGCTCGACGCGACGCCCCTGTTCCGCCTCTACGCCCGCTGGCGCCGTCGGCAGCTCGATAGGCTCGACCCCGTGGAGGCTCAGCGGCGGCAGCTCCACCGGCTCATGCGCCATGCCCAGGACACGCGCTTCGGTACCGACCACCGGTTCGATCGGATCGGCTCGGTCGCCGACTTCCAGGCCGCTGTGCCGCTGCGCCGTTACGAGGACTTCCACCGGGACTACTGGAAGGACGCTTTCCCCAGATTGCGCGGGGTGAGCTGGCCCGAATCGATCCCCTATTTCGCGGTCACGTCGGGCACCACTACGGACGTCACGAAATACATTCCGGTCAGCCGGGCGATGGTGCGGTCGAACCAGCGCGCGGCGCTCGACCTGCTGGTCCATCACCATGCCAACAAGCCCGACACGCGCCTGTTCGGCGGCCGTAACATGATGCTCGGCGGCAGCACCGACCTGAAGCGGCTCGCCCCAGGGGTCGAATCCGGCGACCTGAGCGGCATCGCGGCCAAGGCCATGTCCTTCTGGGCGCGGCCGCGTGCTTATCCACCGCTCAGGATGGCGCTGATCGAGGACTGGGAGCAAAAGCTCACCGCGATCGCGGAGGGCGCGGTGCGCGAGGACATCCGGTCGATCGGCGGCACGCCGAGCTGGCTTCTGATCCTGTTCGACCGGCTGGCCGAGCTCAAGCCCGAGGCCGGCCGCCGGCTGCCCAATATCTGGCCGCACCTCGAACTGCTGGTCCACGGCGGCGTCAATTTCGAACCCTACAAGCCGCAGTTCGACCGCTGGCTCGAAGGCGGCGCCGTCGACCTGCGCGAAGCCTTCGCGGCAAGCGAAGGCTTCGTCGCGTCGAGCGACCGGAGCTATGGCGAGGGCCTTCGGCTCAACGTCGACCACGGAATGTTCTACGAGTTCGTGCCGGTCGAGGAGCTGGATTCCGATCGGCCGACCCGGCACTGGCTGGGCACCGTCGAGACCGGCGTGAACTACGCGCTCGTGCTGACCACCTGTGCCGGGCTGTGGTCGTGGATCATCGGCGACACGGTGCGCTTCGTCGAGCGCGACCCGCCGCGCCTGCTGGTCACCGGGCGCACCGCCTTCACCCTCTCGGCCTTCGGTGAACACCTGATCGACGCGGAAATCGAGGAGGCGATTGCCGATGCCGCGAAGGCGATTGGCGCGATGGTCACGGACTATTCCGTCGCGGCATTGTTCCCGGACGAGAACCGTTCCCTGGGCAGCCATCTCTATGTGGCCGAGTTCGCCCCGCCCGGCGCGCCCGCGGATGGGCTCGGCGCCTTCACCGAAAGGCTCGATGCGCGGCTCCAGGAACTGAACGAGGACTATGCCGCCCACCGGGCGGGCGGGTTCGGGCTCGACGGACCGGCCGTGCTGGTCATGCCGCCGGGCGGCTTCGCCGCGTGGATGAAGCGCCGGGGCAAGATGGGTGGGCAGAACAAGGTTCCGCGCGTCATCAACGACGGGGATCTGTTCGAGGACCTGTGCGCCTTCGCCCGGGACCGGGCGAAGGCGGCGGCCGAGGCCTAGGGGCCGTGGCCCCCGGGAGCCCGGGGGCTCTGGAGTAGGAACTAGGGACGGCGCCGCGGCGCCGCCGCGATCTCGGCCG
>CAMYMQ010000196.1 GCA_947259335.1 uncultured Alphaproteobacteria bacterium | reverse complement strand
CTGGCCGCGGCCTGCGGGCGCGGGGTCGAGGTGCGCGTGCTGGTCGACGGCATCGGCGCCGGCTATCTGTGGTCGCCGATCCTGCGGCGGCTGGAAGCGGCGGGCGTGCCGGCCGCCCGCTTCCTGCACAGTTTCGTGCCCTGGCGGATGCCCTATGTGAACATGCGCACCCACCGCAAGATGCTGGTGGTCGACGGCCGGATCGCCTTCACCGGCGGCATGAACATCGCCCGCGCCAACCTGCACGACACGGAACCGCGCCGGCCGATCCGGGACGTGCATTTCAGGGTCGAGGGCCCGGTGGTCACGCAGCTGATGGCCGCTTTCGCCGAGGACTGGCACTTCACCACCGGCGAGGAGCTGTCGGACCCCGGCTGGTTCCCGGATCCCGCCGAAGTCGGCGAGACCGCCGCCCGGGGCATTCCCAGCGGCCCCGACGAAGACCTGGAAAAGCTGATGTGGGTGATGGCTGGCGCCATCGAACGGGCGCGCGACCGGATCCGGATCGTCACCCCCTATTTCCTGCCCGAACAGCGGCTGATCGCCTCGCTGACGCTGGCCGCCATGCGCGGGGTCGCGGTCGACATCGTGCTGCCGGCGCGCAGCAACCACTTCTTCATGGACTGGGCCGCCTTCGCCCAGCACGACCAGCTGCTCGAGCCCGGCTGCCGCATCCACCTGACGCCACGGCCCTTCGACCATTCCAAGCTGATGACCGTCGACGGCAACTGGGCGCTGATCGGCAGCGCCAACTGGGACGCCCGCAGTCTGCGGCTGAACTTCGAGCACAATGTCGAATGCTACGACCCGGTCGTGGCCCGGCAGCTGGACGCCCTGATCGACGAGAAGATGGCCGATTCGACCGAGCTCACCCTGGAGCGGGTCAACGGCCGCAATCTCCTCATCCGCCTGCGCGACGGGTTCACGCGCCTGCTGCTGCCCTACCTCTAGGCGGGGCCGGCGTCCGCCGGCACGGTGGTCAGTCGCACAGCGCCACGCACTCGATCTCGACGTCGAATTCGAGCGGCCAGGAGCCCACGGTGACGAAGCTGCGCGCCGGCGGATCGGTCTCGAAATAGCGCTTGTAGACGTTGTTGATGCGCCCGAAGAAGCCGGAGTTAGCGGCGAAGACCGTGACCTTGACCACCCGGTCGAAGGACGACCCCGACCGCTCGAGCACCTGTTTCAGCGCCTCCATGACCGCAACGGTCTGGGTCTCGATGTCGCCCTGGATCAGCTCGCCCGTCGCCAGGTCCATCGGCGGCATGCCCGAGACGAACACGAAGCCGTTCGCCTTGACCGCCGCCGACAGCGGCACGCCGGCCTTCTTGATCACGTCGGAATAGCCGGGAATATGGACGATCTCTTTGGACGTCTCTTTGGACATGGGGGCGCTCTCCTGGTGAATGACCGGGCCGGGATGGCATGAATGACGGCCGCGCGGCAAGCCGCTTGTGGCCCGACCGGCGGCATCGGGCTAGGCTCCGCGCCATGACCAACCCATCGGAACTCCAGGCGATCGTCGACGCCGCCCACCGGGCGGGCGCGGCCGAATGCGGCAAGGGCCGCGTCGCCAGCTACATCCCGGCCCTGGCCGAGGCCGACCCGGCACAGTTCGGGCTTGCCGTGCGCACCGTCGACGGCGCCGCCGCCGAAGCCGGCGATGTCGGCCGGACCTTCACCTTCCAGTCGGTCTCCAAGGTCTTCGCCCTGTGTCACGCCCTGGCCGCGCACGGCGCGGGTGTGTTCGACGGCATGTCGGTGGAGCCCTCGGGCGACGCCTTCCACTCGATCGTCCGCCTCGAGGAGGAGCAGGGCCGACCGCGCAACCCCTACATCAACGCCGGCGCGATCATGGTCAGCGGCCTGCTGCCCGGCGAGACGCCCGACGAGAAGGCGGGCGGCCTCCAGGCCTTCCTCTCCGGCATCTGCGACGGCGAGGCCTTTCCTGTGGACGAGGCCGTCTACCGCTCGGAATCGGCAACCGGCTACCGCAACCGGGCGCTCGCCAACTTCATGAAGCACTACGGCCGGATCGAGGATCCGCGCCGGGCGGTGGAGACCTATTTCCGGCAATGCTCGATCACGCTCACCGCGCGGCGGCTGGCGCGGCTCGGCCTTTTCCTCGCCAACCGGGGCGTCGACCCGGTGACCGGCGACCGGATCGTCGCGGAGGGCGCGAACCGCACCGTCGTCGCCCTGATGGCGATGTGCGGACTATACGACGAGGTCGGCCGCTTCGCGGTCAACGTCGGCGTCCCGGCCAAGAGCGGCGTGTCGGGCGCGATCCTCGCGGTCGTCCCCGGCCGCATGAGCATCGCCGCCTTCGGCCCCGCGCTCGGCCCCAAGGGCAACTCGATCGCCGGAATGACGGCGCTGACCCACCTGTCGGAAGGGCTGGGCCTGTCGCTCTGGGGGTGAGGGCTGCCGGGCGCGGAGCGCGTCATCCATCCTTCGAGGCCCGCCTGATGGCGGGCACCTCAGGATGAGCCCGTGCCAGAAAGAACCGGGGTCAATAACGTCCATCTGCTCATCCTGAGGTGCCGCCGAAGGCGGCCTCGAAGGATGGACGGCGGACCGAAGCCCCTACCCCGTCTCCATCGACATCTTCATCAAGCGCAGCGCGTTGTCGCGATAGATCTTGTTCTTCTCCGCCTCGGTGAGGTCCAGGTCCTCGACCGAGCGGATGCCCTCGCGGATGAACATCGGCCCGCCCTCGGGGTCGAACGGGCAGTCGCTGGCGAAGACCACATGGTCGGCGCCGAAGAAGTCTAGCCCGCAGCGCAGCGCCGAGGCCGAGCCGCCCAGCACGGTGTCGCCGTAGAACATCTTGAAATACTCGATCGGCGGCTTGGACATGCGCTTGAGGATCTGGCTGTAGTCCTCGTCCGCCGTGCGCGAGCCGAGCTGCGCCCACAGGGTTTCGCAGCGGCCCGCGAAATAGGGGATCATGCCGCCGCAATGGTGGGTGATGATCCGCATCTCCGGCAGCTTGTCGTAGATGCCCGAGAAGACGATCCGGGCCATCGCCACGCTGGTCTCGTAGGGCCAGCCGAGCACCTGCCAGATTTCGTACTTCGATTTTTCCTCGGTCCTGTAATCGGCGAAGGTGGCCGGGCGCACCGGGTGCATCCAGATCGGCAGGCCGTGATGGTTGGTCACCCGCTCCAGGACCGGGAAGAACTCGTCTTCGTCGAGGGGCCGGCCGGCGATGTTGGTGCCGAGCTGGATGCCGCGCGCGCCGAGGTCGCCGATCGCCCGGTCCATCTCCTCCAGCGCCGCGGGGATGTTGTTCATCGGCAGCTGGGCGACGAAGGCGGGGAACTTGTCCGGCCATTGGGCGCAGATGCCGGCCATGTCGTCGTTGGCCATGCGCGCGAGGTCGGGCGTCTGGTCGGGACCGGCGAGCAGTTCCGGCGGCGGCAGGCCGAGGGTCAGCACCTGCCGCACCTCGGGCCACTGGCCGAGCATCTCGACCCGGCCCGGCAGGTCCCACAGCATGCGCAGGTTGGTCATCCGCTTGAGCAGGCCCGGGTCCTTGAAGTGGACCTTGAGCGCCTCGAGATAGCGCGGCGGCATGACGTGGTTGTAGATGTCGATCTTGATCGGCGTCACCGGCATCGAGCTACCCGCCCTTCTTCGCGATCTTCGCCCAGCTGTCGCGCAGCCCCACCGTCCGGTTGAACACCGGCTTGTCCGGGGTGCCGTCGGGGTCGGGCGCGAAATAGCCCTGGCGCTCGAACTGGACCGTCGCGGGCGAGTTGGCCTCGGCCAGTGCCGGTTCGAGCATGCAGCCGGTCAGCACCGTCAGCGACTCCGAATTCAGGTCGTCGAGCCAGTCGCGGCCGCCGGCGCCCGGCACCTCTTCCGTGAACAGATGGTCGTAGATCCGCACCTCGGCGGGCACGGCATGGGAGGCGGAGACCCAGTGGATCGTGCCCTTGACCTTGCGGCCGTCGGGCGCGTCGCCGCCCCGGGTCGCGGGGTCGTAGGTGGCGCGCAGTTCGACCACCTCGCCGGCGGCGTCCTTGACCACGTCGGTGCAGGTCACGAAATAGGCGTAGCGCAGCCGCACCTCGCGGCCCGGGCCGAGGCGGAAGAACTTTCGCGGCGGATCCTCCATGAAGTCGTCGCGCTCGATCCACAGCTCGCGGCTGAACGGCACCGGGCGCTTGCCGGCGTCCGCATCCTCCGGGTTGTTGACAGCGTCGAGCAGCTCGATCTCGCCCTCGGGATAATTCTCGATCACCAGCTTGAGCGGCTTGAGCACGGCCATCCGCCGCAGGGCGTGCTTATTCAGATGCTCGCGCACGGCGGCGTCGAGCTGCTGGACCTCGACCAGGTTGTCCGACTTGGCGACGCCGATCCGCCGGGCGAACTCGCGGATCGCCTCCGGCGGGATGCCCCGGCGGCGCAGCCCGGCCAGGGTCGGCAGGCGCGGGTCGTCCCAGCCGGTGACGTGGCCGTCGGTGACCAGCTGGATCAGCCGCCGCTTGGACAGGACGGTGTGCGACAGGTTGAGCCGCGCGAACTCGTACTGGCGCGGGTGCGACGGGGCCGGGAGGTGTTCGATCAGCCAGTCGTAGAGCGGGCGGTGCGCCTCGAACTCCAGCGTGCAGACCGAGTGGGTGACCCCCTCGATCGCGTCCGACTGCCCGTGGGCGTAATCGTAGGTCGGATAGATCGACCAGGCGTCGCCGGTGCGCGGGTGAGGGGCGTGGAGGATGCGGTAGAGGACGGGATCGCGCAGGTTGATGTTGCCCGACGCCATGTCGATCTTGGCCCGCAGCACCCGCGACCCGTTCGGGAACTCGCCCGCGCGCATGCGCCGGAACAGGTCGAGGTTTTCCTCCACGCTCCGGTCGCGGAACGGGCTGTTCTGGCCCGGCTCGGTCAGGGTGCCGCGGTTGGCGCGGATCTCGTCGGCGCTCTGGTCGTCAACATAGGCCAGCCCTTCGCGGATCAGGTGCTCCGCCCACGCGAAGAGCTGTTCGAAATTGTCGGAGGCGAAATACCGGTGCTCGCCCCAGTCGAAGCCGAGCCAGCGGACGTCGGTCTCGATCGCGTCGATATACTCCTGCTCTTCCTTGACCGGGTTGGTGTCGTCGAAGCGCAGGTTGCAGCGGCCGCCGAAGTCCTCGGCCAGGCCGAAGTTCAGGCAGATCGACTTGGCGTGGCCGATATGGAGGTAGCCGTTGGGCTCCGGCGGGAAGCGCGTGACCACCGACGCGACCCGGCCCTCGGCCAAGTCGGCGCGCACGATCTCGCGGATGAAATCGCGCCGGGCCTCGCCCGCCTCGGTGTCGTCGTTCGCTGTTTCCGCCGTGTTCATGTTCGCGCCCTTGAAGAGAGCGCCCTGTCTGCCAGAAATCGGCGGGTGCGCCAAGCGCGGCGGGTCCGGCTGCGCCAGTCCCGCCGCCGGGCGGGCGGCGGGAGCCATCGTTTTGGCGTTCGGCGCGCCGCTACTCGCTGGACTGCTTGCGGGTCGGATAGGCCGCTTCGAGCATCTTGTGCACGGCCACCGCGAGCTTGGCGTCGGGGTTCTGGGTGCAATAGGTGAGCAGCCAGGCGTTGGCCTGCTCGACCGACCAGTCGCCGAGCACTTCATACGTCTGGGCGGTCGACCGGTTCATCGCCGTCAGGTAGCCGGCCCACCAGGTCTCGGCGAACTGCTTCTGGGCGGGCGTCGCCTTGATGTAGGCGCTGCAGGCGATCGTACCCGCGCCACGGATCGAATAGTTGCCACTGGCATCGGCGCCAAGGGCCGACCCTGGCGCCGCGAAGGCCGCGGCGGCCAGCAAAATCGGGGCAAAAACGCGCATCGAAGGTCTCCATGGGAAAGACGGCCGCATCGCCGTGCGCCAATCGCACGCAGCTTCGCGCCGTCGCCCTGCTAATACGCCCGCGCGAGGCCACTCCGCAATCGGGATCGCGGGAGCAATTCCGCCACTCCCGGTCCATATTGCCGACACAAAACCGCGCTTCACTATCCCTCGCCCGCACGGGCACTCTGTCCCCGACGAGAGAGGCGATCATGGACTGCGAACAGCTTGAACGGAATTGGATCAGAGCGGCGCGGCAGGCGCTTGGCCGGTCCGGATCCCGAAGCGGCCGGCACCCGGTCGGCAGCCCCGCCAACCCGGCCGGAGGG
>CAMYMQ010000195.1 GCA_947259335.1 uncultured Alphaproteobacteria bacterium | reverse complement strand
GGCGGCGCCCACGATGCCGGCCATGACCAGGTCGACCGGCCGGGCCGCGGCGTCCTTCAGCTCGCCCGCGCCCGCGGCCGCCTCGATGCCCGTGCCCGCGAGCCCGTCCTTGAGGGTTTCGTAGTGGACCTCGTCGGCGACCACGGCGACCGCAGGCCGGAGCTTTGTGGCCTGCTCGATCAGCCGCTCGACGTTGCGGTGGGCGGTCAGGGCCTCGATCTCATAGGCCGCGCGGTCGCGTTCGACGATGTCGATCGTGCTCAGCCCGATCGACCCGGTCGATCCGAGGATCGACAGGCGCCGGGGCCGGACCTGGGCCGGACGGCATTGCGCAACCGGCGCGGCAATATTCATGGAACCACCAGTCCTTCGTTGGCCCAAACGTAAAGCGCGACCGCGACCACTGCCGCGACCAGGCCGTCGACACGGTCGAGGACTCCGCCATGACCCGGGATCAGGGCGCTTGCATCCTTGACCTTGAAGCGGCGCTTGAACGCCGATTCGGCAAGGTCTCCCGCCTGCGAGATGACGGCCAGAAGCGCCCCCCCAACGGCCCAGAACAGGACAGGTTGATCAGAATAATAGGCTCCGATGGCCATGCCGACCAGTGTTGACGCCGCGATGCCGCCGAACAGGCCGGACCAGGTCTTGGCCGGGCTGAACCGGGGGGCGAGCCGTGGCCCCCCTACCCTGCGGCCGACGAAGAAGGCGCCCAAATCGGTCGCGGCGACCACGGCGACCACCCAGAAGACCGCCCAGGCGCCCTGCGGCGCGCGGTCGAGCAGGCCGATCATCGCGACCACCGGCGCGCAAACATAGAGAAGCCCGAGCGCGATCCAGGACAGGTCGGGCGCCGCCCGGATCAGCCCCAGCAGCGCCAGGATCGCCGCCCCGGCGCAGGCCGCCGCGGCCGCCCACCACAACAGGCCCAGGCCGGACAGGATGCTGACCGCGATCACCACGGCCATCGCCAGCGCCACCGCGGACTTCGGCGGATCGGACCCGCAGGCGACGCTCGACCATTCACCGATCATCACGAGGGCGAACAGGGCTACCAGGACATGGAAATAGGGTTTGCCGAAATAAAGACAGGCGCCGGCGACCCCCGCCACGACCAGCGCCGAGGCGATCCGTATCGCGATCTCTGTCTTGAGCCAGCCCAACGGCTGCAGAATCAGGCCGCCGCCGGCTTTCAACCGACGGCCGCACCATAGCGCCGGTCGCGGGTCTGGAACTCGCTGACCGCGGCGCGCAGCTCGTCCTCGCCGAAGTCCGGCCACAGGCAGCGCGTGAAGATCATTTCCGCGTAGGCGCTCTGCCAGAGCAGAAAATTGCTGAGCCGCTGCTCGCCGCTGGTCCGGATGATCAGGTCGGGGTCCGGGATGTCGGCGGTCAGCAGCCGCTTGGCGAAGGCGGCCTCGTCGATGTCGGCCGGATCGATCCGGCCCTCGGCGGCTTCGCGCATCAGCCCCCGCACGGCGAAAAGGATCTCGTCCCGGCTGCCGTAGCTCAGCGCGATGACCAGGGTCAGCCGGCTGTTGCGGCGGGTGATCTCCTCCGAATCCTCGATCAGCCGGACGATGTCCGGCGCCAGGCGCGACCGGTCCCCGATAAAGCGCAGGCGCACCCCGTTCTTGTGCAGGTCGGCGACCTCTCGCCGCAGGTAGATGCGCAGAAGGCCCATGAGGTCCTTGACCTCGCCGGCGGGCCGGTTCCAGTTTTCGGAGGAAAATCCGTAGAGGGTGAGATAGCTGACACCCAGGCCGATCGCGGCCTGCACCGTCTTCCGCACCGACCCGATCCCGCGCCGATGGCCTTCGGTCCGCGGCAGGCCCCGGGATTTCGCCCATCGGCCGTTGCCGTCCATGATAATGGCGATATGGCGCGGCGGCAGTCCGGTCGTGCTGTGGGCGGGCAGCGGCTCCATGCCTAGACCTGCATGATCTCGGTTTCTTTGTGAGCCAGCATCTCGTCGATCTTCTCGACGAACCCGTCGGTCAGCTTCTGGATGTCGCCGGAGATCGACCGGTGCTCGTCCTGCGAGATGTCGCCGTCCTTCTCCTGGCGCTTGAGCTGGTCCATGCCGTGGCGGCGGACGTTGCGCACCGCGATACGCGCTTCTTCGGCGTATTTGTGGGCAACCTTGGTCAGCTCGCGCCGACGTTCCTCGGTCAGGTCGGGCAGCGGCACCCGAATGACCTGGCCCTCGCGCTGCGGATTGAGCCCCAGATTGGCTTCCAGAATCGCCCGTTCGACGGCCCCGGCGAGCGACGCGTCCCAGACCTGGACGGTCAGCAGCCGCGGTTCCGGCGCCGATACGTTGGCGAGCTGGTTGATCGGCATCGACGAGCCGTAGGCGTCTACCTGGACCGGCTCCAGCAGGCTGGTCGAGGCCCGCCCGGCGCGCAGGCCGGCGAATTCCGTCTTGAGGGTTTCGAGAGCACCGTTCATACGGCGCTCGATCTCGGGCAGTGCCAGGTCAGACACGGGCGTCCCCATCGCTTATTATCGTGAAATGGCCTTGTCCGCAGACAACATCGGCGATGCTGCCGGCATTCTGTATCGAAAAGACCAGAATCGGAATGCCGTTTTCGCGGGCGAGCGCGATCGCCGAGGCGTCCATCACCTTGAGATCCCGCGACAGCACCTCGTGGAAACTGAGCGCGTCGTAGCGTTCCGCCCCGGGATCCTTGACCGGATCCGCGCTGTAGACGCCGTCGACCTTGGTTCCCTTGAGCAGGGCATTGCAGCCCATTTCCGAGGCACGCAGCGCGGCGGCGGTATCGGTGGTGAAGAAGGGATTGCCGGTCCCCGCGGCGAAGATCACCACCCGCCCCTTCTCGAGGTGGCGGACCGCGCGGCGGCGGATGTAGGGCTCGCACACGGTCGCCATCGGGATCGCCGACAGCACGCGGGTCGGCACGCCGATCCGCTCGAGCACGCCCTGCACGGCGAGCGCGTTCATGACCGTCGCCAGCATGCCCATGTAGTCGCCGGTGGCCCGCTCGATGCCTCGGGCGCCGGCCTCGATTCCCCTGAAGATGTTCCCGCCGCCCACGACGAGGCAGATTTCCACCCCGAGCTCGTGGACGCCCTTGACCTCGCCGGCGACCCTTTCCAGGGTCTCCGGGTCGAGGCCGAACTCGTTGCCGCCCATCAGGGCTTCGCCGGAAATCTTGAGCAGTATGCGACGGTATTTCGGCGTCGCCATATGGACGTCCTCAAGAAGCGCGGGGGCGGGCGGAACAGATAACTCCGGAAAAGTGGCCTAGCCCGCCAACTGCGCGACCTCGGCGGCGAAATCGTCGTCCTTGCGCTCGACACCTTCGCCGAGCTGGAAGCGAACGAATCCGGCGATCTCGACCGGTGCGCCGAGGTCCTTGCCCGCCTGTTCAAGCACCTTGCTGATCTTGCTTTCGCCGTCGATGACGAAGGTCTGGTCCAGCAAGACCACCTCTTCATAGAACTTCCGCAGCCGTCCTTCGATCATCTTGTCGACGATCTCGGGAGGCTTGCCCGAGGCGAGCGCCTGTTCCCGCAGGATGTTGCGCTCCTTGTCGACCGTCTCGGCGTCGAGATCGGCAACCGACAGGGACCGCGGCGCGGTCGCGGCGATGTGCATCGCGATCTGCTTGCCCAGCGCGGTCAGCGCATCCGCGTCGCCTTCCGACTTGAGCGCGACCAGCACGCCGATCTTGCCGACACCGTCGGCGATCGCGTTGTGGACATAGCTGGCGACCACGCCCGGCGACACGGCCAGCGCGGCGGCGCGGCGCAGGCTCATGTTCTCGCCGATCGTCGCGATCATATGGGTGAGTTCTTCCTCGACCGTCCGGCCCGTGCCCGGATAGTCCGACGCCTTGAGCGCGTCGATCTCGCCCTCGGCGGCGAGCGCGAGGTCGGCTACGGCCTTCGAGAACTCCTGAAACGCGTCGTTGCGGGCGACGAAGTCGGTCTCGCTGTTGACCTCGACGATCGCGCCGGCGCCGTCGTCGGCCCGCACCGCGACCAGGCCCTCGGCCGCGACGCGGCCGGACTTCTTCGCC
>CAMYMQ010000194.1 GCA_947259335.1 uncultured Alphaproteobacteria bacterium | reverse complement strand
GCCTGGACGTCGTGTCCTATACCGAGGACCAGTCGCGGGTGCAGGAGATCTATTTCGCCACCCTCCGCGGCGAGGGCGGTCCTCCCGGCGCCGACCTGCCCCACGCCGACCTGCCCGGCACCGATGGTCCCGGCGCCGCGACCGATCCTCCGGCGGGCCGGACGGGCGGCGCGTCATGATCGGTAATCCCGAACTGCGCCGGAACCTCTGGCTCGAATTCACCGCCAACCGGCTGCTCATCGGGCCGCTTCTGCTCCTCGTCCTGTTCGCGGCGGCGGGCGCGGCCGACTGGAGCCTGGCGCGGATGGTGGGCGGAACCGTCTCCTTCCCGATCACGAGCGCGGTGGCACACTGGGGTTTCCTGGCCATCGTCCTGCTGTGGGGCGGCCGCCAGGCCGCCGGCGCGGTGATCCGCGAAATCCGCGGCCGCACCTGGGACGGCCAACGGATGTCCGCGCTGGGGCCATGGGCGATGACCCTGGGCAAGCTGGTCGGGGCGACGTCCTATTCCTGGGCGCTCGGCCTGTGCTGCCTCCTGCTCTATGTCGGGGTCGAGGTCTATAACGGGGCGGGCACGGCGGCGCTGGTCATGGCGGCCTCGATGGTCGGCTTCGGCCTGGTGTGCCAGACCGTGGGCCTGCTGCTCAGCCTGACCCGGCTGTCACGGACGCCCGGCTTCCGGCCCGGCAACACCACCCTGATCCACTTCGTGGCGCTGATCGCGACCGGGGCGCTGCTGATGGCCGCGCGGGTGCCCGGCTGGTTCGACATCGACTGGTACGGGCTGCGGTTCGACGCCAGCCACTTCGTCGCCCTGACGGGCTGGTTCTTCGCGCTGTGGGGCGTGGTCGGCATCAACAGGCGGATGCGGCGGGAACTCCAGTTCCACAACGCGCCCTGGGTCTGGCTGCTGTTCCTCGTCTTCTTCGCCGTCTACACGAACGGGATCGCGCACCGGAACCCGCTACCGGGCGCGCAGCTGATGATCGCCTTCGTCTCGGTCGCGATTTTCGTCTACCTGCTGATCCTGTTCGAGCCCAAGGATCCGGAGAGCGCACGCCGCACCATCGGCCTGTTCCGCGGCGGACGGGCGGGCGCCGGCATCGCGGCGATGCCCCTGTGGCTGTTGACCTTCGCGGCGCTGACCCTGGTTTCGGTGGGCGGCGCCGTCCTGATCCTGGGCGGCGCCTTCGACGGCGATCGCAACCTCGAGGCGCTGACGCCGCGGCGGTTCCTGCTGGTGCAACTGGTGGCCACCTTCCTGTTCGTGGTCCGCGACGTGCTGATCGTGATGGCCTTCAGCCTGTCGCGCCAGACCCGCGAGGGTGCCGCCTTCGCCTTCGTCGTCCTGTTCGTGCTCTATGGCGCGCTGCCCTTCATCCTGTTCATGGGCCAGCTATACGACCTGCTGCCGGTCCTGTGGCCCATCGGAACCCGCGGCTGGGGGCTCTCCGTCGGGCCCATAGCGCTGCAGGTCCTGCTCATGGTCGTCGTGCTGGGATGGCGCTGGCGCGGGTATTGGCGCTATTCACGAACCGGTCAGACAGCCTAAGTAAGGGCGATCGACCGAGGAGTGATGGATGACCAGCTACGACTATGATTTCTTCGTGATCGGCGCCGGCTCGGGCGGCACGCGCGCCGCGCGGATCGCCGCCGGCCATGGCGCCAGGGTCGCGGTTGCGGAAGACCGCTATCTGGGCGGCACCTGCGTCAATGTCGGCTGCGTGCCCAAGAAGCTGCTGGTCTACGCCGCCCATTATGCCGAGGATTTCGGCGACGCCGAGGGCTTCGGCTGGACGGTCGGCGAGCGCAGCCACGACTGGTCGAAGCTGATCGCCAACAAGAATACCGAGATCGAGCGGCTGAACGGCATCTACAAGCGGCTGATCGAGGGCTCCGGCGCCCATATCCATTGGGGCCGGGCCACGCTGATCGACGATCATACGGTCGAGGTCGATGGCCAGCGGTTTACCGCGGACAAGATCCTGGTCGCCGTCGGCGGCTGGCCGAGCGTGCCGGAATTCCCGGGCAGCGAGCATATCGTCACCTCGAACGAGGCCTTCTATCTGGAGGAGATGCCCAAGCGGGTGGTCATCGTCGGCGGCGGCTACATCGCGGTGGAGTTCGCCGGGATCTTCCACAATCTCGGGGCCGAGGTGTGCCAGCTCTACCGCGGCGAGCTGTTCCTGCGCGGCTTCGACGAGGATGTGCGCCGCTTCCTGGCCGAAGAGATGATCAAGAAGGGCATCGATTTGCGCTTCGACGCCCAGGTGTCGGCGATTACCCGCAAGGACGGTGCGGACGGCAAACCCTATTTCATCGTCGACCTGGCGGATTTGGAATCGATCGAGGCCGACCTGGTCATGTATGCGACCGGCCGCGCGCCCAAGACGGACGGGCTCGGCCTGGAGGCCGCCGGCGTTAAGACCGACGACAAGGGGGCGATCCCCGTCGACGAGGCATGGCGCACCAACGTGCCGAACATCTACGCGATCGGCGACGTCACCGACCGCATCCAGCTCACCCCGGTCGCCATCGCGGAAGGCCACGCGCTTGCGGACGCCCTTTTCAACCCGTCGAGCCGCCGGGTGAGCTACGAGAATGTCCCCTCGGCCGTGTTCAGCCAGCCGTCGATCGGCACGGTGGGTTTGACCGAGGCCGAGGCGCGCGAGCGGTTCGGCGCGGTCGACATCTACCGGTCTAGCTTCCGGCCGATGAAGCACACCATGTCCGGCCGAGACGAGCACGGGCTGATGAAGCTGGTGGTCGACCGCGAAAGCCAGAAGGTCGTCGGCCTGCACATGGTTGGCCCGGAGGCGGGCGAGATCGTCCAGGGCTTCGCGGTCGCCATCAAGATGGGCGCGACCAAGGCCGATTTCGACGCCACCGTCGGCATTCACCCGACCGCCGCCGAGGAATTCGTGACGATGCGCGAGCCGATCCCCGATCCCGAAGAAGAGGCCCAGGCGGCCGAGTAGGCGCCGTTCGGCGGCCTCCGCCTGATCTCGGAGCGCTTGCGCGCTTCCGTCGCGGCTGCAAGAACCTGTTCATGACTACGGCTCCTCCTGCCCTGCGCCCGACGTTCGAGGAACGTCTGGTGCACTCCCTGATCCCGGGGCGCTTGTACATCTGGCGGCATGCCCATCGGGCCCGCCGGCGCGGCGAGCGCGAGCTGTCGCTGCTGCCGGTGCTGGTCGATCCGAACCGGGCGGCGCTCGACGTCGGCGCGAACAAGGGGGACTACAGCTATTTCCTCTCCCGGCTGTGCCCGCGGGTCGTCGCCTTC
Source organism: uncultured Alphaproteobacteria bacterium (assembly GCA_947259335.1). Lineage (GTDB taxonomy): Bacteria > Pseudomonadota > Alphaproteobacteria > Bin65 > Bin65 > CAMYMQ01. The sequence goes on along the minus strand of CAMYMQ010000194.1, from coordinate 5,757 downwards.
GAATGCAACCCCAAGATCGTGCGGTTCCTGCGGCGGACGGTGGCGGCCAATGTCGAGGTCGAGGAGGTCGCGCTGTCCGACCAGGCGGGGCAGGGCGTGATGCGCATCCCGCGCGGGAGCCGGGGACATTCGAACCAGCGCGGGACGCTGGCGCCGAAGCAGATCGTCGCCGACGTCACGGAAGTACCGGTCGAGACCCGGCGGCTCGACGACTACGGCTTCGACGACGTCGGATTCATCAAGATCGACGTGGAGGGGCTGGAACTGAAGGTCATCGAGGGCGCCCGCGAGACCCTGGCGCGGTGCCGCCCCGTGCTCCTGCTGGAACTCGAGGAGATCCATCTGGAAATGCCTCTGGAGGAGGCGTTTCGCGCGGTCGAGGCACACGGATACCGGGGCATGGCGTTGACCTCGTCCGGCCTGGTCGGTCTCGACCGCTTCGATGCGGACCGGTGCCATCGCAACCCGGCGACCCGGTCGGACTACGTTTTCAACTATATTTTCCTGCCGGCCGGTTCCTGATCCAGCGGTGTCCGGCCGGCATCGCCGCGGGAGGGTGATCAGGCGCGCCTGTTGCCCGCGCGGCCCATTGTTGTATATCGAAGGCGTGCGGGCCCTTGCGGGCCCGCGCACCGCAGCACCGGAAAGGATCGATCGATGGCACCGCAAGGGTGGAGCCCGTCGAGCTGGCGTAGCAAGCCGGCCCTCCAGATGCCGACATACCCGGAAGCCGACGCGCTCGCCGATGCCGAGACGCGCCTGTCCGGCTATCCGCCGCTGGTCTTCGCGGGCGAGGCGCGCGACCTGACCGCCCAGCTCGCCAGGGCGGCGGAAGGCAAGGCTTTTCTGCTCCAGGGCGGCGACTGCGCGGAAAGCTTCGCCGAATTCGGCCCCAACAACATCCGCGACACCCTCAAGGTGCTGCTGCAGATGACCGTGGTGCTGATGTACGGTGCCGGTCTGCCCGTGGTGAAGGTCGGCCGGCTGGCCGGCCAGTTCGCCAAGCCGCGCTCGGCCGATACCGAGACGATCGACGGGGTCGAGCTGCCGTCCTACCGCGGCGACATCATCAACGGCATGGAATTCGACGAGGCCGCGCGGATCCCCGATCCCGAACGCATGATCAAGGCCTACTTCCAGGCCGCCTCCACGCTCAACCTGCTGCGGGCCTTCGCCCTCGGCGGCTTCGCCGACCTGCACAAGGTCCACCGCTGGACCCAGGATTTCGTCGCCGACAGCCCGGCCGGCAAGCGCTATGGCGCGCTGGCCGATCAGATCGCCCACGCGCTCGCTTTCATGGAAGCCTGCGGGCTGACCGCCGACAACGTCCCGCAGGTCAAGGAAGCGAGCTTCTTCACCTCCCACGAGGCGCTGCTGCTGCCCTACGAGCAGGCGCTGACCCGGCAGGACAGCCTGACCGGCCAGTGGTACGACTGCTCGGCCCACATGCTTTGGATCGGCGACCGCACGCGCCAGCCGGACGGCGCCCATGTCGAGTTCCTGCGCGGGGTCGGCAACCCGCTCGGCCTCAAGGTCGGCCCGACCACGCCGGTCGACGACCTGATCCGCCTGATCGACGCGCTCAACCCCGCGGATACGCCCGGTCGGCTGACCCTGATCGCGCGCATGGGCGCGGACAAGGTCGGCGACTTCCTGCCGCCGCTGGTCGAGGCCGTGAAGCGGGAAGGCCGGACCGTGGTCTGGTCGTGCGACCCGATGCACGGCAACACGATCAAGGCCAGCTCGGGCTACAAGACCCGGGCGGTCGACAGCGTGCTGCGCGAGGTCGAGGGCTTCTTCGCGGTCCACCGCGACCTCGGCACCCACGCCGGCGGCGTCCACTTCGAGATGACCGGCCAGGATGTCACCGAGTGTATTGGCGGCGCCCAGGCGATCACCGAGGACGCGCTCGCGGCGCGCTATCACACCCATTGCGATCCGCGGCTTAATGCCAGCCAGGCGCTGGAGCTTGCTTTCCTGATCGCCGGCGCGCTCAAGGACGAGCGGACCGGCGCCAACGGCAAGGTGCCCCTGGCGGCGGTCTCGTGAAGGCGGCGAGGACCCCCGGCTAGGGCCGCGGCCCGGTGCTGATGCGCCGGCGGGGAGGGGACGAACACACGGGCGCAGCATGAACGAGCAGAACAAGCCGGTCGGCGTCGCAATCCGACAGTCGGTCAACAACTTGCCGCGGTCCGACGCGGTCCCGGCCTGGACCGACCAGTATTTCAACCGGTCCAAGGGCATCGTCCAGCGGTTCGGCGACAAGCAGGTCACCTACGCGGTCTTCCTGCGCCGGCCGGTCGTCTCCGCGCCGCGGCTGATGATCGAGTGGCTGAACGGGATCGCCGAGCAGCGCGGCGTGCAGTTCAAGATCGAGATGAACTACGAGGAGGGCCGCTGGGTCGGCGCGGGTGAGCCCCTGCTCTATCTGTCGGGCTCGCTGGAGCAGCTCGTCGACCTCGAGACCATCTTCCTGCAGAAGCTCGGCGCCGCCTGCGTGGCGGCCTACAACGCCTTCACCATGTGCGTCGAGCTGCCCAAGGTCGCCTTCCTCGCCTTCGACGCGCGCCACTGTGCCAGCATCGGCATGGCCGAGCTGATGGCCTATGCCGCCAGCGTCGGCTCGGAGCGGGCCCGGCGCAAGGTCGGCGCGGTCGGCTTCGTCGGCAACGCCACCGACGCGACGGCGCATTTCTTCGGCCGCGACGCCGGCCTCGGCACGATGCCCCACGCGATCATCGGCTATGCCGGCTCGACCCTGCGCGCCGCCGAGATGTTCCACGAGGCCTATCCGGAGGAAGATCTGACCGTGCTGGTCGACTATTACGGTCAGGAAGTGACCGATTCGCTGGAGGTCTGCAGGGCCTTTCCCGAGCTCGCCCGCGAGGGCAAGATCGGCTTCCGCCTCGACACCCCGGGCAGCCGCTATCTGGAGGGGCTCGATCCGCCCGCCGCTTACCGCGTACTCGACCGCAACGCGCCCGACGCGATCCGCGGCTATCGGACGGAGACCGAGTTGCGCTATCTGGTCGGCGCCGGCGTCTCCGCCGCGGCGATCTGGCACCTGCGCGAGGCGCTCGACCAGGCCGGCTTCGACAAGGTCAAGATCATTGCCTCATCGGGCTTCACCCCTGCCAAGTGCCGGGTCATGGCGATCGCCGACGCGCCCGTCGATGCCGTCGGCACGGGCTCCTTCCTGCCCGACAACTGGCACGAGACCTACGCCACCGCCGACATCATCGCCTATGACGGCCAGCCGAGCGTCAAGGTCGGCCGCGAGTTCCTGCTGCGCAAGGACTGACCGGCGGGTCCGTGCGTGGCGGCGGCCGCGGGACCCGCGCCGGCTGACCCGGATTCAACCTTGCCGTTGTCCCGGCGCCGCGCCTACTCTTCGCCGCCGGCAGTCGGGAGAGCTCCAGCTTTTTGGCCCAGGCGGATCGGGCGCCCCAGGGCGAGACCGCGGCCTTGCCGGACCGGGGGATAGCCGGACGGCTCCAACCACTCGAGGAGGACGCAGCGCGATGCGGAAAGGATTGCCTGGGTTTCGCATGCTCGCCGCCGCCGCGATGGCCGCGGCCGTCGTGGCGATGGCGCCGGTCTCCGCGCGCGCGGAGACCCGGTTGGTCGAGGAGAAGGAATCCCAGTACAACCACATCTTTATCTATAAGCGTGACCACTACGTCTCGCTGATCTTCGGCCACAATCGGCGGCTCTACACGGAATCGCTGGCCAACACCAAGGACCCGCTCGAACTCCCGGTCGAATACACCCGCTACATGACCGTGGCCATGGCCTACGCGCCGGCCGCCAGGCGGCTTCTGGAGATCGGGCTCGGCGGCGGCACGACGGTTTCCTATCTCAACCGGACCTTTCCCGCGCTCAGGATCGACGCCGTCGAGCTTGACCCCGTCGTCGCGACCTTTGCCCGCAAGTATTTCTATCTGAAGGAAAATGCCAATCTGAAGGTCACCGTCCGCGACGGCCGCGTCTTCCTGGTGCGCTCGCAGGAGACCTACGACGTCATCATGATCGACGCCTATCGCGGTCCTTTCGTGCCCTTCCATCTGCTGACCCGGGAGTTCTACCAGCTGGTCAAGAAGCACCTCGCGAAGGGCGGCGTCGTCGCCCAGAACATCGAGCCGTCGACCATGCTCTACGAAGCCGCGGTGGCGACCATCGCCGCCGAGTTCGACAATGTCGAAATCTATCCCGCGAGCGGGAACTTCGTGCTGATCGCCTACAACGGACCGCGCCGCACGGATGAGGACCTGCGCGCCGTGGCGGGCCAGCTCGATGCCGAGTACAAGCCGCGCTATCCGCTGTCGAAGATCGTTACCGAGCGCCGCAAGCCGGCCAAGACCGATGGGCAGAAGCTGACCGACGATTTCGCGCCGGTGCAGATGCTCAAGTCGATCGAGCGACACAACAAGAAACGGCCGTAGGGCACGCCGATGCGCTCCTTCATCATCTATGCCTGCGCCGTGCTGCTCGGCGCGTCGCTGATGTCCTTCGAGATCGTCGCGAGCCGGTATCTCACGCCCTATTTCGGCAGCGGCATCAACACCTGGGCGTCGCTGATCGCCCTGGTCCTGTTCGGCATGACCATTGGCTATTTCATCGGCGGCATGCTGGTCGACCGGTTCCCGACCCTCAAGCTCGCCGCGATCTTCTCGGGCATCGCCGGGCTGTGGTTCGCCGCCATCCCCAGCGTGACCGACCTGTTCCTGCGCACCATCATGCTCGAGTTCCAGAGCGAGGTCTGGGGCGTGCTGGTGGCGTCGAGCTTCCTCTTGTTCGTGCCGATCGTCTGCCTGGGTACCTATTCGCCGATCGCCGTGCGGCTGATGATCCGCCGGGTCGAGACCAGCGGCGAGACGGCGGGCTTCATCTACGGCGTCTCGACCTTCGGCAACATCGTCGGCACCCTGGGCACCGCCCTGGTCCTGATCCCGATCATGGGCAGCCGGGACATCACCTATCTGCTCTGCGGCATCGTGCTGTTCTGTTCCGCGCTGCTTTATTTGGACTCGCGCCTGGCGCGCAGGACCGCCACCTAGCCCGGCTTGCAGAAGCTGGCGGCGCCCGGGAACGCCAGGTCGCCGGTGCGCGTCCCGCCGGTGGCCTTCAGGAACGCCCGATAGCGGGGATCGGCCTCGAGCTGCATCGCCGCCTCCTGGCGCAGGGCGTCGACCTGGTCGGCGGGCAGGTCGAGCGCGGTCTCGATATTGCGGAAACAGCGCCGGCGCGCGGGATTGCGGATCGCGTCCAGCTCGACCACCACGGGGCCGTCGAAGGCCGTCCGGGGATGACGCCGGCGCAGGTCCGCGAACAGGGTCTCCGCCGTGCGCAGCGAGTCCCGGCTGGTGGCGTTCTGGGCGCTGGTCATGGCCGAGAACAGCATTCGGACCAGCGTCGGGCCTTCGGGCCGCCGGTCGGTGTCCCGGTCCGGCCGCTTCTGCGCATTCACGACGATCAGCAGCACCCGGCGGACCCGCCCCGAGGCGATCAGCTCGCGGATGCCCCAGCGCGAGATTGGCGAGCCGAGGGCGCCGAGGATCGGGCGCAGGGCGACATTGTCGATCGAGCCGCCGTCGGCCAGATGGACCCAATAGCGCGCATCGGGTACGGCGGTCCGGCCATAGGGCTCGCCATTGCGGTACCAGCGCGCGAGCCGGGCCAGCCGGCGGCGGTCGCGCGGGGTTTCGACGGCGGTGCTGACCTGCGGGTCGCCCCTGAGCGCCGCGGCGACCCAGGCGG
>CAMYMQ010000193.1 GCA_947259335.1 uncultured Alphaproteobacteria bacterium | reverse complement strand
CGGCGTCGCCGGCGCGGTTCGCGGCACCGTGAGCCAGGCGTCCTTCAGCAATCCGAAGGCCACGATCGGCCGCAAGGTCGCGAGCGGCGATCCGATCCATCTGGGCGACCGGATCACGACCGGCAGCAAATCCGGCCTGCAGATCATGCTGCTCGACCGGACCACTTTCACGATCGGCCCGGACGCCGAAATGACGATCGACAAGTTCGTCTACGATCCCAAGACCAGCGCCGGCTCGCTGTCGGCCCGCATCGTCAAGGGCACTTTCCGCTTCGTGTCGGGCGCGATCGAGCAGAACAATCCGCAGGCTGTCAGCATCAAGACGCCGGTTGCGACCATCGGCATCCGCGGCACCACGGTCATCGGCCGCACCAACGGGCGCAACCTGCTGGTCGTCCTGGCCGGACCGGGCCGGCGGAACAATGTCGGCCGGCCGGCCAGCCGCCTGATCGTCACCGCCGGCGGCCGGCGCCTCGTGATCTTCAGGGCCGGATTCGGCACTTTCGTCGCGCGGCTCGGAGCCGGGCCGTCGCGAGCGAGACGGTACAACCTGCGGACCCTGTCGCAACTGCTGCAGGCGCTGTATTCGCGGCCGGGTTCGCAGCAGACCAATTCGCTCAACCTGATCGCGCCCGGCGCCGGACCGGGCCCGAGCACCTTCGCCAGTTTCTTCGGCAACTTCACGGGCCAATCGACCCAGCAGGGCGAGACCAACGCCAACCAGCAGTCGGGTATCGACACCTTCTGGTTTTCCCTGCGCGACCGGTCGACCCAGGACTCGACCACGACCGACGACCGCCCTCGACACCGCCGCCACCGGCGCAAGCCCGTCTACGGGCTCGGCATCTTCCGCTGGGTGGGTTTCGGACACCGCCGGACGCTGCTGATCTCTCTGCGGGTCGGCCGGCCGGGTCACCGCCGCCCGGCGTCGACCCTCCTGCTCAAGGTGGTCCGGATCATCGCGCGCGACCGCTTCGGCCGGCCGACGCGGATGCTGGTCAGCTACGATCCGCCGGGCCGGGGACATCGGCTCCGCCTGGCCGTCGTGACGGTGCGGCGGTCGGTCGGATTCGGGTCCGCGATCCTGCGCCTGTCGCGGCCCGGTTTCCGCAGCCACCGGCGGTTCGGGCGGCACCGCGGGACCGTCCACCGGCGCCACCGCGTGAGACAGCACCGCGTGAGGCATCACCGGATCACTCGACACCGGATCAGACCGCACCGGATCAGACAGCACCGGATCAGACAGCACCGGGCCCGGCAGCACCGGTTCCGTCTTCGCCACGGGAACCGGCACCGCCGCCTCGGGCATCGCGGCTTTCGGCCGGGCCGATAGCGCGGCGCGCTTCGGGCCGCCGCGACCGAAAAACACCTGTTTTGCGGGACGGTCGGAGGCGGCCTAGCCGCCGGTCACGCTCATGTGGCGCGGCACCGCCGGCTGCTTGCGGCGGCGGTCGATGATGAAGTCGTGGCCCTTGGGCTTGCGGGTGATCGCCTCGCGGATCGCCTGGACGACGTGGCCGTCGTCGTCGCTCTCGCGCAGGGGCGCGCGCAGGTCGGCGGCGTCGTCCTGGCCCAGGCACATGAACAGGGTGCCCGTGCAGGTCAGCCGCACCCGGTTGCAGGATTCGCAGAAATTGTGGGTCAGCGGGGTGATGAAGCCGATCCGCTGGCCGGTTTCGCGGATCGTCACGTAACGGGCCGGCCCGCCGGTGCGGTGGTCGCTCTCGTCCAGCGTCCAGCGCTCCTTCAGCCGGGCGCGGACCATCGACAGCGGCAGATACTGGTCGACCCGGTTGGCGGAGCCGACGTCGCCGCCGATCTCGCCCAGCGGCATGACCTCGATGAAGGTCAGATCGAAGCCCTCGACGCCGCACCACTCGACGAGGCGCTCGATCTCGTCGTCGTTGACCCCGCGCAGGGCGACCGCGTTGATTTTGACCTTGAGCCCCGCGGCCTTGGCGGCGTCGAGGCCCGCCAGCACCTGGTCGAGCCGGCCCCAGCGGGTGATCTCCTTGAACTTCGCCGCGTCGAGCGTGTCGATCGAGACGTTGATCCGGCGCACGCCGGCGTCGTACAGGTCCTGCGCGTAACGGGCCAGCTGGCTGCCGTTGGTGGTCAGCGTCAGCTCGTCGAGGTCGCCGGTGTCGAGATGGCGGCCGAGCCGTTCGATCAGCCACATGATGTCGCGCCGGACCAGCGGCTCGCCGCCGGTCAGCCGCAGCTTGCGCACGCCGACGCTCACGAAGGCGCTGCACAGCCGGTCGAGTTCCTCCAGCGACAGCACGTCGGCCTTGGGCAGGAAGGTCATGTCCTCGGCCATGCAGTAGACGCAGCGGAAATCGCAGCGGTCGGTGACCGAGACGCGCAGATAGGTGATTGCACGCTGAAACGGGTCGATAAGCGGTGCGGTCTTGTTCAGATGAGCTTCAGACATCGGATCTCGCGGCGCCTCCCTGTCAACGAACTAGTCGCTTGCCGGGCTTCAGGCAAGGCCGGCTTTCGCACCCGAGCCTACCGTTGGAGGCCTGATTCGGGAATATACGGCGTCTCGTCGCCGATCTTGAAGGACTCGATCAGCGCCTGGGCCTCCTTGCCGGTGAGCCAGGTGGCGAAGGCGGTGGCCGCCGCGACGTTGAGCCCCTTGCGGCCTTCGGGGTTGGCCACGACGACGCCGTAGCGGAGCTGGAGGCGGGGATCGTCGGCGACCAGCTCGCCGAGCTCGACGGTCGAGGGCAGCGACAGCCAGGTGGCCCGGTCCGTCAGCGTATAGGCGTTGGCCCTGGCCGCACGCAGAAGGGTCGTCCGCATGTCGGTCCGGGTGGTGCTGTACCAGCGGTCGGTCTCCGCATTGGGCTGGAGGCCGGCCTCCCGCCAGAAGCGCCGCTCGGAGAGGGCGACGCCGCTGCCGTCGGCCCGGCCCAGGAACGTCGAGGACGAGGCGGCCAGCGCCTTGAAGGCCTCGATCACGCTGATCATGCCGTTGATGTCCGCCGGATCCGCCTTGGGGCCGACGATCAGCATCTCGGTATACATGACGTTGTGGCGGGTGATCCCGTGCTTGGCGGCGACGAACCGCCGTTCGGCGGCGATGTCGTCGGTCACCGTCAGCTCGGCCTTCCCGGCGAGCAGGGCCTCGAACCCCAGCCCGGTCTTCCGGGGCAGGATGGTCACCTCGACCTTGTGGCCCTTGCGAAAGCCGGCGGCGAGCCGGGCGGCGAGGCCGTTCGCGATGAGGGTTCGGGGAAAGATCATGCGCAGGGCGCCGGCGGCGCGCGGCGGGGCCGGCGCGGTCACGGTCGGGGCGGTCTTG
>CAMYMQ010000192.1 GCA_947259335.1 uncultured Alphaproteobacteria bacterium | reverse complement strand
ATAGAGGGTCGCGCCTTCGGTGGCGGTGCCCGGCCCGGTCGGCGCGGTGACGGCGGTCTTGGCCTCGGCCTTGGGCACGCCCTTGAGGTAGTTGCGGAACTCCTGCACCGACTGCGGGCGCTGGCCCTCGAGGACGTTGAGCGCCGCGTCGATCGCGGCCAGGAGCCGCGCGGAATACTTGCCCTTGACGGCTTCCGACGCCGGCGTGTTGGGATCGGGCTCGCCGCGCATGACGCAGCCCGCGCGCTTGGGCGCCTCGACCGGCCTCTGGCCGGTGACCGCGCGGTAGAGGGTCGCGCCCAGGGCGTAGATGTCGCTCCACGGCCCCTGGACCGAGTCGCTCTCATACTGCTCGTAGGGGGCGTAACCGGCGGTGACGATGCTGGTCAGCGCCTGGCTGTGGCCGCCGAGCGCCTGGCGGGCGGCGCCGAAGTCGATCAGCACCGGCTTGCCGTCGCGGCGGATGAACAGGTTCGCGGGCTTGATGTCCCGGTGCATGAAGCCGGCTTCGTGGACATCCTCGAGACCGTCGAGCAGCGGGTCGAGGATCTCCTCGATCTCCGGCTCGCTCAGTGTGCCCGACGCGCCGAGGATTTCGGACAGGCTCTTGCCGTCCTGATACTCCATGACCAGGTAGGCGGTCCCGTTGGACCGAAAGAAGCGGAAGACCGAAACGATGTTGGGATGGCGGAAGGAGACCAGCGTCTCCGCTTCCTTGCGGAACCGGTCGAGGCCCCACTCGAAATCGTCCTTGTGGGAATCGCTGGCCGGGAAGACGGTGGCCTGTTCCTTGTCGCGGACCGCCATGCCCGAGGGCATGTATTCCTTGATCGCGACCGGGCGGTTCAGGTGGATGTCCCGCGCCTTGTAGGTGATGCCAAAGCCACCGATGCCGAGGACCTCTTCGATTTCGAAGTCCTCGAGCTGATAACCCTTGGGCAGGGTGTGGCTGATCCGGCTCGATTCGGTCATGTCAGGATGGTGCGCTCACGGCGGGATTGTGCGCATCGTGCCGGGCTTTTCCGGCGGCTGGGCGGCGACGGCTAGAATGCCCAGCACCCTGACGCCACGCAACCATTTACGGTGCCGGTCAGGGGTTTGTGAACCCGCCGCCGCCGAAAAGTGGCCGGAGTGGCGCTAGTGCAGGACCAGTTCGCCGTCCCGGAACTGGAATTCCGCCGGCTGGACCAGCGGCGCGCTGGCGACCCGGACCAGATGCAGGGGCCCGTCGAGATTGTCTTCCCAGAAGCGCAGGAAGCCGCTGAGCCTGGGAAAACGCGGCGCGGTATCGAGGCTCTGCCAGACATAGGTTTGCAGCAGGCCCGGATGGTCGGGCATCCGATAGATGATCTCCGCCGTGGTCATCCGGTGACCGGCCAACTGAAGCTGCAACTCCGACATGTTCTCGTCTCCAACGGCTGTTGAGAGGGGCCATCGCAGACGGGTATCTTGACCTGACCAATCCGGCCTGTCGATATTTTTTGTTTCATATCAGATAGTTGGCAGCCTTACGGGGCGAGTGCTGCCAGCGGCGCGGCGGGTTCAGGCCGGCATGTGGGTGGTCGTCATGTCGACCAGCAGCCGGCCGTCCGTGCCGGTGACCAGCGTGCGCACGACCGACACCCGCCGGCCCTTGCGCACGAAGCGCGCCTCGGCCCGCAGCACGCCGTCGCCCTGGTTGGCGAGCAGGTTGGCGTTGAGCGTGAGCGCGAGCGGAAAGCCCCGCCCGTCGGGCTGGAGCTCCGACGCCTGCAGCGCCATCACCGTCGCGATCACGTCGGCGAACCACAGGATCGCGCCGGCATGGACCGTGCCGAACGGGTTGAGCACGCCCGGCCCGACCGGCATCTCGCCGACGGTCAGCTCCGGGCCGCGCTCGGCGATGGTGAAGTCGATCGAGCCCTGATAGCGGTCGACCGCCGCCTTGTCCGCGACGCTCATCGGTCGCCTCCGGCCGGAGGCGCCACCCAGCCGCGCCCCTTCCAGCCGAAATCGAAGGCGTCCGGATGCAGGATCTCGGCGAGGATCTCCAGCGACTCGGCGAGCCGCGGGCCGGGCCGGTTGAAGAAATGGTGACCGTCGGCGATGGCGACCCGGCCGTTGCGCACCGCGCTAAGATCGGCCCAGCCGGGCCGCGCCTCCAGCGAGCCCATCTCCGACGCGGCCCGGTCGATGCCGTAGCCGCAGGGCGAGACCACGATCACCTCCGGATCGGCGTCCGCCAGCGCCTCCCAGGTGATCCATTCCGAATGCTTGCCCGGCTCGCTCAACAGGTTCTCGCCGCCGGCGAGGTTGACCAGCTCGGGCATCCAGTTGCCGCCGGTCATCAGCGGGTCGATCCATTCGATGATCGCGGTGCGCGGCCGCTCGCCCAGGGTTTGGGCCTTGTCGGACAGGTCCGCCATCCGCTCCTTGAGGTCGGCGACGAGCCGCGCGCCCTTGTCCTCGGCGCCGACCGCGCGGGCGACCGCACCGATGTCGTCCCACAGGTCGGCCAGCTTCTCGGGCTTGAGCGAGACCACCCTTGTGTCCCGGCCGGTCCACCCGCACACGGCCTTCTCGACGTCGGCCAGGCTGACCGCGCAGACGTCGCACTGGTCCTGGGTGACGATGACGTCGGGGGCGAGCTCCTGGAGCTGCCGCTCGTCGATGTCGTAGACCGCCAGCCCGGCGCCGAGGATGTCCTTGACCCGCCGGTCGATGTCCGCGCTGGTCCCGCCGGTGTCGAAGCGCGGCTCGGTCAGCACCGGCAGCGCCTCCACCCCCGGCGGGAAGTCGCATTCATGGGATCGGCCGACCAGGCCATCGCGGTGTCCGAGAGCCGCCACGATCTCGGTGGCGGAGCAGATCAGGGAGACGATGCGGGGCTGTGCGGCGGTCATGGGATCTACCTGTCCAAGGGGTTGTCGGCCGAAACGGCGGCCGGTTCATCCGGATGGATATTGAAGCGTCACGTTGACGTGGGAAAAATATGGTAAAGGAAGGGAACGGAGGACCGAACCATGAATGCGCACGAGTTCGTCATTCCCGCCATCGAGGGTGGCACGATCGCCTTGTCCAACTTCAAGGGCAAGCCCGTGCTTCTGGTCAATACGGCGTCGGAATGCGGTTTTACACCCCAGTATCGCGATCTCGAGGAGCTGTGGAGCGACCTCGGCGAGCAGGGACTTGTCGTCCTCGGCATCCCGTCGAACGACTTCGGCGGCCAGGAGCCCGGCGGGGAATCCGAGATCAAGGCCTTCTGCGAGGCGACCTACGCGGTCTCGTTCCCGATGACGGCCAAGCAGGCGGTGATCGGCGACAACGCCCATCCGCTCTATCGCTGGATCGCCGAACAGCTCGGCGAGGACGCCGCGCCCAAGTGGAACTTCCACAAATACCTGATCGACGGCGACGGCAACCTGGTCGGCGCCTGGCCGTCCAAGGTCCGCCCCAACGATCCGGAGATCCGCGCGGCGATCGAAAAGGCGCTGGCCTGACCGTTCGGCCCCGGGCGGGCGCGGCGGGTCGTCCCGCGCGTCACTTGTGGTCGTTCATGTGGTGACGCTTGAGCAGGTCGGCGCCGAACCGGTCGGTCGGGTCGTGCCAGACGCTGTGGGCGTGGTTGGCGCCGTTCTGGGTGTTGTCGTATTCGACGATCACCGTCGGCCCGTGGATCCGGTAGTAGTGCGGCGCGCCCGGGGTCTGCGACCCGGCCCAGGCGAAGTGGAGCCTATCGACCCCCGCCTCGCGGATGCGCCGCCACTGCCGGCGGGCGATCGCATCGCTCATGTTGCCCAGATAGAGGTCAAGGATCTTGCGCGCCGCGGCTTTCTGGCGCCCCGACAGGGCGCCGAAGGGCAGGCCGGCGGGGGCCTTCAGGCT
>CAMYMQ010000191.1 GCA_947259335.1 uncultured Alphaproteobacteria bacterium | reverse complement strand
GCCGCCGTCGCGCAGCCGCCGGGTCAGCCGCCGCGTGTCGGCCCCGGTCACCGCCGGCAGGTCATGGCTCTTGAGCCACTCGTCGAGGTGCTTGCCGGAGCGGTAGTTGGACGGATCGGTGATGTCCGCGCGCAGGACCGCGCCCAGCGCCGCCGGGGTCGTGGTCTCGATATCCTCGACGTTGGTGCCGACGTTGCCGATGTGCGGGAAGGTGAAGGTGATGATCTGGGCGGCGTAGGACGGGTCGGTCAGGATTTCCTGATAGCCGGTCATCGAGGTGTTGAAGCACAGCTCGCCGACCACGGTCCGCTCGGCGCCCGCGCCCCGGCCCCAGATCGCGGTGCCGTCCTCCAGGAACAGGCCCGCCGTCGCCCACTCCGGCTGGGGAGCGGCCGGGCGCGTCGAAATCGCCGCCGCGGCCCGATCTTTCGAGCCCGCGGTCGTGTCGTGCGGGGAGGTCGTCACCATCGACGCCCTGAAGTTGGAGATTGTCGGAAGCCCCGAGGGGTTGCGGGTAGATACGACCGTTTGTGCGGTGCGTCAACCCAACCTGTGACGGTCGGGTGACAACCGCCGCCGCGGGGTGAAGCGATTTCCCTTTCCGGGGAAACGCGCTAGTGTCCGCCGCTTCAACGCCGGCCCAGCGGATATGGATTTCGGGGCACGGCGCCGGGGGCTAACAACGGGTGTACCCAATGCTGCGCGATCGCCTGACCGCAGAACTCAAGACCGCCATGAAGGAGAAGAACGAGCGCAAGCGCGCGACGCTTCGGCTCATCCTGGCGGCGCTCAAGGACCGCGATATCGCCGCCCGCTCCAAGGGCGTGACCGACGGCATCGACGAGACCGAGATCATGGCGATGCTCCAGACCATGGTGAAGCAGCGCCAGGAGAGCATCGAGCACTACGAGCACGGCGGCCGGCTCGAGCTCGCCGAGCAGGAGCGCGAGGAGATCGAGATCATCCGGCAGTTCATGCCGGAACAGCTCGACGACGCCCGGCTCGAAAAGGCGGTCCGCGACGTGATCGCGGAACTCGGCGCGTCCACCATCAAGGACATGGGGCCGACGATGGCGGTCCTGCGCGAGCGCTACGCCGGCCAGATGGACTTCGCCAAGGCCAGCGCCATCGTCAAGGCGCAGCTCGGCTAGGACCATGGCCGGGCAGGCTCCTTCCGGCGGCTCCGCCGACGATTGGGAGGGGCTGCGCGGCTACGCGCTCGCTTTCCCTGGCGCCCACGAGGACCATCCCTGGGGCGAGACGGTGGTCAAGGTTCGCACCAAGGTCTTCGTCTTCCTCGGCTCGCCCAAGGCGGACGGCAGCCTCGGCCTGTCGGTCAAGCTGCCCGTCAGCGGCGGCGAGGCGCTGTCGCTGCCGTTCTGCGCGCCCACGGGATACGGCCTCGGCAGGCATGGCTGGGTGACCGCCCGCTTCGGCCCCGGCGAGACCCCGCTGGTCAGCCTCCTGCGCGATTGGATCGCCGAGAGCTATTGCGCCGTCGCGCCCAAGACGCTGGCCAAGCAATGGCGGGCCGCGCAAGCCGATTGAAGCGCGCGGGCCGATCTGCTTGTCTGAGCGCCGACACCTGACAAGACCACAATCGATACCGGGAGAAAACGCATGGACCCAGCCAGCCTGAACGGGGAACTGCTGGACCGTCTGGCGATCCGCGATCTGATCGAGAACTGGGCGCTGTGGCGCGACGCCGGCTTCTGGGACCGGTTCCGGACCTGCTGGCACGACGACGGCCGCATGATGGCGACCTGGACCCAGGGCACCGCCGACGAGTTCATCAAGATGAGCCGGGAGGGCTGGGACAAGGGCGTCTCGATCCTCCATTTCCTCGGCGGCACCACCATCGACCTCGGCACGGGCGAATGGTGCGACCGGGCCGTCGTGCAAACCAAGATGACCATCTCCCAGCGCGGCGAGGTTCATGGCGTGCTGGTCGACGTGGTCTGCACCGGCCGCTTCTACGACCTGGTCGAGAAGCGCGGCGGCAAGTGGGGCGTGGTCCTGCGCCAGCCGATCTACGAGAAAGACCGGATGGACCCGGTCGATCCCGCGACCCGGGTCGAGCTCGACCCGGCGATCCTGGCGAAGTTCCCCGTCGGCTACCGGCATCTGGCCTACATCCAGCACCTGATCGGCTACCCGGTGAAGGACGACATGCCGGGTCTGACCGGCGAGATGGTGGACAGGCTCTACGCGCTGGGCGCGGGCTGGCTGGACGGCAAGGGCGCGGACTGGCCGCCGGCGAAGTAGGGCCTCCTCGAACACGAACCGTCACCCCCGCGCAGGCGGGGGTCCAGACCAATGTCGGTTCGGGTTCCTGCAAGCTGGATTCCCGCCTTCGCGGGAATCGCGGTTCCCAGGGTTCATCCGCAATTCCGACACACTCCGGGCGCATTCTTTTCGCCCTTGGGGATGGCCGCTTTCGGCCATGATTTTCGCAGGAGCGTCCAGCCATGATCGTTCTTTCCCGTCGGCGCATGGTCGCCGGCGCCGGGGCGGCGGGGCTCGCCCTGGCCGTCGCGCCGCT
>CAMYMQ010000190.1 GCA_947259335.1 uncultured Alphaproteobacteria bacterium | reverse complement strand
CGGCGCCGCGGGCGTCGAACACGGCGTCGAGGGCGGCGCCGCACGCGGACGCGGCCTGATCCCGATCCGGCACGGGGAAGATCGCCAGCAGGGCGTCGCCGATGAACTTGAGGATCTCGCCGCCGCGGTCCTGGACCGGCCCGCCGAGGCAATCGAAATAGTCGTTGAGCAGGGCGAGGACGGCGTCGCCGGGCAGCCGGTCGGTCAGCGCCGTGAAGCCGCGCAGGTCGGTCATCAGGATGACCGCCCGGATGGTCTCGCCCATGCCGCGGCGGATACGACCATTCAGAATCCGCGCGCCCGACTGCCGGCCGACATAGGTGTCGAGCAGCACGGTCGCGAGATAGTTGATCGCCTGCACCTCGGTGAGCCGCGCCAGGTAGGAGAGCAGCGAATCGACCAGGGCGAGCTGGGCGGTGGTGAATCCGCCCGGCGCCCGCGTGGTGAAGGTGATGGTCTGGGGCGAGCCGTCCTGGAAGGGCAGGCGCATGGCGCAATAGTCGGTCGCGCCCTGCTCGCGGTACTCGTCGAGCACCGGATAGTCGGGATGGCCGCCGCGGCTTTCGATGTGCCAGCGGAAGGCGTCGGCCCCGTCGCGGATGTCCTGGAGCGGGCTTTGGCGGACCAGGGGCGTGTCCCACAGGTCGTGGGAGCCCATGATCGAGGTCACCTCCGGGCTGTCGGCCCGCCAGCGGTGGGCGACCCCGAAATAGTCGGGGTGAAGGGTCATCACGAAGGCGGTGAAGGTGTCGAGCGCCACGCCCGCAGCAGCCAGCCGGGTGCAGGTTTCCTGCACGAGCACACGCGGGTTCCGGATCCGCCACGCCTCGTCGACCAGCCAGGCGATCATCCACGCGCGCGCGGCGGCGGGGTCGGCATCGACGTCGGGCGCGTCGGGATGGAGCGGCGGAACAGGGGCGGCGGCGGTGGCTGCTGTCATGGACCCATTCTAGTCCATTGTTTCCCAAGCGGAAATCGTTCAGACGCCCGCTCTCCAGGTCGTGATTGGGGCAAAACCTTGGCATTTCGGGAGAGGTCAACACAGGTTAATGAGGCCCGCTCCGTCCCGCGTGATCGTCGCGTCATCGCCCGTTGTTCAACACTCACGAAGGGAAGAGAAGATGACCCGCACGTTCACATCCACCTTTACCGCCATCCTGATCGCTGGCGCCGCCGTGAGCGGCCTGACGGTCGCGCCGGCCCTGGCCGCCGAGAAGGACAAGGCGCCGATGACCCGCCAGGCGGCCCAGCCGGACAAGTCGCAGTGCCTGGCCAACCTCGGCAAGATGCGCGACGACCTCGCCCGGGACGAGCGCTTCCGCAGCGCCTACAACGCCGGCCGCATCGGCGCGGGCGACTACCGCGATCTCGTCGATGCCGCCCGGGTCTTCGCCCGCAACGGCATGGAGGAGAAGTGCGAGACCGTCGTCGCCGGCATCAAGGAACTGGCGGCGAAGTCCACCACCGACGACCAGGCCCGCAAGCCAACTGATGACCGGGCTGCCGAGCAGCGCCGCGCCGCGGAGCAGAAGGCCTGGCAGACCCGCTATCAGGCCGCCAAGCCGGTCGCCCAGAGCGAACTGAGCGTCGAGACGCTGAACGGCGTCGACATCCGCAACGCCAAGGGCGAGGACCTCGGTGACGTCACCGACATCGTGGTCGCCAACGGCAAGGTCGAGGCGGTGATCATCGGCCGGGGCGGCTTCCTGGGCATCGGCACCAGCTACTACAAGCTGTCCGCCGACAAGGCCCGGATCGCCACCATGGACCAGGACGACGCGGGCGACATCGTGGTCGTCGTCGACATGGCCGAGACGCAGCTCGAGACGCTGCCCAAGGTCACCAAGGAGAACGGCCGCTGGATCGCGGATCGCGATGACGAGACCAAGGCCGACGACAAGATGGACAAGAAGGCCCAGTAACCGGCCCATCCCCGTTCCTCCCCCGACCTTAACAGCCCCCGGAACCCAGGTTCCGGGGGTCTTTTTTTGTGCCTGCCCTGCGGCCGAACGTTCACGCCCGGGCCGCGGGCACATCCTATTGAGAGATCACAGCTAGTCCGCCGCGCGGCGTCCCGTGGTGGCGGGGGTCAGCTGCTCCTGCACCAGCGTGCGCCAGCTCTGCCGGATCGCCTCGACCTCCCGCTCGTCGCGTTCCCAGATCGAGGTCTGGGCGAGGCCCCGCAGGATGTTGTTGGTCAGGTGCAGGATCTGCCACGCCCGTTCGCGCGGGATGCCGACATCGGCGAAGGCCTTCAGCCAGATCGTGTTGATGTTGCCGCGCCATTCCTGGACGACATCGTAGAACGCTTTGCCGAAGAGGGGGTGGGTGCGGGCGGCGAGCACCAGTTCCATCATCGCCACGTAGGACTTGTGCAGAAAGAACTGCTCGGCGTCGTCGATGAAGGCCCGCACCGGGTCGTCGGTGTCGCGCGCCCGCTCGGCATTGGCCAGCGACTGGCTGGTGCCCTGCTCCATGGCGTGTTCCATGGCGCCGATCACCAGGGCGTCCCGGGTCCTGAAGTAATGGGCGAGGGCCCCGCGCGACACGCCGGCCCGCGCCGCCACCTCGGTCGTCGTCAGGCCCGAGAAACCGCGGTCGAGCAGGACCTCGATGCACGCATCCAGCACGCTGCCCTGGGTCTGCTGGCGGCGCTCCTCCTGGCTCTGGCGGGGCTTGGCCGCGCGGGCGAGGGATGAGGGAGGGGTCATGGGCACTCTGCTCTTGGATCAACGTGCCGGGCCGGGCATCGGCACGGCAGACAGCGGGCGGGGCGACCGTATCCGGGCCGCCGGCGCTTGGCAACGCGACCGGGTCGCATGGACCCTCCAGGCGCGCACGCGGCCGCTGCCATCCTCTCTAATATAAAATAATCACCGCTGACGATTAATTAATTGACAGCCGATCGGGATTGGATTGTGGTTGAGTTGGGCTGCACCCATCGGCGTGGCCCGACTGAAAACGCAAATGGACCGGGCGTAACGGGGGCGAGACGGTCGCCGGTGAACGACCCAGAAAGTCCATCCGAAAGGGAGGATTGACCATGACCAAGGGGTTCTTGCTCGCCGCCGCCGTCGGCGCATCGGTATTGTCGCCGTTCGCCGCCGCGGCCCAGGACACGATCACGCTGAAATTCCTGACCGCTTGGGATTCGCGGTTCGAAGGGACGCGCTTCATCGCGCAGAAATATGCCGCGATGGTCGAGGAGGCGTCGAAGGGCCGGATCAAGTTCCGCTTCAGCGGTCCGGAGGTCGTCAAGCCGCGCCAGCAGTTCGAGCCGGTCTCCCAGGGCGTCTTCGACCTATACTTCACGACGCCGGTCTACTTTCTCGGCACAACCGGCGTGCCGATGGCCTTCTATGCCATGCCGCCTGATACGGAACTGTGGCGCAAGCGCGGCTACTGGGCTTACGTCGACAAGGAGTTCGGCCGTTTCAGCCAGAAACTCGTCGGCCTGTATTCGGCCGGTCGCCAGTCGAATTTCTACCAGCTCATGCTCAAGAAGCCGCTGGGCCCCGGCGACCAGCCGCTCAAGGGCCTCAAGATCCGCGGCAACGTCTTCTACAAGCCGTTGGTCGCGCCGCTCGGCGGGTCGCTCGTCAATCTCGATATCGGACAGATCTACTCGGCCCTTGAAAAGGGCGTCGTCGACGGCGCCGCATCGCCGGTCCTCGGCACGTCCAACTTCAAGCTTCACGAAGTCGCCAAATACATGATGCGGCCGCGCTTCGGCCTGTCGCCCTTCACGCTCTCGATGAACCAGGGCCGGTTCAACAAGCTGTCCAAGGCCAACCAGGACCTCCTTCTCAAGGTCGCGCGGGAGCTTGAGCAGAAGGCTCCCGATGTCTTCGACGCGGCCGCGGAGGAAGAGGTCGCCAAGCTCAAGAAGTTTGGCGTCAAGGAAACCCAGCTCGATCCGAAGCTGTTCGAGAAGGTCAACAAGGGCTTCCTGAAGGGCGTCTGGAACATCGCCATCAACTTCAACAAGAAGACCAAGGCGCGCGTCCAGGCGCTCTACGAGATGGCTAAGAAGAACGGGGACGCCGAGTAGCCGGACCCCTGTATTCCGCCACCACACTTTCGGCGTCCCGACCATGTTCCTGATTCGCTGGCTGTGCCGCATTCATGACGCGCTCAGCGACGCTGGCTACATCGTCGGGACGACCGGTCTTTTCGCCCTCGTCGTGATCTACTGTTACGAGGTGCTGACCCGCTACTTCCTGGGCCTCGCGTCCGACTGGGCGAACGACACCTTCGCCAACGTGCTGTGCGTGACGATCTTCGCGATCGTGCCGCACGCGACCCGGCGCGGGCTCCACATTTCGGTCAGCCTGCTGGCCGACACGGTGTCACGCCTGCGGCGACCGCTCGGTGTCGTCACCGCGGTCGTCGGCTTCGCCGCCTGCCTGTTCGTCGCGTGGATGAGCCTCGAGACCAATATCCGCCAAGTGGTGCTCGAGATCGTCACCGAACAGAACCGGCCAATGCCGAAGATCTATATGTCGGGCTTCATCACCTTCGGCTTCTTCCTCTCCGCCCTGTATTTCGCCCGCTCGCTGTTCACGCACGAGGCGGTGACCCCGCGGAGCTGGGTCGCCCCCCAACGCGTTCAGGTTCCGTCGGTCGGCTGATGGAGTGGTGGGCTGTCCTCTCCGCCGGAATCGCGATGCTGGTCGTGCTGTTTCTGCTCGGCCTGCCGATCTTCGTCGCCTTCCTGATCATGATCCTGTCCGGGGTGGCGTTCATCCTGGGCACGGGCGGCTTCGGCATGGTCATCAACAGCATGTATGCCACCGCGACGACGGCGGCGATCGGCACCGTGCCGCTGTTCATCCTGCTCGGCGAGGTGCTGTTCAGATCGGGCTGCATGGAGGTGCTGCTCGATTCGATCGACAAGCTGGTCGGGCGCGTGCGTGGCCGGCAGTACGTGCTGTCGATCTCGCTGTCGACCGTGCTCGGCGCCCTGTCGGGGTCGGCGATGGCGGTCGGCGCCATGCTCGGCCGGTCGCTGCTGCCGATCATGCAGGCGCGCGGCTACGACACGCGGCTGTCGATCGGCACGATCCTGGGCGGCGCCTGTCTGGCGCCGATCATTCCGCCGAGCATCCTCGCCATCATCGTCGGCACGCTCGCCGACGTGTCGATCGCCTCGCTCCTGATCGCGGGCATCGTGCCCGGCCTGCTGCTGGCCGGCCTGTTCGTCGCCGCTTGCCTTATCAAGGTCCGCCTGGACCCGAGCCTCGCGCCCGCGGACGACGACCGGCCGAGCCTCGATTGGAAGGCGAAGCTGCGCGCCGCCGCCGGCCTGCTGCCCTTTACGGTGATCATCTTCATGGTGATGGGGCTGATCCTGCTCGGCGTCGCCACGCCGTCGGAGTCGGCGGCGACGGGCGTGCTCGGCGCGTTACTGACGGCGGCCTACTACCGCCGGCTCAGCTTCCGGATGCTGTTCGAATCGTTGGGCGAGGCGGCGACGCTCTCGGCGGTCATCCTGCTGATCCTGGTCAGCGCGGTGATGTTCACCCAGCTGCTCGCCTTCACGGGCGCCACCGGCGCGCTGACCGAGATGATCGCGGGCGCGTCGCTGAACCGCTGGGTCATGCTGTTCCTGATGATGCTGCTCCCCTTCATCCTGTGCATGTTCATCGATCAGCTCGGCTTGATGCTGGTCGTGATCCCGATCTACCTGCCCATCATCAAGGCGTTGGACTTCGACCCGGTGTGGTTCTGGCTGCTGTTCCTGCTCAACATCACGCTGGGCGCGATCACGCCGCCCTTCGGCTATGTCATGTTCGCGGTCAAGGGCGCCGCGCCGGACCTCAAGATGTCGGAGATTTTCAGCGCGTCCTGGCTGTTCGTCGGCCTGACCCTGTTCGGCATGCTGCTGCTCGCCATCTTCCCGGACATCGTGACCTTTCTTCCGAGCCTGGCGGAATAGCCCGCCGGGCCCCGACATTCTTGACGACAAGAGGAGTAAACCTGCCATGCCCCGAAGCACCGACCGCATCCTGACCAGCCATGTGGGGAGCCTGCCGCGCCCCGAGGATCTGCTCGACATGATGAAGATCCGACTGACCGGCGAGGGCGGCCCGGTGGACGAGGGCGCGTACCAGAAGCGGGTCACCGATGCCGTCGCCGAAATCGTCCGCAAACAGGTCGACAACGGCATCGACATCGTCACTGACGGCGAGATTTCCAAGCCCGGCTTCTTCGTCTACGCGAAAGAGCGGCTCGGCGGGCTCGAACCGCGGCCCGACAAGAAGTACGAGCTCTACACGACCGAGCAGAACGCCTTTCCCGAATATTACGCGGAATACATGGCCAAGGCGATGATGGGCGGCAACGTCGCGCCCGTCGTCCCGCTCTACTGCGTCGCGCCGATCGAATATGTCGGCCAGGACGAACTGGCGCAGGACCTTGCCAACCTGCGCGCGGCGGTCGACGCCGTGACGTGCGAAGGCGCCTTCGTGCCGTCGACAGCGCCCAGCGGCGTCGGCTGGAACGAGTACTACAAGTCGGAGGAGGAGTTCTTCTTCGCCGTCGGCGAGGCGATGCGGACCGAGTACCAGGCGATCATCGACGCCGGCTTCGATCTGCAGGTCGACGATCCGTTCCTGTCGGACATCTTCGGCGATCCGGAGCTGGACGCGAAGGGCAAGGCCCGGAAGGCCGACATGTATGTCGAGAGCATCAACCACGCCCTGCGCGGTCTGCCCGAGGACAAGATCCGCTTTCACACCTGCTACGGCATCAACGAGGGGCCACGCATCTTCGAGCCGCAGCTCGGCGAGGTCATCGAGCACATGCTGCGCATCACCGCGAGCGTCTATTCCTTCGAGGCGGCCAACCCGCGCCACGAGCACGACTACCACGTGTTCGAGACTCACAAGCTGGCCGACGGCAAGGCGATCATGCCTGGCATGATCACCCATGCGTCGAACATCGTGGAGCATCCGGAACTGATCGCGGAATGGCTGGTGCGCTTCGCCGGGTTGGTCGGCCGGGAGAACGTGATCGCGGGCGCGGACTGCGGCTTCTCCTCCCAGGCCTGCTATCACACGGAGGTCCACCCGACGGTGATCTGGGCGAAGTTCCAGGCCCTGGCCGAGGGCGCGAAACTGGCGACGAAGCAACTCTGGGGGTAGGCGGCGGGCCGGCGCTCCCGGTCACCGCCGTCGCGCCCCGGCCGGGTTCGGCTGGGCGTACGGGTACGGGTACGGATGGCCGGCGCGCCCGTCGCGCCGCCGGCCATCCGGTCACCGGCCGGGGCCTACTTGATGCGCTGTCCTTTCGACGGGACGCACAGAATGCTCGGGCGGCTGCGCCAGGGCGCGAATTTCTTGTAGGTCCGGCCATTGGGGAACAGCCGGTTCCAGATCCGCACGATCCAGGGCGAATCGTCCTTGCCGATGATGTGCAGCTTATAACAGGCCAGGCGCAGCCCCTTGTCGACCACCTCGGCGGACCCGTCCCGCCACCTGTTGGCGACAGGGTTGCAGACATGGGTGAGCTTCCGCGCCCAGGCCTGGTAGAAGCCGAACTCGTCCTGCAGCGAGAGCAGGATCGGTTTGATCGGGTTCATCCGCATGTGGCAGAGGTAGCTGTTGGCGTTGGCCGGTAACGCGGGCGACGGGCCTTGCGCCTGCGTGGCAGAGGTCGGCACGAGCGCCACCGCGACGGCGGCGCCGGCCCAGATGGCGAGCGTGCGAATGACCTTGAGAGTGTGAAACATGATCGTTGCCCCCTGGCTGTCTGTTCTGGTGCCGGGGGCCGGGATGAGTCGAACGGGGCGCGTCTCCGGGCGCGTCGCACCCGACGTCCCCGGAATAGTCAGCCCCCACGCAATTCTTCTACCCTTCACGCAAGAGGGCAACGATTAATCAACCAAAAGGAGTGGCGGCGCCCCGGGGCCGCGCGAAGGCGTATTGCGGTCAGCTTCCGTTCCCGAGGAAATCCGCCCGCCGGGCCATCGGGGTCATGACCGACTCGCGCCGACGTCGAACCGGGTGATCATGAGGATGGCGGGCACGCCCGCGAGGGCGGCGCCGAGGTGCTTGATCACGTGACCGCTGACCGCGCCGCCAAGAGCGGTGTAGATCTCCCGGTCGAAGGCCTCGCACATGGTGGCGGCGCCGAAGATGGCGACCATCGCCAGCGCCAGCCCCAGATGGGTGACGCGCCCCGGGAACAGGGCCGCAGCGGACAGCGCCACGAGCGTGCCGAGCCCCTGGTCGATCCGGTAGAGGCGCAGATCGTCGGCGTATCGCCAGGCGACGACGGCGGCGAGGCCGAAGAGCAGCAGGGCAAGGAGCATCGGCGGCGCGGCGCGCCGGGGCAGCACCCGGTCCGCCAGCACCATCGCCAGTCCGGCGCCGAAGATGATCGTCATCGGCGCCCGGTCCCAGGCCAGCGAGGCGTCGGTCGGCGCGGCGTGATAGGAGGCCGACCCGAAGGTGACCAGCGCGAAACCGGCGAACAGGGCGACGAACGGCCCGCCCACGGCCCAGCCGCCGATCTCGATCCAGCGGCGCCGGACGGCGCCGAGCCCGATCAGGCCGACGACGAGATAGGGAAGGTTGGACGCGACGTTGCCGAAGTGGGCGATGCCGAACGCATCGGTGTTCGCGAAGGCGTGGAAGGCCTGGTTCTGGCTAGCGCCGCCGAGAGCCAGGACCGCCGATACGAGAAAGACGGCGACCCCGATCAGAAGCCCGATGCGCAGGCCGCGGGGCCAGTTCCGAACCGGGGTCAGCGTCGCTTCCCGCCTCGAAGCCTGCCGCGCCGGCGCGTCCATCGCCCGGGGCCTCCTAGGCGCTCGCCGCCAATCGCGAGCGCAGATAGGGCGCCAGGTATTCGCCGGTAAAGCTGCCCTTGACCTCGGCCACGTCCTCGGGCGTGCCGGTGGCGACGATCTTGCCGCCCTTGTTGCCGCCCTCGGGCCCCAGGTCGATGATCCAGTCGGCGGTCTTGATGACCTCCAGGTTGTGCTCGATCACGATCACCGTGTTGCCCTGGTCGACCAGTTCGTGGAGCACCTCGAGCAGCTTGCGGATGTCCTCGAAATGCAGGCCGGTGGTCGGCTCGTCGAGGATGTAGAGCGTCTTGCCGGTCGCCCGGCGCGCCAGCTCCTTGGCCAGCTTGACCCGCTGGGCCTCGCCGCCGGACAGGGTGGTCGCCGGCTGGCCGACCTTGATGTAGCCGAGGCCGACCCGCTCCAAGGTCTCCAGCTTGCCGCGGATCGCCGGCACCGCCTTGAAGAAGCCGACCCCTTCCTCGACGGTCATGTCAAGCACGTCCGCGATCGACTTGTCGCGGAACTGGATCTCCAGGGTCTCGCGGTTGTAGCGCTTGCCCTTGCAGACGTCGCACTGGACGTAAATGTCCGGCAGGAAGTGCATCTCGATCTTGATGACGCCGTCGCCCTGGCACGCCTCGCAGCGCCCGCCCTTGACGTTGAACGAGAAGCGGCCCGGCTTGTAGCCGCGCGCCTCGGCCTCGGGCAGGCCGGCGAACCAGTCGCGGATCGGGGTGAAGGCGCCGGTATAGGTGGCCGGGTTCGAGCGCGGCGTGCGGCCGATGGGCGATTGGTCGATGTCGACGATCTTGTCGATCATCTCCAGCCCGTCGATGCCGTCGTGGGCGCCGGGATGCTCGCGGGCACCGTTGAGCCGCCGGGCGATCGCCTTGTAGAGGGTCTCGATCACCAGGGTCGACTTGCCGCCGCCGGAGACGCCGGTGACGCAGGTGAAGGTGCCGAGCGGGAAGGCGGCGTCGACATCGGTCAGGTTGTTGGCCCGGGCGCCGCGCACGGTGATCGCGCTGCCCTTGCCCTTGCGGCGCTCGGCCGGCATCGGGATGGCGCGCGCGCCGGTGATGTATTGCGCGGTCAGGCTGTCGGGATTCTTGAACACGGTCTCGGGCGTGCCCTGGGCGACGATGTGGCCGCCGTGGACGCCCGCGCCGGGGCCGAGGTCGACCAGCCAGTCGGCCTCGCGGATCGCCTCCTCGTCATGCTCGACCACGATGATCGTGTTGCCGAGGTTGCGCAGCCGGTCGAGGGTGTCGAGCAGGCGCCGGTTGTCGCGCTGGTGCAGGCCGATCGAGGGCTCGTCGAGGACATAGAGCACGCCGGTCAGCCCCGAGCCGATCTGGGAGGCGAGCCGGATCCGCTGGCTCTCGCCGCCCGACAGGGTGCCCGAGTTGCGCGAGAGGGTGAGATACTCCAGGCCGACATTGACCAGGAAGCCGAGCCGCTCGTTGATCTCCTTGAGGATGCGCTCGGCGATCTCGGCCTGCTTGGCGGTCAGCGTGTCCGTGAGGCCGTCGAACCAGTCGCGGACGGCGCCGATCGACAGGGTCGAGACCTCGCTGATGTGCTTGCCGGCGATCTTGACCGCCAGCGCCTCGGGCTTGAGCCGGTGGCCGCCGCAGGCCTCGCAGTCGGTGACCGTCTGGTACTTGCTCAGCTCGTCGCGCACCCAGGCGCTCTCGGTCTCGCGCCAGCGCCGTTCCAGATTGGTGACCACGCCCTCGAACGGCCGCTTGGTCTCGTATTTGCGCAGGCCGTCGTCGTAGCGCATCGCCACCGGGTCGGTGCCGGTGCCGAACAGGATCGCGTGGCGGACATCTTCGCGCAGATCCGCCCAGGGCTCGGTCGTGCTGAACTTGAAGTGACGGGACAGGCTGTCGAGGGTCTGGTCGTAGTATTTCGAGCTCGAATCGGCCCACGGCGCGATGGCGCCGCCGCGCAGGGTCTTGGTGGCGTCGGGCACCACCAGCTCGGGGTCGAAATACATCTGGGTGCCGAGCCCGTCGCATGAGGGGCAGGCGCCGAACGGGTTGTTGAACGAGAACAGCCGAGGCTCGATCTCATCGATGGTGAAGCCCGAGACCGGGCAGGCGAACTTGGCCGAGAAGGTCTTGCGCTCGCCCGAGTCGGCGTCCTCGACGAACAGCAGCCCGTCCGACAGGCCGAGCGCCGTCTCGATCGAATCGGCCAGCCGGTTGCCCAGGTCCTCGCGCACGACGACCCGGTCGACGACCACCTCGATGTCGTGCTTGACCTTCTTGTTGAGGGCCGGGACCTCGTCGATCAGGTGCAGCTCGCCGTCGACCCTGACCCGCTGGAAGCCCTTCTTCTGGAGCTCCTGGAATTCCTTGCGGTACTCGCCCTTGCGTCCGCGCACGATGGGCGCGAGCAGGTAGAGCCGCGTACCCTCGGGCATCGCCATCACGGCGTCGACCATCTGGGAGACGGTCTGGCTCTCGATCGGCAGGCCGGTCGCCGGTGAATAGGGCACGCCGATCCGCGCGAACAGAAGCCGCATGTAGTCGTAGATTTCCGTGACGGTGCCAACCGTCGAGCGCGGGTTGCGCGAGGTCGTCTTCTGCTCGATGGCGATGGCCGGCGACAGGCCCTCGATATGGTCGACGTCCGGCTTCTCCATCAGTTCCAGGAACTGGCGGGCATAGGCGGACAGGCTCTCGACGTAGCGGCGCTGACCCTCGGCATAGATGGTGTCGAAGGCGAGCGAGGACTTGCCCGACCCTGACAGGCCGGTGATCACGACGAGCTGGTTGCGCGGCAGCTCGACGTCGACATTCTTGAGATTGTGCTCGCGCGCGCCGCGCACGCGGATATGGGTCAGGCCGGTCGGGTCGCCAGGAGGAATATCGTTCATCGCCGGGTGTGGTCAGGGGATGGCTTCACCGGTGAATATGGGACCATCGGCCGGCGAAATCGACTCCCGAACGCGGCTTTGGCGAGATCGCCGGGGGTTATCCGGCCGCGCGGAGGCGAAGGGGCAGGGGCCAGCGGTCCAGTGTCTTGCGGCCGAGGGCGGCCGCCGCCACGCCCAGGGTCACCATGGCGACCCACAGCGCGGGGCGCAGCCCGAAGCCGACGTCCAGATGCGCCGCCAGCACCCGCAGCGGATCGGCGCCGGTGCCGAAGGCATACCAGCCCGTCTCGATGCCTGCGGTGATCAGGGCCGCGCCAACCGCCAGCCCGAAGAGGCGTGCGGCCCCCGGCCTGCCGGCCCGGGCGACGAGCCGATAGCCGAACAACCACACCAGCAGGCCGGCCATCAGGACCGGTTCGGTCACGTCCAGCTTGGACTGCAGGAAATAGTGGACGATGGCGAGGATCGCGATCGGATAGACGAGCCGGTGCAGCCGCCGCCAGCGCTTGCCCAGCCGCCGGATCGCCCCGTCGGTGGAGGTCGCCGCCAGGACGGCGAGCCCGGCCGCGGCCACGAAGCCGATGGTCAGGTAGAAGCGCAGGACGATCTCGCTGGTGACCTTGACCAGATCGACCCCTTCGTCGGCGACATAGAGGCCTAAGTGCAGGAAGGCATAGCCGAAGGCCGCGACGCCGATCATGCGCCGGACCGTCACCAGCCGGGGCCAGGTCAGCAGCACCCGCAGCGGCGTCACCGCCAGCGACACGAACAGCAGGCGGATCGCCCACAGCCCGCTTTGATGGATCGCCTCGTCGTAGGGGCGGGCGCCGAGATCGCCGGCCACCGCCCGCCAGAACAGCCACAGTCCGGGCGCCAGCAGGCTGGCGAAGACGACGAGCCTGAGCGGGGACAGCCGGCCGATCCTGTCGTGCCAGGGCCAGGTGAAGGAGCGTCGCGGGGTTCGTGCCGTCATGGTCCCGACCATATGAGGGCGCCCGCCGGCCGTGAAACCCACACTTTCCGCATATTTTCGTGAGGCGGCCGTGCGCGGGCCCGGTAGGCCCGCTCGGTCGCCCGCTCGTCCGCCGGCTTTTCGGGCCGGGTCGGGTGTGCGAGTCTCGTCTCCCGACACGGTGATCCGGAGGGGCAGCCGATGAAACTCTTTGGCGTGCGCATTTTCGTCGACGACTTTGCCGCCGCGCGGGCCTTCTACGCCGACACTCTCGGCCTGCCGGTGGCCTGGGAGATGGCCGACCACGGCGCCCTGGGTCTGGACGCCGGCGGACCGCAGCTGATCGTCGAGGCGGTTCCGGTCGGCGGGGCGGACCGCGATCTCGTCGGCCGCTTCGTCGGCGTCTCGCTGCAGGTCGACGATATCGCCGCGACCCATGCCGACCTGTCGGCCAGGGGCGTAGCCTTCGACGCGCCGCCCGAGAAACAGGATTGGGGCGGCTGGCTCACCCATTTCAGGGACCCGGCCGGCAACACCCTGACCCTGCTCGGTTAGAACCCCTGCCGCGCCGGATCTTTGCGCGCCGGATCGTTGCGCGCAGGCTTGGGATGCGGGAAACTGCGCCGCCGCACGCACCAAGGGAGTTCGCCATGAAGCGCCTGACCGCCGCCCTTCTACTTCTGTTCGCCGGGCTCGCCGTCTTGCCGGCCGGCGCCGGGGCCGCGCTCGGCTGCGAGCCGCCCAACTGCTGGGGCGCGATCGCCTTCAACCCGAACAACGAGGCGTGGCGGGTCGTCGTCAACGTCGAGTCCCGGCACGAGGCGCGCGAGCAGGCGATGGCGCTGTGCCCCCGCTGCCGCGAGGGTCAGG
>CAMYMQ010000189.1 GCA_947259335.1 uncultured Alphaproteobacteria bacterium | reverse complement strand
TCGACGACGCCGCCGGCGGTGGCCAGCACGTCGACCACCCGGTCGCCGGGCAGGTGACCGCCCTTGAGAAACACGGCTTGCGGGCCCATGGCGAGCAGATCCCGGGCCGCGGCCTCCATGTCGCCGACCTCGGCGACGGTGCGGCCCAGCAGGGCGCCCGCCTCGGGCAGGTTGGGGGTGATGACCGTGGCGCGCGGCATCAACCGCTCGCGCATGGCCGCCATGGCCGCTTCCTCGAGCAGCCGGGCGCCGCCCTTGGCGACCATGACCGGGTCGGCGACCAGCGGTACGTCCGGCGCGGCGGCTTCCAGGGCCGCAACCACGGTCTCGATCACGCCCGCGCTGTGCAACATGCCGGTCTTGACCGCGTCGGCGCCGATGTCGTCGAGCACCAGCTCCATCTGCTTGTAAATAAAGGATTCGGGGACCGGATGTATGCCGTATACACCGCGCGTATTCTGGGCCGTGAGGGCTGTGATCGCGGTCATGGCGAAGCCGTTGAGCGCGGTGACGGTCTTGACGTCCGCCTGGATGCCCGCGCCGCCTCCGGAATCGGAGCCGGCGACGATCAGTACCCGTCCCTTCACGCGATCCCCCTCCGGACGGGCGCCATCATGCCTGTCCGGCCGAGGCCTCGATGGCGGTGCAGATGTCGCCGACCACGGCCTCGACCAGATCCGCGTCGTCGCCTTCGGCCATCACCCGGATGAGCGGCTCGGTCCCGCTCTTGCGGATCACCAGCCGGCCGGCGGCGCCGAGCCGGCCCTCGCCGTCCGAAATCGCCTCGCGCACCGGATCGGTCTCGAGCGGTTGCCCGGCACCGTTGACGGAATAGCGGACGTTGCGCAGCAGCTGGGGCACGGGCTCGAACAGGCGCGCGGCCTCGCTGGCGGGCCGGCCGGTACTGGTCAGCATCGCGAGCACCTGGAGCGCCGCGATCAGGCCGTCCCCGGTGGTGTTGTATTCAGATAGAATGATATGTCCAGATTGCTCGCCGCCGACGTTGAAGCCGTGCTCGCGCATATGTTCGAGCACGTAGCGGTCGCCGACCTTGGTGCGCACGATGCCCAGGCCGAGCGTCTTGAGATAGCGTTCGAGCCCCAGGTTCGACATCACGGTGGTCACCACGCCGCCGCCGCGCAGCCGGTCGTGATCGCGCCAGAAGGTCGCGATCAGCGCCATCAGCTGGTCGCCGTCGATGACCTGTCCCTTTTCGTCGACCATCACCAGCCGGTCGGCGTCGCCGTCCAGGGCCAGCCCCATGTCCGCGCCGTGGCCGACCACCGCCGTGGCCACCGCATCGGGCGCGGTCGCGCCGCACTTGTCGTTGATGTTGAAGCCGTTCGGGTTCACCGCGATCGGGATCACGTCCGCGCCCAGTTCCCACAGCACCGTCGGAGCGACCTTGTAGGCGGCGCCGTTGGCGCAATCGACCACGATCTTGAGCCCGTCGAGCCGCCGGCCCTCGGGGAAGGTGCGCTTGGCGAATTCCATGTAGCGGCCGGGCGCGTCCTCGAGCCGCTGGGCGCGGCCCAGCTTGTCGGCGGGGGCGAAGCCCTCGGCCGCGCCGTTGGCCTCCATCAGCCGCTCGATCTCGGTTTCGATCGCATCCGACAGCTTGAAGCCGTCGGGCCCGAACAGCTTGATGCCGTTGTCCTGATAGGGGTTGTGCGAGGCCGAGATCATTACGCCCAGGTCGGCGCGCAGCGACGGGGTCAGCATGGCGATCGCCGGGGTCGGCATCGGCCCGACCAGGATCACGTCCATGCCCATCGCCACGAAGCCCGCCGTCAGGGCCGGCTCGATCATGTAGCCGGACAGCCGCGTGTCCTTGCCGACGACGACCCGGTGCTTGTGGTCGCCGCGCCGGAAATAGGCGCCCGTCGCCATCGCCAGCGACAAAGCGGTCGTGGCCGTCATCGGTTCGGCGTTGGCCGTCCCGCGAATTCCGTCTGTCCCGAACAGCTTGCGGGTCATGGTCCTTCTCTCCCGCTGAAGGAGGGTTTTATAAAGCACGCGCCACGCCGGGCGAAGCCCTTCGGCGTCGCAGGGCGCTCCGTCGCGCGCCGGCACTCTCGGCCGGATAGGGTTTAGATCGCGTTAACGGGACCGCGCAAACGCCGGATTTCCAATGGTTGTGGAGGTCGGGCGGGGCTCGCGCGGCCGGGGTGGCGGCCGGGACGGGGGCTGAAATCGTGAAAAGGTTATCATCGGTTATCCTTGGTTATCTTCTGGCGGGCGGCAGGGCGTCGATGCCGCGTCTCCGGCGGAGCGGACAGTCTCCCGGTCAGACACCCCGTGTGCCGGCTCCCCGGCCGCCCGGTGTGCCGGCCGCGGGCCGGGCCCAGGGATCCGGCGACGCTTCCATCGCCTCGTCGAGCATCTGCGCGAAGGAGCAGGCGTCGACGGCGCCCCGTACACCCTCGTCGAGGTGGTTCAGCAGCCCCTTCAAATAGCAGTCGGCGGCGCGCACGCCGGCCAGGCCACGGGCCTTGTCGCGGGCGGCCTGCATCAGCTCGGACGCGCGCGTCGCCAGTTCCTCGATGTCGGCGTCATTGGGATTGGGCACCTCGGCGTCGGCGCAGCCCCCGGCGATCTCGTAACAGGCGAGCAGCGACTGGAGCTGGTCCTCGGTGGCGTCGGACAGCATCCGGTCGTCGGCGGGGTCGTAGGCGTCCAACCCCTCCAGGCGCATCAGCAGGGCGGCGATCCGGGCCATCGCGCCCGGGTTCTCGCGCCGGCGGGCGAAGGTCAGCGCCTCCTCCAGGATGCCGGCGATGCGGGCGCGCTGCGCCTCGCGGGCGACCG
>CAMYMQ010000188.1 GCA_947259335.1 uncultured Alphaproteobacteria bacterium | reverse complement strand
TCGCCTTCGAGCAGGCCGGTCTCGGTCCCGATGCCGTTACCCTCGCCGAGGTTCACGACCCGACCTCGCCGCAGGAATTGTTCGATATCGAGGAACTGGGGCTGGCAGCGCCCGGCGGCGCGATCGCGCTCGTCGAAGCCGGCGCGACGTCGATCGGCGGCCGCCTTCCGGTCAACACGTCCGGCGGATTGACCAGCCGCGGCCATCCCGTGGGCGCCACCGGCGTCGCGCAGATCGTTGAGCTCGCAGAGCAGCTGACCGGCCGCGCGGGTCCCCGCCAGGTCGAGGGCGCCAAAGTCGGGATCGCGCAGATGGCGGGCGGGCTTCTGGGCAACGATTCCGCCGTCGCCACGGTTCATCTGCTTATTAACTGAAGGAAAGACATGCCGCGCGACGCCACCTACGAGATCCCCGCCAGCTACGACCTGTTCATCGGCAACGAATGGGTGACGCCGACGTCATCGGCCGTCCTGGAAAACCGTTCGCCGCTGACCGACGACCTGTTGTGCACCGTCCCGGACGCGAACGAAGTCGATGTCGCCGCCGCCGTGCACGCGGCCAAGGGGGCTTGGCGCGGCTGGTTCGCCCTGGGCGCGCGCAAGCGGGCCAATTTGCTGCTGCAGGTCGCCGACCGGCTCGAGGCCGACGCGGATCGTTTTGCCTGGCTGGAGACGACCGATACCGGCAAGCCCTGGCGCGAGAGCAAGGCCAATGTCCATACTGCCGCCGACCGGCTCCGCTACTTTGCCGGCGTCGTGCGCGGGTTCGACGGGCGGACCCAGCCTGTCGGCCGGAATATTCTGAGCATGGACCTGCGGGAGCCGCTCGGCGTGGTCGGCATCATGGGAGCCTGGAATTTCCCGCTCAACATGTTCGCCGGCAAGATCGCGCCCGCGCTCGCGGTCGGCAATGCGGTCGTCTACAAGGCGCCGGAGCCGACACCGATCACGACCTTCGAACTCGCGCGCCTGATGGGCGAGCTCTTGCCGCCCGGTGTCATCAACGTCGTCACCGGGCGCGGCGAGACGGCGGGCGCCGCGCTGGTCGCCCATCCTGACGTGCGCAAGATCTCGCTCACGGGGTCGTCCGATACCGGTCGGATCGTGATGTCCAGCGCGGCCAAGTCGCTCAAGCGCGTGACCCTGGAACTGGGCGGCAAGAACGCGCAGATCGTCTACGGCGATGCCGATCTCGCCGCCGCCGCCCAGGGCGTCATGCTCGGCGCCTTCATGAACCAGGGGCAGGTCTGCACGTCCGGGTCGCGGATCTTCGCGCACCGGTCCATCGCGGACGAGTTGCGGGACAGGGTCGTCGGCTTGATCCCGAAGCTCCGGGTCGGCGATCCCTTCGACCCCGAGACCAACATGGGCTCGATGGTCTATCGCGAGCATATGGACAGCGTGCTGCGCTACATCGACCAGGGCCGGGCCGAAGGCGGCCAGGTGGTCGTCGGCGGCGGCCGTCTCGATCTCGACGCCTTCCCGAAGGGCCTGTTCGTCCAGCCCACCTTGTTCGGCGCGGTGGAGGACGACATGACCGTCGCCCGCGAGGAGATATTCGGGCCGGTCGCCACGTTCCATCTGTTCGACGACGAGGACGAGGTGATCGGGCGGGCGAACGCGCTCGACTACGGCCTGGCGGCGGGCATCTGGTCGCAGGATCTCGGCCGGGCGCACCGGACGGCCCAGGCGATCGAGGCCGGGCGCGTCTGGGTCAACTGCTACAATCTGTTCCCGTCGGGCTCGGCCTTCGGCGGGACGAAGGCGAGCGGTTTCGGGCGCGAGGACGCGTTCGAGAGCATGCTCGATTTCACCCAGGTCAAGAACGTCATCATGGACTACGCGCCGTCGCGGCGGAGCTTCTACGACTAGACCGCGCCCCGTGCGCAGGGAGACCCCAATGACCGAAACCTATGGCGAAGCAAAGATCCCGAGCGTGACCCCGGAGACCTTCTGGGATCAGGACGAGGAGTTCCGGGAACTGGTGCTCAACCTGATCAAGATTCACGTGGTCAGCGAGGAATATGGCGCGGATTGCTTCGAGGCCTCGATCCTCCGCGCGCCAACCCCCGAGATGAAGATGCGCATGGCCAAGACGGTGATGGAAGAATACGGCCATCACCTGCGCTTCCGGGCGCTGCTCGACGAGCTGGGGCTGGACTGGCGCGATTTCACCCGCGGCAAGGATCATCTGACCACGTTCGACGTGCCGATCGAGAGCTGGACCGACCAGGTCGTGTTCCTGGCGCTCGTCGATCGGGCGGCGGCGCACCAGTTCCGCCACTTCGTCAAGTCGCCCTACGAGCCGTTCCGCAAGGCCTGCCAGGATACTCTGAACGAGGAATACGGCCACGTTGGCCTCGGCATGGACGGGGTGAAGGCATTGCTCGAGACCGCGGAAGGCCGCCGCCAGGTCGAGGCGGCGATCCCCAAATGGCTCAAGGTCGGGCTGGCGTCCTTCGGGGCGAACAAGTCGCGGTCCAACGCGCGCTATCGGTACTGGGGCATCAAGTCCGACACCAACGAGAACATGCGCGACGCGTATTACCGGCAGGTGCGCGGCTTCGTGACACGCGATTGGGGCATCGACATGCCGGACGAGCCCGAGCCCTTCATGGACTTGCTCCCGGGTTCCGACGCGCAGGCTTCGGTCGCGGCGGGCTAGGCGCGGATGCCGCACGCGATGACGCCCGCGGCGTCGCCGGGCTCTATTGCCGTGCCGGCCGCCAAAAGGCGGGGCCAGGGTCGGCGGTCGTGAAGGACCGCTTCGCGATCAAGCTGACCGGACGCGAGGAGCCCGTTTTCGCGGGCGCCGGGGACAGCATTCTGGATGCCTGCATCGCTGCGGGTGTGCCGATGCCCTACAACTGCCGGTCTGGCGAGTGCGCCGAGTGTCGGGCGCGCCTGCTCGGCGGCACCGTGGAAGAAAGTCCAGGCGCGGATCCCGCGGTGTTCACCGATGCCGACCGCGACCAGGGACGCATCCTCACCTGCCTGTGCAGCCCCACGTCCGACGTTGAGCTCGATATCCTGCTGCGCGACGGCACGGCCGCGCCGCGGATCGAGCGGGTCGACGCGGTCGTCGACCGAGTCGAGTCCGTGTCCGGATCCGTGATCCAGGTAACGCTCGCCACCGGTCGCCCGCTGTCCTTCCGCGCGGGGCAGTATTTCGAATGGGGCCTGCCCGGCATCGTGCCGAACCGCTCTTTTTCCGCCGCCAACCGCCCGGGAAGCGACCGCATCGAATTCGATATTCGCCACTATCCCGGCGGCAAGGTGAGCGACTATGTCCGGGCGACCCTTCGGGCGGGGGATAAAGTCGAACTGATCGGCCCCTATGGCCATTTTGGCTTTACCGGCAACGAGCATCGGCCGGCGATTTGTGTCGCCGGCGGAACCGGGCTGGCACCGATCAAGGCAATGGTCGAGGATGCCGCCGCCGCCAAATCGGAGCGGACGATCAGCCTGTTCTATGGCGCCCGCACGCAAGACGATCTGTATGACGTTGACAGGCTCGACCGTTGGGCCGCCGAACTGCCCGGCTTCACCTACCACCTCGCGCTGTCGGACGAACCGGAGAAGAGCGGTTGGAACGGGGCGCGCGGCCTGGTCTCCGATCTCGTCACCGACACGCTCTATGACGGCTTCGGTGCGGAAGCCTATCTGTGCGGTCCTCCGCCGATGATCGACGCGGTCATCCCTCTTCTGGAAGACCTCGGCATCGAACCGAGGGATATCTACGCGGACCGGTTCAGCCCCGCCAAGGGCTGAACCGGATGCCGGCGGTGATGCGGCGATGCCGCCGGTGCTATGCGATCATGGGGTGAACCCGCGTCGGGTCTCCGAAACAGGGTCGCCCGGGCGAGGGTATTCAATCGAGCGGATGACAACGCATTGACGCAACCGCCGATCACCGGCCAATCTGTTCAAGCAATCGCCGCTCCCGGCCCGCGTCGCCTTCGCCGCGAAGGCAGTGCCGGAATGGCCGGATCGGAAACCGGGAGGATCGATGACGTCGAGCAAGAATTTACAGGGTCTAATCGCCGCCTTGGCGCCCTATTGGGGCGGGGAAGCGGAGATCATCGGCACCTACTTCCGGTCCGAGACCCGCGACCGTAAATCGGATCTGCTCTGGATCTCCAGGCAATGCTGGAAGGAATTCTATGACGGCTTCGATGACGACCATCCAGGACTGTTCGTCGGCCCGCTGAAGAAGATGCTCGGCCTTGCCGACAAAATCGATATCGACGTCGATCGCCACGAAGTCCTCGATATGGCGGAAGGGCTGTACGAGGAGTTTTCCCACTATTGCGCCTTCGCTGACGCCTATGACGCGATCCGGACGGAGGCAGACCCGGCGATCAGCCCGGTGATGCTGCGCGACGTGAAGAGCTGGCCGGAGAACGATCATCTTGCCGAAGTTCGGCGACGTCACCGACAGGATCATGGAACGCTGGGCCTGCGCGCCGGCCATCTCACCGAAGGGGGCTATTGCGGGCTGTTTTCCGAAGGGATGAAGCTGTCCGGCGGTTCCGATGCCGACGCGGCGATCGCCCGCGCCTGTTCGCTCGTCTATGAGGATGAATTCGGGCACATGCTCAAGGGAATCCTCGGCCTCGACAATGAAGGCCTTCCTTCCGGCGCGTGGGAACTGCTCACCGAATTGGGTCTCGAACAGATGCATGCCCGCCTCGACATGAGAAATGCGCAGTTCGGATCGCCCGTTCCCGACGCACGGATGAAGGCGCTCCACCACGGGCAAGGGCAGTCCATCGCGTTTGACTTCGCCAAGGCCGACAGCGCTGCCTGAGGCGGCCGCCTGGAGTGCGGGTCGAGTGCCGCCGTCTATGAGCACCCCAGGGTGATCCTAAGCCGCTTTGGCTCGGTCGAGGCCGCCACGCAAGCGTTGCTCGATCATCTCAGCGGTGTGGACCGGTCAATTTTTCTGTCCCCTGGGGGCCGAACCCTGTCGACCGCCAGGAGCAATTCCTGTTCTCTGGCCCCGTTTACCGGTCCCATGGCATTGATACGAAAGCGGCAGCGCTGGACACTTTCCCGCGCTTCTGCCACGAGCAAGGCCCCTGCCACCACAATGATATGAACCCGGGAGAACCATGAGCGAAAAATCGCCCGAGCGCATGACCGCGTCCGAAGCCTCACAGCAGATCGGCGCCGGCGCGCTGACGTCGGAAGCGCTGGTGGCGGCCTGTCTTCACCGCATAAAGGAGCGCGACCCGGTGGTCGGCGCCTGGGAGTATATCGATCCCGACGCGGCAATACGGCAGGCCAGGGCGCGCGACGCGGAAGCGCGGCGGGGCCCGCTTCACGGGATTCCCGTGGCCATCAAGGACTATATCGATACGGTCGACATGCCGACCGGCTACGGCTCTCCGATCTACGAGGGACATCGGCCCGGCGCTGACGCGGCCTGCGTCGCTCTCTTGCGGGAGGCCGGCGCCGTCATCCTGGGAAAGACGGTGACGACCGAGTTCGCGGCGGTCACGCCCGGCAAGACCGCCAATCCTCGCAACCCCGCTCACACGCCAGGCGGCTCGTCATCGGGTTCCGCTGCGGCCGTCGCCGATTTCCAGGTGCCGCTCGCCCTGGGAACCCAGACGGTGGGCTCGACCATCCGGCCTGCAGCCTATTGCGGCGCCGTCGGGTTCAAGCCGACCTATCACGCGTTCAGCTTGGCGGGAGTGAAGGCCCAGGCCGAAGCGATGGACACGCTCGGCCTGATGGCCCGGTCGGTCGACGACATCCTGCTGCTGAGCGATGCTGTGATGGGCGCGCGACCGGCGTTCGACGTGCCTCAATCCACCAAAACGCCCCGGCTCGCCTTTTGCCGCTCGCCGCACTGGCCGGACGCCCACCCGCGCACCGTCGAGGTCATGGCAGAAGCCATCTCCATCATCGAAGCGGCTGGCGGGACGGTCGGGGAGCTCGATCTCCCGTCAAGCTTCGATGCCGCGCTGGACGCCCAATGGACGATCCTGTGTTTCGAATTCGCCCGCGTGCTCAGCTATGAGCGAACCATGAAGCGGGATCTTCTGAGCGACAGGCTCCAGGATTTGCTGGACCGGGGCATGGCGACGTCGGTCGCCGACTACCGGGCCGCGCTGGAGCTGGTGCGCGGCTGCCGGCAGGAGATCGCCGCACTGATCGAGGGTTTCGACGCGATCCTGACCCCGGCCGCCGGCGGGCCCGCGCCCGAAGGACTGACGGGCCGCAGCGATATGCTGTTTCAGCGGCTGTGGACGATCCTGCACCTCCCCGCGGTCACGCTTCCTGGATTCACCGATACGACGGGCCTGCCGGTCGGCGTCCAACTGGTCGGTGCCCATGGCGGGGATGGCGGTCTGCTGGCCGTTGCCCGGTGGCTGGAAGCTGAAATCGGCCGCGCTCTGCCTTAGTTGGTTGGGGCTCGGCGCGAGGAGCCAGCTTCGGCCGGACGACGGCCCCAAACGCGCTGCCGCGGATTGGCGCCGAAGCGCCGGATCGCGAAGCGGAGGTCAGCTTCCGGGGTTTGCGCGCATGGCCTTGCGGTCGATCTTGCCGACGGTCGTCTTGGGCAGGGCCTCGACGACCTCGATAACCGCCGGAAGTTTGTATCTCGCCAGGTTCTTGCGGCAGTGGGCCATCAGGTCGTCGGGTGTGACGCCGGCGCCCGGCTTGGCCACGACCCGGGCGTGGAGAACCTCGCCCCGATAAGAATCCGCCACGCCGAAGGCGGCGGCCTCGGAGACGGCAGGATGCGCGTAGAGCACTTCGTCGATCTCCCGCGGATAGACGTTGTAGCCCCCGGTGATCACCATGTCCTTCTTGCGGTCGCGGATATACAGAAAGCCGTCCGCGTCGATCTCGCCGATGTCGCCGGTGTAGAGCCAGCCGTCGCGCAGCGCTTCCGCGGTCTCCTTCGGCCGGTTGCGGTAGCCGGACATGATCTGCGGGCCGCGGACGCGGATTTCTCCCAACTCGCCGGTATCGAGCACCTTGGTGCCGGTGTCGACGTCGACGATCTCGATATCGGTTAGGGGCAGGGGCGGGCCGACCGAGCCGGGAACCTGGCGGCCGTCTTCTGTGACGTAGGTGAGAACCGGACCGGCCTCGCTCTGGCCGAAGCCTTCGAGGATCGGGCAGCCCGTGATCGCCTGCCACTGGCGCAAGGTCTCGACCGGAAGCGGCGCCGAGCCGGAATAGGCCACGCGCAGGCTGGAGAAGTCCCGGTCGGCGAAGCCCTCGTATCCCATCAGGCCGATGAAGACGGTCGGGCCGGCGGGCAGGATCGTGATTCTCTCCTGCTCGATCGCGTCGAGCACGACGTCCGGCCGGTAGGCGGGAATGATCACGAGCAGTCCCCGGCAGTAGACCGACAAGTGAAAGCAGGCGGCGACCGCGAAGACATGGAACAGCGGCATCATGCACAGGATGCGCTCGCTGTCCGGCCGGGTCGGGAGGGCGGCCTCGCGCTGGCTGATGTTCACCGACATCTGACGGTGGGTGATGTCGACGCCCTTCGGCAACCCGGTCGTGCCGCCGGTATATTGCAGGGTGGCGAGGTCGTCGGGGGAGGGCAGGGGCGGCAAGGCTGCGGCCGCGTCGTCCTTCCAGCCGTCCAGCAGCCGGCCGTCGGGCCCGAGCGCGATCCTGTGCGCGATGCCGATATTGCCGGCGAGCGCTTCGACAGTTTCACGGACGGAGGTGTCGTGCAGCACTACGACCGGGTCGGCATCGCTCAGGATGTGGCCGAGCTCGCGCGCGGTGTAGAGAGGATTGATCGGCACCGCCTGCGCGCCGGCGGCATGGATCGCGAACATCGCGATCGCGATTTCGAGCGAGTTGGCGCAGATCAGCGCCACCCGGCCGCCGCGCGCTCCCAGGGCCTCGAGCTCGGCGGCAAAGCCTGCGACGCAGCGCAGGAATTCGCGGTAAGTGAGGGTCCGATCTTCGCACTTCAGTGCCGGTGCATCGGGAGACTGCTCGGCCGCGGCCGCCAGCATGTGGACCACCGTCGGGTGAATCTTCGTATCGAGTACCGGGCTTCCTGAGACCATGGCGCCTGAATCGTGTGTGTTGAGCAATGCAACTGCGCTGTGCGCGCGCGGATACTATGCGGACAGGTCTCTGTTCGCCATCTTCCGTCGGGACCCCGGCGTCGAGAGCAACGGCGACGCCTAGGATTTGTAGTCCGGGAACAGGCGTTCGGCCCGGCGTTTGAGGGCATCCCAATTCTTTCCGCCGTCCCTTGTCGCCTCGACCTCGGCATACTGCCGGGCCGCGTCGGCGACGACGCCGGCCTGCGGAACGACAAGGTCGTGCCCGCCGGCGAGGCTGGCGACCTGGGCCTGGCAGGCGAACTCCAAGAAGTGATGAAGGACGACGGCTTCCGCGACGGAATCAGCCGTTATCAGAGCGCCATGGTTTCTCAGCAACGCGATCCGCTTGTCGCCTAGATCGCGAAGCAGCGCCTCGTCCATGCCGGCGTTGAATTCGAGTCCGTTGAAGTCGTGGTAGGCGAGCCGGTTCTGGAAAAGGAGCGCGTGTTGACTGATCGGCAGGAGCCCATGCGCCTGGTTGGAGACCGCGATGGTCGCGGGCGTGTGGGTATGAAACACTACGTCGATGTCCGGCCGCGCCCGCAGGATCCCCGCGTGGATGATCAGCGCGCCACCTTGTAGCGGAGGGCCCTCGGTGAGGCGGCGCGATCCGTCGGTGCCGAACTTCAGCAGGCCTGAGGCGGTGACTTCGTCGAAGGTGAAATCGGCGGGCTTGATCAGCAGGGTGTCGCGCTCGCCCGGCACGCGGGCCGACAGGTGATTGTAGGTCAGGTCGTCGACACCGGACGCGTGGAGCAACCTGTGAGCCATCGCCAGATCCAGGCGGGCTTGCCATTCCCGGGGCGAGACAAGGTCGCGGATGCTTGGTTTCAACTGCTTGGCGACGTCCGGCATGGCTACCCCGTATTCGACGGTTCGCGGGCTATTGGTCGGCCACGCGCGATGGGCGGCGGCTCAACTCCCGGCACCACAGTAGTCGCCGGTCATCATTTCTCCCGCATGCAGATGTCGCAGATCACCCGGGCATAGACGCAAGCGGCCTGATAGAGCGAGTCGACTTTCAGCGACCGGCGGAAGGAATGGCGTTCTGAGCGGGGCCCATAGGTGATCGCCGGAATCCCGACCTCGTTGAAGATGTTGATGTCACGCCACATGCTGCACGTCGCCGGGTTGGGCGGCGGCGGCGCGGACCCGAACTGATCGCGGTGGGCGTCGGTCACCGCATCGATCAGCGGTTCCGCGCCCCGGGCTTCGTAGCCGCGCCGGAACAGGTAAAGATCGATGTCGCTCGCCGGCAGGCCGGCGCCGGCGAGTGCCTGGGCGATGTCGTCCCTGAGCGCGAGCGGATCATGGCCGGGCGGCGTGAAGGCGCCGAGATAGAGGCTGCAGACCTGGGGCGTGAGGTTCAGGCTGGTCGAATGGCCGCTGCGGATCGCGCCGATCTGCGCCTTGGGGATGAAGGGACCACAGCCCGATTGGTATGTGTATTTAGCCTGGTAGTCGGTGGCCCAGCGTTCCAGAACCTCGATCGCCGCGGCCACCCGGACGATCATGTTCGGACTGTCCGCCAGGGTCGTCCGGTCGGGCAGGTAGGGCGTGTAGAAGGCGGGCCCATCGGAAAGCCAGGTGATCTTGTACCAGGCCATGCCGGCCTCGACGGTGACGATGCTGAAGCCCGTCCCCTCGGCGATCAGGGCGTAGTCGGCAACCCCGCCATGGGTGACGAGAAAGCGCGCCCCCAGATCCTGGGTTTCGGGAAGTTCGCCCGGCGGGCCGTCGCTGGGCTCGTGGCTGGTCTCGCCGACGACGGCGGAGACCAGCAGATCGCCCTTGAGCGGCACGCCCGCGTCCTTGACCGCCTTGGCGGCGATCAGGAAGGCGGCCATCGGTCCCTTGTCGTTGACCACGCCTTCGCCGATCAATTCGTCGCCGTCGATCCAGGCCTTGTGATACTCGTCGTTGGAGGGATCGCGGTGGGTCCAGACGTCGCTCTCGCGGACGGCGGTATCCATGTGGCTGTTGAAGATCAGGCTGCGGCCGCCGCCGCTGCCGGCCAGCTTGCCCAGGACATTGTAGCGATCGGCGAGGAGGCCGATCTTGCGGACCTTGAACGCTTCGGCTTCCAGCCAGTCGGCGACGTGGTCGGCCACCGGCGCCTCGGTCGGTCCCTGGCTGTCGATGTTGCAGATGTCGAGCGTCAACTCGATCAGCGCATCGCGATCGATCTTGGCGACCGCTTCAGTGGCTCCAGCCGCCATGGTTCTTCCTCCCGCTCGGTCCCGTCAGCCCGCCTGCCGGATCGCCTGCCACACGCGCAGCGGCGTCAGGGGCAATTGGATGTGGCGGATTCCCAAATGCCACAGGGCGTCGACCACCGCGTTGCCGATCGCGGCCGGCGCCCCGATGCTGCCCGACTCGCTGCCGCCTTTCGCCCCCAGCGGATTGCTTGGCGCCGGGGTCTCGATGAAGGTGAGCCGGTAGCTGGGCAGATCGTCGGCGCGCGGCATGGCGTAGTCCATGAAGCTGCCCGAGATGAGCTGGCCGTCGGTGTCGTAGACGACATGCTCGAGCATCGCCTGGCCGATGCCTTGCGCGAGGCCGCCGTGGACCTGGCCCTCGACGATCATCGGATTGATCACCACGCCGCAATCGTCGGAGGTGTAGTAGTCGCGCACCGTGATCACGCCGGTGTCGGGGTCGACCAGGACCACGACCAGGTGCATGGCCTGCGGGTCATTGGTGTCGGTCGGGTCATAGAAGACCGAGGCCTCCAGTCCTGGCTCCATCGACCGGTCCTCGGGCAGGGCGGCGCCGTGGTTGGCGACGT
Organism: uncultured Alphaproteobacteria bacterium; assembly: GCA_947259335.1. Lineage (GTDB taxonomy): Bacteria > Pseudomonadota > Alphaproteobacteria > Bin65 > Bin65 > CAMYMQ01. The sequence continues at coordinate 4,879 of CAMYMQ010000188.1, read as the reverse complement.
CGGCGACGGCTGCGAAGGTGATCCGCTTGTCGGTTCCGCGCACCAGGAACTCGCCGTGATCGTGATCGAGGTCAGCCTCGTCGCATTCGAGGACATAGGCGGCGAACCGCTTGGCCTTTTCGATGACGAGATCGCACGCCTTGTAGACGGCGGTGCCGCCGACCGAGACCGAGCGCGAGCCCCAGGTGCCGTTGCCAAAGGGAATCTTGTCGGTGTCCCCCTCGATCACCGCGATATCCTCGACCGGCAGCTTCAGCCTGTCGGCCGCGATCTGGGCGTAGGTGATGTCGTGGCCCTGGCCGTGGGAATGGGTGCCGACCAGCAACGTCACCTTGCCGTCGGAGTGGACCCGCGCGATGGCGCTTTCCCAACCGCCGTGAAGGCCGCCGCGCTTGGCGAGGTTGCCGCTCGGCCCGGTGCCCGACTTGTCGAGAAAGGCGGCGAGGCCGATGCCCATCAGGATGCCCTGCTCGCGCAGCGTCTTCTGCTCGGCGCGCAGCGCGTCGTAATCGGCGATCTCGAGCAGCTTCTGGAGCAACAGCGGCGGGTCGCCCGAATCGTATATGCGGCCGCCGGGGGCCGGATAGGGGAAGTCGTCCTTCGCCAGCAGGTTGCGGCGCCGGATATCGACGACGTCGAGGCCGAGTTCCCGTGCGCCGTTCTCCAGCAGCCGTTCGTTGACCCAGGTCGCCTCCGGCCGGCCCGACCCGCGATAGGCGTCGACCGGCAGGGTGTTGGTGTAGACCCCGCGTACCCGCAGCGAGAGATGCGGCGTGCGGTACAGGCCGGTCAGCGTCTGCGGATAGGAGTTGCCGGGGATCGACGGGGCGAAATTGCTGAGATAGCCGCCCAGCGCGGCGACGGTGTCGACTTCGAGCGCCAGGATGTTGCCTTTCGGGTCGAAGCCCATGCGGGCAACGGTGTGATGGTCGCGGGCCTGGGCGTCGGACAGCAGCAATTCCGACCGGGTCGCCGTCCATTTGACCGGTCGTCCGACCAGCTTCGAGGCCCAGACGACGGTCGAGACCTCGACGGTGAAGATGCCCTTGGCGCCGAAACCGCCGCCCACGTCCGGCGCGATCACCCGCATGCGGTGTTCGGGGATCCCGAGCGTGTAGACCGAAAGCCAGCGGCGCAGGTAGTGCGGCATCTGCGCCGTTGCCCACAGGGTGTATTCGTCGGTCCGCTCGTCGTAGCCGCAGAGATAGGAGCGCGGTTCGAGAGGGGAGGCCGCGAGCCGGTTGCTCGGCAACTCAAGCTCAACCACTTTGGCGGCGCGTTCGAGCGCCGCCGTGGTGGCCGCGCGGTCGCCCCGCTCGATCTCGAAAACCAGGTTCGTGCCGAACTCGGGATGGATGATCGGCGCATCGTCGTCCAGCGCGCGCGCCGTTTCGGTAACGGCGGGCAGCATCTCGTAGTCGACCTCGACGGCCTCGGCGGCATCCGTCGCAGCATTGCGGTTCTCGGCGATGACTGCGGCAATGACATCGCCGACATGGCGCACGCGGTCGCGGGCGAAGGCCGGACGCGGCGCTTCGTTCATCGGGCGGCCGTCGTCGAACGGCATGGGATGGACCACGGTCAGCTCGCCAAAGCCCGCTGCCTCCCAATCCTCGGCCGTCAGAACCCGGAGGACTCCCGGCATCGCCTTGGCCGTGTCCGTATCGATCGACCGGATTTCGGCGTGAGCGTGCGGGCTGCGGACGAAAGCACACCAGACCATGCCGGGCATGGACTGGTCGTCGACATAGCGGCCGCGGCCGGAGACGAGGCGCGCATCTTCCCGGCGCAGCAGGGGTTGGCCGACGTTGCGGGTGATGACGTTCATGGTTCTCTTTTCTTCCAGGTCAGGCCAGGTGGCCGGTGGTCATTCCGGCCACCAGAACGGGTAGAGGGGAACACGGACCGCGAGCAGTTCGTGAAAGCCCAAATAGATGAAGGCGGCGCATCCAGCGGCGAAGAGGATCGCCGTCAGCCACTTTTCGCCGTGCAGCCGCAGATAGATCAGCAGATACAGCGCGGGGCCGACGAGGTAGCCGAGAAAGATCACCATCGGCAGCGCTGACGCGAGCCACAGCAGTGCGCCCGTCGTGCCGCGCGGCCATGCCGGGGCGTTCTCACCACCGTCGTCTTTTGGTGCGGGGCGGGCGAGGGTCCGGACGACGGCGAAGGCCGCCAGGGCGATGGTCGCGAGCCCGATGATGATCGGGAAGCGATGAACCGAGATGTTGTAGTCGTAGACGAACTCGCCAGCCGCCAGGAACACCCCGATGAAAGCGGCGATGAAGGCGAGCAGTCCGACGGTCAGGCCCCTCATGTCCTGATCTTCCGAAGCGATCGCCGGATCATCGGCCAGAGCAGCGCGAGGAGGGTCAATCCCAGGATCCCGAGCGAAATCGGACGCAGCAGGAACGACCATCCCTGCACGTTGAGCGAGATGTGAAGATAGGTCTCGGCCAGCGGAGCCAGGACGAAGCCGAGCAGCAGGGCCGGCCGGTTGAATCCGGCCTCGCGCAGCAGCACGCCGAGGACCCCGAAGCCGAACATGAACATCACGTCGGTCGTGCTGTTGGCGACCGAATAGGTGCCCAGAATGAGCAGGACCAACAACGATGGCGCCAGGAGGTGGCCGCGGACCTTGGTGATCGCAGCGAGGTGCCGCGCAACCGCCAGCAGCACCACGACGGCCAGGATATTCGCCAGCGCCACGGTCAGCGCTAGGCTGACCGCGATATCCATGTGCTTCTTGAGAAATTCCGGACCGGGTTCGAGCCCGACCAGGAAGAAGCCGCCGAGCAGCAGGGCCATGGCCGAACTTCCCGGGATGCCGAAGGCCAGGGTCGGCACCAGCGCGCCCCCTTCCTTCGAGTTGTTGGCGCTCTCGGGCGCAATGACACCGTCGATGGCGCCCTTGCCGAACTGGTCTCCTTCCGGCGAGGTCTGCCGTGCCGATGCATAGGCCACCCAGGGCGAGGTCTCGCCGCCGATGCCGGGAATGATGCCGATAACCACGCCGATCATCGACGATCTCAAGACCAGCCACTTGCGCGACACCGCCGCGCGGAAGCCTTTGTACACATCGGCACGGAGCACGCCCGTGCGCGCGCCGTCGCGCGCGATCGTGCCGCCGCTCGCGGCCAGCGAGACCAGCTCGGGGATTGCAAACAGGCCGAGCGCCAGCGGGATCAGCCGAAAACCGTTGAGCAAATAGTCGTAGTCGAGCCAGTAGCGCGGTACGCCCGACACCTGTTGGTAGCCGAAGAAGCCCAGATACATGCCGAAGCCGGCGGAGATGAGCCCGATGGTCAGGTTCTGGTGCCCGAGCCCGGCGATGAACGCGATGCCCATGATCACCAGGCAGAAGGTCTCCGGAGAGCCGAACAAGAGGACGATCGGCTGCAGGACGGGCAACAGGATGATCAGGAAGACGACGCCGATGACGCCGCCGATGCCGGAGGCGGCCAGGGCGGCGCCAAGCGCTTCGCCACCGCGGCCCTGCTTAGCCATCGGGAAGCCGTCGACAAGAGTCGCTGTGTTGGCGGGCGCGCCCGGAATGCCGAGAAGAATGGCGGTGACCGACCCGCCCGTGTTGACCACCGCATGGGCGGCGAGCAGGAAGGCGAGGCCGGCGCCCGGCTCCATGCCATAGATCAGCGGCAACAGAAGTGCCAGCGCGGTCAGCCCGCTCAGGCCGGGCAGGACGCCGAACACCACCCCGATCAGCGTCGCAATGACGAGGTAGAGCAAGGCGGTCGGGTCGCCGACGCGGACCAGGCCATCGAGAACGGAGTCGAGCATCCGTGGGGTCTCAGAGAGTGCGGGAGCGGGGAGACCCGCCCGTCGGAACGACGGGGCGGGTCCCGGACCGGTCGGTGATCAGAAGTACTTCTTGAGCATCACCTGTTTGACGAGTTCGAGCCGCTCACCCTTGACGTGGTTCAGGGCGTCTTCGACGACCTTTGCCAGCTCGGCTCCCGGCAGGTAGGTGATGATCCGGCGGCGCTTCTTCGCTTCGGCGACCACGGCGGGATCCGTCAGCACCTCACCGATGGCCTTGCGCAGGAAGGCCACCCGGTCGGCCGGAACGCCCGGCGTCGTCACCATGGCCCGCTGGGCCTCGCCGATCTTCTCGCGGAAGTCGATCCACCAAGCCTTGTCGGCGGGCACCTTGGTCGCCTCGAAGATGGTCGGCAGATCAGGCAGGTGCGGCGTCCGCGTGCGGCTGACCACCGCGATGCCCTTCAGCCGGCCGGACTTGATCAGGCGGGCCGCGGAGCTGGACGACAGGATGCCCGAATCGGTCTCGCCCTTGATGACCGCGAGCGCCATGCCCCGGGCACCCTTGTAGCCGGTGACGATCTTGGAGTTGAGGCCGAGCACGTAGGAGACGACCGCCGCCACGTCGCTGATGTTGTCGGCGGGGCCGGTGGCCGACCACTTGATCTCCTTGGCCTTGAGCGCGTCGTCGAGGCTCTTGAGTTTCGACTTCGTGCTGAAGAACCAGATCTTGCGTTCCTGGGCGGTACGGCCGAGCCAGACCAGCTTGCGCACGTCCCAGCGGGCACCGGCGCGGTTGGTGAGCTGGCTCATGATCGCGCCTTCGCCGCTGACATGCATCAGCGTAAGGCCGTCGGCCTTGCCGGTGACGAGCATGTTGAGCGCCAGCAGACCGCCGCCGCCGGGCCGGTTCTCGACGATGACTTCCGCGTCGAGCTTCTTGGCCAGATGCGGGGCGATGATGCGCGCATAGGCGTCATAGCCGCCGCCCGGGGGCGACCCGACAAGGATCTTGACCGTCTTGCCCTTGTAGAAGGCCGCGGCGTCCTGCGCATGCGCCGCAGGGGCGAGGGCCAGGGCGGCGGCGGCGAGGCCGGCGCCG
>CAMYMQ010000187.1 GCA_947259335.1 uncultured Alphaproteobacteria bacterium | reverse complement strand
CCGACTTCGCCGCGCGCAAGCTGCGCGCCGCGCAATTGCGGGCGGCGGACGTCTAGGCGCGCTGTCGGGCGCAGCGGCGGCCTTTTGCCGCCGGGCGATACCCGCTAGAAAACCACGACGAGACATCGAACCGACAGGAGACGCGGCATGGCCCGCTTCGAGAATGTGGCGATCCCTTACGGCGCCTATTGGAGCACCCCCTTCGTGAAGTGGCAGGGGAGCCTCGCGCACCTGAACTCGATCCGCTACGCGGCCGACACCGCCAAGCGCGAACTCGCCGCGCGCATGATCGACCCCAGGATTTTCGAGCATGCCGTCCTCGGCATCACCATCCCCCAGGAAAAGGCCTTCTACGGCGCGCCCTGGATGATGACCATGATAGGCAACGACACGGTCAGCGGCACCACTGTCTCCCAGGCCTGCGCCACGGGCGCGCGCGCCATCGCAACCTCCGCCTCGGAGATCGAGATCGGCGGCGCGGCGACCTCGCTGGCGGTGACCTGCGACCGCATGTCGAACACGCCGGTCGCCATCTATCCGAACCCCGACGGCATGGCCGGATCGCCGATCACCGAGCACTGGTTCCTGGACGTGGTCAACGATCCGATCACGCCGGACATCCAGATGATCGATACCGCCGAAAACTGCGCCCAGCGGTGGCAGATCACCACCGGCGAGCAGCATGACGTGGTCGCGCGCCGATGGGAGCAGTACCAGGCCGCCCTGGCCGACGACCAGGCCTTCCAGAAGCGCTACATGACCCTGCCCTGCCCGGTCCCGGACCAGCGCTTCCGCAAGGAGAAAGGCACCCTTGCCGGCGACGAGGGCCTGTGGCCGCGCCCGGCAGAGTCGCTGGAAGGCATGAAGCCGGTGCGCCCCGAGGGCACCGTGACCCGCGGCGGCCAGACCCACCCGGCCGACGGCAACGCCGGCGTGATCCTGACCAGCCGCGAGCGGGCCGCCGAGCTGTCGCGAAATTCCTCGATCGAGGTTCTGGTCCGCTCCTATGGCCTGGCCCGAGCCGATCACGCGCACATGCCGGCCGCGCCGGTGCCGGCGGCCAAGCGGGCGCTCGACGACGCTGGCCTGTCGATCTCCGACATCGCCGCCATCAAGACCCACAACCCCTTCGCGGTGAACGACGTGGTCTTCGCCCGCGAGACCGGGGCCGACATCACGACGATGAACAACTACGGGTGCTCGCTGATCTGGGGCCACGCCAATGCGGCGACGGCGATGCGGGCGACCGTCGAGCTGATCGAGGAACTCGCCGAGAAGGGCGGCGGCTATGGCCTCTATGCCGGCTGCGCAGCCGGCGACACCGGCATCGCCCTGGTCGTCGAGGTCCGAGATGCCGCGCGGCACTGAGGACCCGGTGTCCTCCCCGGCCGGCCTTCCGGCGGGCGGGAAGGCGCCGATCACGCCGGCGCCGCCCCGACGGGGCCGGGAATTCCTGCACACGCCCGGGCCGACCAATATCCCGGACCGAATCCTGAACGCCATGCACCGCGCGGCGGTCGATTTCAGCGGGCCGGACTTCATCGCCCTGTCGACAAGCTGTTTCGATGACCTCAAGGGCCTCTTCGGCACCGCGGGCGAGGTCTTCATCCTCACGTCGTCGGGCCATGGCGGCTGGGAAGCCTCGATCGTCAACCTGCTCGAGGCCGGGGATACCGTCCTGGCGCCGGAGACGGGCCGCTTTTCCAAGGCCTGGGCGGCCATGGCGGCGGCCCACGGCATCGCCATCGAGACGATCCCCAGCGACTGGCGCCGCGCGATCGACCCGGACGCCGTCACCGACGCGTTGCGGGCCGACACGGCAGGCAGGATCAAGGCGGTGCTCGCCGTCCATGTCGAGACCGCTACGGGCGTCGTCTCGGACATCCCCGCGATCCGCGCCGCCATCGACGCGGCCGGGCATCCCGCGCTGCTGCTCGTCGACGCCATCGCCTCGCTGGGCACCGTCCCCCTGCCGATGGACGCGTGGGGCGTCGACGTCGCGATCTGCGCGTCGCAGAAGGGGCTGATGATGCCCCCCGGCCTGGGCTTTACCGCCGTGGGTCAGAAGGCGCTGGAGGCCTCCGCCAGGTGCGGCACGCCCCGCGACTACTGGTCGTGGCAGGCGCGCGGCGGACCGGAATACTACCGGCGCTTCTGCGGGACCGCGCCCGAGCACATGATGTTCGCGCTGCGCGCCGCGATCGACATGCTGCACGAGGAGGGGCTCGACAACACCTTCGCCCGCCACGCCCGTCTGGCCGAGGCCGTGCGGCGCGCCGTCACGGTCTGGAGCGAAACCGGCTCGCTCGACTTCAACGTCGTCCGGCCCGGGGAGAGGGCCCAATCGCTGACCGTCGTCCGCACCCCGGAAGGCATCGACGGCGAGACGGTGCGCACGATCGCGCGCGAGCGGTTCGGCGTGTCGATCGGCGGCGGGCTGTCGGACCTCAAGGGCCGGGTCTTCCGCATCGGCCACATGGGCGATCTGAACGAACCGATGATCCTGGGCGCGCTGGGTGGAATCGAGGCGGCGCTGAGGACGATCGGCGTCGCGCATGACAGCGGCCTCGCCGCCGCGGTCGGCTACCTCGCGGAAACCGCGCCGGGGGCCGGCGAGAACGTGTTGGCCGGCTAGAGTTTCTTGAGGGACCGCGCGCTGCGGCCGCCACCCGTCTGGGCGGGCGACCCGACGCTGAGCGTGCCGTTGACGAGATGAACGAGAATATTCGGGACCGCTTCGTCGACCGTCTTGCCCAGGAACTTCTCGAACACGACCCGCTCGGTCAGGATCTGTTGCTCGATGCTGTAGCAGTGATCGAGATAGGCGCCGTGGTATCCGCCGGGCTTGGCGCCCTTCACCACCAGGGAGCCGGTTCCGATCTTGACCACGACATGGTCGTCCCTGAAGAAGATCGGCCGGTCCTCGTAGAAACCCTGGCCCCGGTCGCGGAGCTTGCGCACGGCCTGGACCAGCTTTGCGTAGAGGTGCCAGTTCGGATTGCTGGAGAAATACTGCTGGGTCCGCGACGGCGGCAGCACGACGTCGACCGTCGCCTGTCGAAAGGGCATGGATCGTGCCCGGGTCGGTGCTGCGTCCCCGCGCGTGACATCATTGGCTTCGGCGCGAATCGTCGCCATGGTCCTGATCCCTCCCTTGCCTGTAGCCGGCCGGACGCGGAACGGCTTTTTGCACTCCCTCGACAGCATGGTAAAGTAATTGGAAACAACCTCAACTAATTTTTGTAGTTAATATTTATGGTTAACCAGATTTGATGAAATTAACCAAGAACAAAGGTAACTATACATAAAGGCTATATTCCGTATAACAGATGGGGTCAGGGTCCTCGCCGAGCACTCCCTATCGACGTCAGGGCAACCGGGGACCGGACCGCCGTTGATACAGACGAGCATCCGCACCGTATGATGGGTGTCGCTGTCCGCCGTTAACGGCGCCCCTGCCGCGGCCGTGCCGCATGTCACCAGGGTTCGAGACAGGCAACCCCACGCACAAGGAAATCATGATCGAGACCGAGCACCTGTTCACTGCGAAGATCGACGTTGCGGAACCCCGGGACCTGGGCCAGACCCCGGCGGGCCGGCGCCGCATCATCGACATCGTCGGCGGCACGTTCGACGGTCCCCGGATGCGGGGACGGATCCTCGCGGGCGGAGCCGACTGGCAGGTGGCGTTGAGCGAGTCCGTGACCTTTGTCGAGGCCCGCTACACCATCGAGACCGACGACGGGGCGCTGATCTACGTCCGCAACCACGGCTTCCGGCATGGCGATCCCGCCGTGATCGCGCGCCTCGTGCGGGGCGAGACGGTCGATCCCAAGAAATATTATTTCCGGACCACACCGGCCTTCGAGACCGCCGCGCCGCAATACGACTGGCTGAACCGCACGATCTTCGTGGCTTCGGGCCGCCGGCACCCGGCCGCGGTCGAACTGGAGGTCTACGAGGTCAAATAGGGCGGCGCCCGCCCCGTTAACCATTTCGAAAGCAAGACCCTGCGAGGATTTGGGTTCGATCTCACGAACGCCCTCCCTCCAGCAACGGTATTTCGAAATGACTACCCACATCGAAGAGCGTCAACGGCACGCGGTCCTTGTCGTCGAGGACAATGACCTTGTCGCCGACGCGCTTCACGCCATCCTGGAACGCAAGGGCCTGAAGCCGGCCGTTGCCCGCGGCGTTCGCGAGGCCATGGAACTGATCAAGAGCCACCCGGTCGATCTTGTGATCACCGACTTGATGATGCCCCAATGGGGGTCCTTCAAGCCCCGGCTGGGCGAAAGCTTTTCCGGCTGCGGCGGCCTCGAGCTGATCGCCGAATTCCGGCGGCGGCGGCCCACCACCAAGGTTATCGCGATCACCGCCGGCGGCGACCGCATGGTCGAGCGCGCCAAGCTCGCCGGCGCGCACCGCGTTCTCGAAAAGCCCTTCGCCCACGGCACCCTTCTCCAGGCGATCGCGGAATTGACGCCGCGCCATGCGGAAGCGGTGCAGGCACCGACGCGGCTGGCCGGCTAACCGATGTCGGACCCGGCAACCATCCTCCAAGTCGCAGGTCGGCACCGGCCGCCCCGGCGACCGATCTCACGCCCCATAGAAACGGGTCGATACTCATGACGCGCGTCCTTGTCGTAGACGACGATCCGCTTGTCCGGGAGGCGATCGTCGCGATGACGATCCGCGCCGGCCACGATGTGACCGAGGCCGAGAATGGCGCGGTCGCGCTGCGCAATCACGAGGCAACGCCGGCCGACGTCATCGTTCTCGATGTGGTCATGCCGGTCATGGAGGGCATCGAGACGATCCGGGCGCTGCGCAAGAGCGACCCGAACGTCAAGATCATCGCCATATCCGGCGGCGCGCCCAGCGGCAGTTCGACCTATCTCAAATACGCCAGCAATCTTGGGGCGCACGCGGTTCTGTCGAAACCCTTCCGGAACAGCGAACTGCTCGAGTGTATCGACTCTCTGCTGAGCGCGGATGTCGATCGCCAGGCCGCATGTTAGCCCTGGCTTCAGCGCCGGTCCGCGGACGGACCGGTCGGGGACGTCGCTCGCCGACAGTATGGCGATGTTGCGGGATGTGACCATGACAGGGCCGGGGGAACCGACCGGCAACAGGCGGATCCACTGGCCGGGTCTATGCCTGATTGCCGGACTGCTGCTGGCCATCCTGACGATCGCGTCGCCGCTTGCCACGCTTTTGCCGGCCCCGCTTCGCGGCGCGCTTTCAGCGGCTTCGGAATACCGATGGTATGTGCTGTCGGGCCGCGACTTCCTGCTGATGGCCGCGGCCTTCTGCATCCCCGTTCTGCTGTTCGCCCGTCGCAGCCGGCAGTTCAACGTGGCCCGCCGGACGCTCAAGGAGCGCGAGGACCAGTTGACCGCCTATTCGGAGGCGGCGCTGGACTGGTTCTGGGAGACCGACGAACACCACAGGATCAAGCTCGTCTTCGGCGGCGCCGTCGCCAAGAAGAAAATCGATCCGTCGAGCTATGTCGGAAAGACGCGTCAGGAACTGGCCGGCGCGGACCAGGTCGCCGGCATCGCCGAGCAATGGCAGGCTCATCAGGCGGTCATCGAACGCCACGAACCCTTCCGCAACTTCGAATACAAGATGATGAGCGTCGACGGGAAGCTGCTGACGGTGAGCGTGAGCGGCGTTCCGATCTTCGACGACAACTGCGCTTTCAGGGGCTATCGCGGCACCGGCACCGACGTGACAGCGCTCCGCCGCGCCACCGAGGGCTCGCGCACCAACGAGGCGCTGCTCTGGTCGGTCCTCAATAACGCGCCTCTCATCGTGCTGATCAAGGACAACGAAGGCCGGTACATCCGGGTCAACAAAATGGCCTGCGAGGCGTTCGGCGCGGAAGAAGCCGACATCCTCGGCAAGACGTCATCGGAAATCTTTCCGGCCACCCTCGCCAAGACTTTCCAGGCGAACGACCGCCAGGTGATGCAGAGCCGGGAACCGCACAGGCACGAATTTCGATTGGAGACGCCCAACGGTACCCGGGAGTTCCTGTCGGTGAAGTTTCCCGTGGTCGACCGCGACGACACTGCTGTCGGCCTTGGCGCGATCATGATGGATATCTCCGAACGCAAGGAGCAGGAGCGGGAGGTGCGCGACAGCGAGGCGCGGCTGCGAGATTTCGCCAGTTCGGCGTCCGACTGGTTCTGGGAGACCGACGCCGATCTGAAGCTCACCCACATATCCGGCCGCTTCGAAAAGAATGGGGAGGAGACTGGTCGGCAGGCGATCGGCAAGTCACGCTTCGAGGTCGCGAGCGCCGCCGAACTGGCCCGGAATCCGGAGCGCTGGCAGGATCACAAGGAGATCCTGGAGCGGCGGGAGCCGTTCCGGTCGTTCGAATTCGAAATAGAGACCGAGAGCGGCGAACACCGGCTGATCTCGTCCAGCGGCGTCCCCATGTTCGACGAAACCGGGACGTTCCGGGGCTATCGCGGCGGAGCGACCGACGTGACCGAACAGCGCCAGGCGGAGCACAACGCGGCGGCCGCCCTCGAGCAGCTCGAATTCCTGGCGAATACGGTTCCGGCGCTGATCACGTCGATCGACCGCGAGGGCCGCTTTCAACTTGTCAATCGGCAGGCGGAAGCCTGGTATGCCCGCCCCCGCGATCAGATCGTCGGCCGCAAGATCGAAGATATCTTCGGTCCGCACGAGATCGACATCTTCCGACCCTTCTACCGCGAGGTCGCGGAAGGCCGTGAAGTGTCCAAGGAATTGGAGATCGCCTATCCCGACGGCGTGACCCGGCACGTTGCGATCCGGTGGGTTCCCCGGATGCGCGACGGCGAATATGACGGCTTCGTCGCGCTGGTGGTGGACGTTTCCGACCAGCACTCCCTCCAGGAGACCTTGCGGCAGAGCCAGAAGATGGAGGCGCTCGGCCAGCTCACCGGCGGCGTCGCCCACGATTTCAACAATCTCCTGCTGGCCATCCAGGGCAATCTCGAACTGCTCCGGGAAGACATGGCCGAGGGCGACGACGGCGTCCGGCTGGTCACGAATTCGCTGCGCGGGGTCGAACGCGCCGCCGAGTTGACCCGCCGGCTGCTGGCCTTTTCCCGGCGCCAGCCATTCACGCAGGAAAGTGTGCAGATCGATCGCATGGTCCGCGACATGAAGGAGATGCTGTCGCGGCTCCTAGAGGAGAATATCGCCATCGAGGTGGCGTTCGGAGATCTGGAGCTGACGGCCCGCACCGACCGCGCCCAGCTGGAGAATGCCGTGCTCAACCTCGCCATCAACGCGCGCGATGCGATGCCCGACGGCGGCACGCTCACGGTCCGGGCCGACGTCGTCCAGCTCGACGCCGACGCCGTCGCCGGACATGACAGCGCCCTCCCCGGCCGCTTCATTCGCCTCTCGGTGGCGGATACGGGGCGCGGCATGACGGCCGAGACCTGCCGCCGCGCGCTCGAACCCTTCTTCACGACCAAGGAAATCGGCGCGGGGACCGGCCTCGGACTGAGCATGGTCCATGGCTTTGTCCAGCAATCGGGCGGCTTTATCGAGATCGACAGCAAACCCGACAGGGGCACGGCGATCCATTTGTACCTGCCCGCCGCCGAGCCCGGCGAGAAAGCCGACGAGATCGATGCAAAGCGCGCCGTGACGGTCCCGCGGGCGAACAATGACGATAGCCGCATCCTGCTGGTCGAGGACGAGCCCCTGGTGCGCGAGGTCGCCTCGTTGACCCTCAAGGCGCTCGGCTACTCGGTCACCGAGGCGGCGAACGGGGTCGAGGCTCTCGATGTCCTGCGCAGCGAAGCACCGTTCGACCTGCTGCTGACCGACATCGTCATGCCCGGCGGGGTCAGCGGGATCGACCTGGTCGACCGGGCCTTCCGCTTGCAGCCCGGAATACGGGCCATCATGGCCACCGGACACATCGGCTCCGGCGAGCAGGCCGCGGCGGAACGCATGCCGGATGTGCCGGTCCTGCGCAAACCGTTCAGCCGGGAAACCCTGGGCCGCAGCATCAGCTCCGTGCTGGCGTCGCCGAAGACCGGCTCCGATACCGCCCGGGCGGCGTCGGCCTGACAGCCTCCCCGCCTACCCGGCGCGCTGGCGCCGAGGTCATACCCATCGGGGCGGGCGATCTCCCGAAATCTTGATCCAGGTTAATTGACCACGCGCCGGCCTCCTCTATCGTAACCATTAAGGGAGTTACGCGATGCCCGGGCGAAAGCCGGGCCAATGGAGGCAATTACCACATGCAGAGAATCCAGAGGGTAGCCTGGCTGGTCGTCGGCGTGATCGCCTTGGGCCTGTTGTCGTTCGGTCCGGCCAACGCCGCCCCCGCCCTGCCCCGCACGCCACTCGACGCCCAGAAAGCCCATACCCCCGACAGCGGACTGACGCTCGTCCATGGCTGGCACTGCAGCACCCGCTACAACTCGCGCTGGGGCTGGCACCGTCACCCGCGGGCCTGCCGGAACAACCGCTACCGGAGCCATCGTTACAATTCCAGCCGGTATCAGCGGGACCGGTATCGGAGGAACTGGAACCAGCGGAACTGGAGCCAGCGCAACCGGTCGAACCAGCGGAACCGAACCAACCAGCGAAATCGCTCCAACCAGCAGCGGAACAACCGGTCGAACCGCGGCACCAATCAGCGGAACCGCGGTAACCGGAATCGCCGCGACCGCGGGCCGGTCCACTCCAAGGCGCGGACGCAATCCTATCGAGACTACAAGGACAAGTTCTAGGCACAGCGCGTGCGCTGACTGACCGCAGCGTTGGGTTTGCCGGACCGCCGACACGCCGATGAATCGGGTTGGCGGACCGGCGGCCCCGACTCAATCCTTGCGCGGACGACCGGGCCGGGATCATGGGAAAGGACCCCAAGGCCGGCGAGGTTTCGGAAGTCGCCGCCAACCAAGCCCGGCTCGCCTTCGCCAACATGTCGCCCCTGGCCGAGAATGCGGCGGCACGATGGCCGACATCGGCCACGTCCGCGTTCTGATGAAGGACGAAGCGGTTCCCGAGCACGACAACCCGCAGTGGCTCGAGCATTTCCCCGATCCGGAGGACCGGCCAGCGCGCCACGCCGTGGTCCAGCCGCTCCGCGGCAAGATGCTGATTCAGCTGAAAATGATCTCGATCCGGAAGGGCGCGGGCTGAATCCGGCTCCCCGCAGACAAGGGCTTCGGGATCAGGCGCCGGTAACGCGCGTCCCGCCTTCGCCGCGTACCAGGGCCTCGACGTCCGCAAGCCGCCCGATCATCGCCTCGCGGCCGGTTGCCCGGGCAAAGTCGAGTGCGGCCGCGACCTTCGGGCCCATCGATCCATCGGGCAGGTCGAGCGGCGGCGCGTCGGCGCTGGCCAGGGTGGCGATCCTGTCGGCGTCAGCCGTGCCCCAACCGCGATAGACCCCGTCGACGTCGGTCAGCAACAGCAGAAGATCGACCGCCAGCGCCGCGGCGAGCCGCGCCGAGGTCAGGTCCTTGTCGATCACAGCCTCCACGCCGCGGAGCCGACCCGCTTCCATCGCGACCGGAATGCCGCCGCCGCCAGCGCAGATCGGCACCACGCCCGCGTCGACGAGCCGTGCGATCGTGGCTTCTTCGACGATCCTGCGCGGCGCCGGGGAGGCGACGACGCGGCGCCAGCCCGCCCCTTCGGGTG
>CAMYMQ010000186.1 GCA_947259335.1 uncultured Alphaproteobacteria bacterium | reverse complement strand
GTGCCGCCGCCGATGCAGGCGCGCGCCGCTGCCGCCCACTCGAACGCCCCGGCGCAGAAGGCCGGCGTGCCGGGCATCGGCGCGATCATCGCCGTCGCTTCGGGCAAGGGCGGCGTCGGCAAGTCGACGACGGCCACCAATCTGGCGCTCGGCTTCCAGGCAAACGGGCTGAAGGTCGGCATTCTGGACGCCTACATCTACGGGCCGTCCATGCCGCGCCTGCTGCGCATCTCCGGCCGTCCGCAGAACGTCTCGGGGCGCATCCTAAAGCCGATGGAAGGCTATGGGCTCAAGGTCATGTCGATGGGCTTTCTCGTCGACGAGGAGACGCCGATGATCTGGCGCGGGCCGATGGTCATTTCGGCGCTGACCCAGATGCTGCGCGAGGTGGAATGGGGCGAACTCGACGTGCTCGTCGTCGACATGCCGCCTGGTACCGGCGATGCGCAGCTGACCATGGCGCAGAACGTGCCGCTGGCCGGCGCCGTCATCGTCTCGACGCCGCAGGACCTGGCGCTGATCGACGCGCGCAAGGGGCTGAGCATGTTCCGCAAGGTCGACGTGCCGATCCTCGGAATCGTCGAGAACATGAGCTATTTCATCTGCCCGGACTGCGGCGGCCGGCACGACATTTTCGGCCATGGCGGGGCGCGCAAGGAGGCTGAACGCATCGGCGTGCCGTTCCTCGGCGAGGTGCCGCTCGACATGGCGATCCGCGAGACCTCGGACGGCGGAACGCCGGTGGTGGTGTCCGCGCCCGACAGTCCGCACGCCAGGGTCTACCGCGAGATTGCGCGTCAGGCCTGGGAGCGGGTCGAGGCGGAGCGCCAGACCGACAATTCGCCGGCGATCGTCTTCGAATAGCCGGAAATCGCCATCCCGGCCTTGCCGGGATGGGCATCCGTCGTCGGGATCAGCCTATTCGGCCGCTTCTGTCACCGTCTCGGCAAGCGCGCTGACGCGGGCAGCGCAATACTTGAACTCCGGGATCTTGCCGTAGGGGTCGAGCATCGGGTTGGTCAGCCGGTTGGCCGGGCTTTCCACGAAGCAGAACGGCATGAAAACCATGCCGTCGGCGACCTCGCGGTCGGCGCGCAGGATGGCCTCGACCGTACCGCGGCGTGTCTCGACGGAGATCATGTCGCCCTGCCGGAAGCCGTGCCTGGCGATTTCGCGCGGGTTCATCGTGGCGATGCCCCTCGGCTCGATGGCGTCGAGCACGCCGGCCCGGCGCGTCATCGCGCCGGTATGCCAATGCTCGAGCAGGCGCCCGGTGGTCAGCACCAGCGGGAACTCCGCGTCCGGCACTTCGCTCGGCGGCACGAGGTCGGCCGGCACGATGCGGCCGCGGCCGTCGGCGGTCGGGAAACCGGACGAGAAGATGATCTCGCTGCCCGGCTGGTCGAGCGAGCTCGCCGGATAGATGACCGAATCCTCGCGGTCGACGCGCTCCCAGGGGATGTTCTTCAGCGACGGCATGACCTGCGTCATCTCGGTATAGACATCCGAGACGTCGCCATAGTTCCAGTCGAGGCCGACGCGGCGCGCGAGCTCGACGATGAGCTCCCAGTCCTGCCGTGCTTCGCCGGGCATATCGAGCGCGGGACGGCCCATCTGCACCTGACGGTTGGTGTTGGTGAAGGTGCCGCGCTTTTCGGCATGTGCGGAGGCCGGCAGCACGACATCGGCGTGCCAGGCGGTCTCGGTCAGGAAGATGTCCTGCACGACGAGATGATCGAGCATGGCGAGTGCCGCGCGGGCATGGCTCTGGTCGGGGTCCGACATCGCCGGGTTTTCGCCCATGATGTACATGCCCTTGATCTCGCCGTCATGAATGGCGTCGATGATCTCGACCACGGTCAGTCCGCGCTTGGGATCGAGCGTCTGGCCCCAGAAATTCTCGTACTGACCGCGGATGTCGACATTCTCGACCGACTTGTAGTCGGGGAAGTACATCGGGATCAGCCCGGCGTCCGAGGCGCCCTGGACGTTGTTCTGTCCGCGTAGCGGGTGCAGGCCGGTGCCGGGCCGGCCGACATGGCCGGTGATCAGCGCCAGCGCGATCAGGCAGCGCGCATTGTCGGTACCGTGCGTGTGCTGGGAAATGCCCATGCCCCAGAAGATGATCGAGCGCTCGGAGCGAGCATAGGTGCGCGCGACATCGCGCAGCACCGATGCCTCGACGCCGCATACTTCGGCCATGGCCTCGGGCGAAAAGTCCTTGACCTTGTCCTTCAGCGCCTCGAAGCCCGAGACGTTGGCCTGGATGTACTGCTCGTCATAGAGGTTTTCCTCGATGATGACGTGGATGAGCGCATTCAGCATGGCGACGTCGCTGCCGGCCTTGAAGCGCAGCGAATGCGTCGCGTGGCGCATCATGTCCTGGCCGCGCGGGTCCATGATGATGAGTTTGGCGCCGCGCTTTGCGGCCTGCTTGAAATAGGTCGCGGCGACCGGGTGGTTGGTCGTCGGGCGTGCGCCGATGACGATGATGCACTCTGCCTTCATCGCATCGGTGAAGGGTGCCGAGACCGCGCCCGAGCCGACGCCTTCCATCAGGGCCGCGACCGACGAGGCGTGGCAGAGCCGGGTGCAATGGTCGACATTGTTGGTGCCAAAACCCTGGCGGACGAATTTCTGGAAAAGATAGGCCTCCTCGTTCGAGCCCTTGGCCGAGCCGAAGCCGGCGAGCGCCTGACCGCCATGCTCGGCATGGATGCGCTTCAGGCCGCCGGCCGCGCGCTCCATCGCCTCTTCCCAGGTGGCTTCGCGGAACACGGTCAGCGGGTCGACGCCGCGCATGTCGATGTCGCCGGCCTTGGGCGCATCGTCGCGGCGGATCAGCGGCCTGGTAAGGCGGTCCGGCGACATGGCGTAGTCGAAGCCGAAGCGGCCCTTGACGCAAAGCCGGTTCTCGTTGGCATAGCCGTCGCGACCGTCGACCTGGACGATCCTGTTGTCCTTGACCGCGACGCTCGTCTGGCAGCCGACGCCGCAGAACGGGCAGAGCGTATCGACGACCTTGTCGAATTCCTGGACGACGCGGGTCTTGCCGGCCTTGTCCATCAGCGACTTCTCGAACAGCGCGCCGGTCGGGCAGGCCTGCACGCACTCGCCGCAGGTGACGCAGGTCGACAGGCCCATCGGGTCGTGCATGTCGAAGACGGGCACCACGTGGCTGCCGCGCTCGGCCATGCCGATCACGTCATTGACCTGCACTTCGCGGCAGGCGCGCACGCAGGCGCCACAGGCGATGCAGGCGTCGAGGTTGACGGCGATGGCCGGATTGGTGATGTCGAACTCGGCGTGCGCGTCCTCGCCGGCGAATTTCGAGCCGAAACGGCTGTCGCTGGAAATACCCATCGAGCCGGCCCAGTCCCAGAACGGAGACTGGTTGTCGGGCCCGGCCTCGGGCGGCCGCATGTTGCTGGCCAGCAGCTCGAATACCATCTGGCGCGATTTCTCGGCGCGCTCCGTGTCGGTCTTGACCACCATGCCCGCAGCCGGCTTGCGGATGCAGGAGGCCGACAGCACGCGCTCGCCCTCGATATCCACCATGCAGGCGCGGCAATTGCCGTCGGCCCGGTAGCCGGGCAGGTCGACATGGCAGAGATGCGGGATCTTGGTCCCCTCGCGCTTGGAGACTTCCCAGATCGTATCGCCGGGCTCGGCAGAGACCGGTTTTCCGTCGAGCGTGAATTCGATTTTGCCGGTCATTTCAAAGGTCTTCCCTAAAATGTGTCAGCAGATGATTGACGGGGTTCGGCGCGGCCTGGCCGAGCCCGCAGATCGAGGAATCGCGCATCACCATTTCCAGGTCGCGCAGCCCGGTCTCGTCCAGCCGGTCTTTGTCGTTTAGCAGCGTGACCATCTTGTGCGTGCCTTCGCGGCAGGGCGTGCACTGGCCGCAGCTTTCGTGCCGGAAGAATTTCAGCAGGTTCACGGTCACGTCCTTGATGCTGTCCTCCTGGGAAAACACCACAATCGCATGCGAGCCGACGAAAGCACCGAGCTTGGCCAACTCGCCGCCGAAATCCAGCGGCACGTCGCCCGTCGAGGCAGGCAGGATACCGCCCGAGGCGCCGCCCGGCAAATAGGCCTTGAACTCGTGACCGTCCGCCATGCCGCCGCAATAATCGTCGATCAGTTCGCGTACGGTGACGCCGGCCGGCGCCAGCTTGACGCCCGGGTTTTTCACGCGGCCCGAGACAGACCATGAGCGGACGCCCGGATGGCCGGGCTTGCCGCGGTCGGCGAACCATTGCGGTCCCTGCTCGATGATGTCGCGGATCCACCACAGCGTCTCGACATTGTGATTGAGGGTAGGGCGGCCGAACAGGCCGACTTCGGCGACATAGGGCGGACGGTTGCGCGGCAGCCCGCGCTTTCCCTCGATGCTCTCGATCATTGCGCTCTCTTCGCCGCAAATATAGGCGCCGGCACCGCGCCTGAGCTCGATGAAGCCGGGCGCGACGATGCCGGCCGCCTCGAGCGCCGCGATTTCCTTGCGCAGGATGACCAGCACCGCCGGATATTCGTCGCGCATGTAGTAGTAGATGCGTTCGGCCTCGACCGCGTGCGCGGCAATCAGCGCGCCCTCGAACGTCCGGTGCGGATCCCTTTCGAGATAGATGCGGTCCTTGAACGTGCCGGGCTCGCCCTCGTCGCCATTGACCGACATCAGGCGCGGTCCGGGATAGGAGCGCACGAAACCCCACTTCCTGCCGGTCGGGAAGCCTGCGCCGCCGAGGCCGCGCAGCCCCGCGCCCTGCATCTTCTCAAGCATCTCTTCGAGGCCGATCTCGCCGCTGCGCACCTTTCGCAGCGTCTCGTAGCCGCCCTCGGCGAGATAGGCTTCGAGCTCGACATGCTCGGGCACGACCACGTCGGTCTGCCCGTCGCGCACCATTTCCTGCAGCTTCTGCGGCGTCGCGTGGTCGACCTCGCGGTCGCCGATGCGCGCGGCCGGGGCACCGG
>CAMYMQ010000185.1 GCA_947259335.1 uncultured Alphaproteobacteria bacterium | reverse complement strand
GCCGGCCGCCGTCCAGGTCGACACCGGCATGGCGCGGCTCGGCCTCGACGCCCGCGACACCGAGGCCCTGATCGCCGACCCGACGCCGCTGGACGCCTTCGCCGACCCGATCGTGATGAGCCACCTGGCCTGCGCCGACGAGCCGGATCACGCACTCAACGCCGGGCAGCGGAACCGGTTCGACGCGGTGTGCAAGGCCCTTCCCCATCGGCGGACCAGCCTCGCCAATTCGCCGGGCCTGTTTCTCGATGCCGGTTACCACGGCGACGTGGCCCGCCCGGGGGTCGCGCTGTACGGCGGGAACCCCACGCCCGGACGCCCCAATCCCATGGAATCGGTGGTGACGCTGGCCGCCAGAATCCTCCAGGTCCGCGAAATTGACACCCCCGGGACCGTTGGATACGGTGCCACCCGCGCGATCGGCCCGCCCACCCGGCTGGCCACGCTGGCCGCGGGTTACGCGGACGGCTACCTGCGCTCCTTGAGCAATCGGGGCCATGTCGTCATCGGCGGCAGACCGGCCCCCGTCGTGGGACGCGTTTCCATGGATCTCATCACGGTGGACATCACCGGCCTGCCGGCCGACGCGTGCCGGCCGGGCGGTCTTGCGACCCTGCTCGACGGCAGCCACGGCGTCGACGCGCTGGCCGAGGACGCCGGGACCATCGGCTACGAGATCCTGACGGCGCTCGGGCGGCGCTATCACCGCCGCTATCTCGGCGACGTGGGCTGACCCGGACATGCCCGTCCTCGCGCCGATCGGCCGGGTCTTCCTCAGCTTTCTGGCCGCCACCGGGCGGCTGACCCTGTTCGCCGTCCGGGCGGTCAGCCACTGCGTGCGACCGCCCTGGTATCCGCGCCTGATCGGCCGGCAGATGATCGAGATCGGCTATTTCTCGCTGCCCGTGGTGGGGCTGACCGCGATCTTCACGGGCATGGTGCTGGCGCTGCAGTCCTACACCGGCTTCGCCCGCTTCAATGCCGAATCGGCCATCGCCACCGTGGTCGTGCTGTCGGTGACCCGCGAGCTGGGGCCGGTGCTGGCCGGGCTGATGGTCGCCGGGCGCATCGGCGCCGCCATCGCGGCGGAGATCGGCACCATGCGGGTGACTGAGCAGATCGACGCCTTGTCGACGCTGTCGACCAACCCGTTCAAATACCTGATCGCGCCGCGGCTGATCGCCGGGGTGACCATGCTGCCGCTGCTGGTGCTGATCGCCGACATCATCGGGGTGTTCGGCGGCTACATCGTCAGCGTCTATTCGCTGGAATTCAATCCGGCCAACTATCTCAAGCTGACCTGGGAGTATCTGGAGCCGATCGACGTCGTCTCCGGCCTGGTCAAGGCAGCCGTGTTCGGCTTCATCGTCGCCCTGATGGGCTGCTATCACGGCTTCCATTCGCGCGGCGGCGCCCAGGGCGTCGGCGCGGCGACGACCAACGCCGTCGTGTCCGCCTCGATCCTGATCCTGGCATCCAATTACATCGTCACAACCCTATTCTTCGGCACGTGAGCGCGACCCCCAAGATCCGGCTGCGCGGGCTGCGCAAGGCCTTCGGCGACAAGGTCGTCCTCGACGGCGTCGACCTCGACGTCGGCCGCGCCGAGTCGGTCGTCATCATCGGCGGCTCGGGCTCCGGCAAATCGGTGGCGCTGAAATGCATCCTGGGCCTGCTCGCCCCCGACGCCGGCTCGATCGAGATCGACGGGGTCGACGTGACCAAGCTGTCGGGCCGCGCGCGCGAGGCGGTCAACGCCAAGATCGGCATGCTGTTCCAGAGCGCGGCCCTGTTCGACTCGCTCAAGGTCTGGGAAAATGTCGCCTTCGGCCTGATCGAGGGCCAAGGCGTCGCCCGCAAGAACGCCCGGGACCTGGCCATCGAAAATCTCGCCAAGGTTGGCCTCGGCGCCGAAGTGGGCGCCATGTGGCCGGCCGAACTGTCGGGCGGCATGAAGAAGCGGGTCGGCCTCGCCCGCGCCATCGCCACCAACCCCGAGATCATCTTCTTCGACGAACCGACCACCGGCCTCGACCCGATCATGGGCGACGTGATCGACGACCTGATCGTCAAATGCGTGCGCGACCTCGGCGCGACGGCGCTGTCGATCACCCATGACATGGCCAGCGCCCGCAAGATCGCCGACCGGGTCGCGATGCTCTACCAGGGCAAGATCATCTGGGACGGGCCGGTCGACCGGATCGACAGCTCCGGCAACGACCATGTCGACCAGTTCATCAACGGCCGCGCCGAGGGGCCGATCGAGATGGTGGTGCGGGCCTAGAATGGCCAAGCCGAAATCCCGCTTCGTCTGCCAGAGTTGCGGCACTGTCCACGGCCGCTGGACCGGCAAGTGCGACGGCTGCGGCGGCTGGAACACGGTGGTCGAGGAGCCCGAGGGCGACGCCTCCCCGCACAAGGTCGCCAAGGGCGGCCGCCGGATCGACTTCGTCGAATTGTCGGGCGCGCCCGAGCGCGAGGAGCGGCTGGTCTCCGGGATCGGCGAGTTCGACCGGGTCACCGGCGGCGGCCTGGTCCACGGCTCGGCGACCCTGGTCGGCGGCGATCCCGGGATCGGCAAGTCCACCCTCCTCCTCCAGGTCGCCGCGGCGCTCGCCGGCGGCGGCAAGGCGG
>CAMYMQ010000184.1 GCA_947259335.1 uncultured Alphaproteobacteria bacterium | reverse complement strand
CGGCGCCGGGGCGCGGGTCGTCCTCGCCGATTTCGATGCCGCAGGCGCCGAGC
Organism: uncultured Alphaproteobacteria bacterium; assembly: GCA_947259335.1. Classification (GTDB taxonomy): domain Bacteria; phylum Pseudomonadota; class Alphaproteobacteria; order Bin65; family Bin65; genus CAMYMQ01. Next base: position 13,651 of record CAMYMQ010000184.1, on the reverse strand, counting down.
GCGCCGCCGCCGAGCTTGCCGACGCGGGGCATGAGGCCTCCGCGCTGGCGCTGGACGTTTCCGACCGGGACGCGGTCTATCGCGCTGCGGAGACGGTTCGTGCGCGCCTCGGCACCCTGCATATCCTCTGCAACAATGCCGGCGTCGGCTACGAGGGCGTGCCCGTCGACGAGATCCCCGACCGTGACTGGGATTGGGTGCTGGGCGTGAACCTGTCCGGCGTCATCAACGGGCTCAAGGCCTTCGTGCCGCTGATCCGCGAGCACGGCGAGGGCGGCCACATCGTCAATACGGCCTCGATCGGCGGCCTGCAGGTTCGGCCGGGCTTCCACCGGGGGGCCTATGTTACGGCCAAATATGCGGTTGTCGGCCTGTCCGAAGCCCTCGAACAGGATGTCGCCGTTCATGGCATCGGGGTCTCGGTCCTGTGCCCGGCGGCGGTCGACACCCAGATCTACAAGCCCGAACGTGAACGGCCGGACCGGTTCGGCGGCACCACCGATCAGGGCCGCGGCAGCGACACGCTGCGCGGCCTGCTGAAGGCCGGCATGGCGCCGGACACCGTCGGCCAGTGGGTGCTCCGCGCCATCCGCGACCGGGCCTTCTACATCCTGCCGCACCCGGACACCCGGGCGTGGCTCGACGCGCGCCACGATCGTATCCGCGAGGGCTATGAGTGGGCGGCCCGGGTCGGTCCCGACGTGGCGGCCGCGACAAACGACTGACGCCGGCAAACGGCGCCGATTGGGAGGAAGAATGAAGATCGACAAACTGTTCGACGTGCGCGGCCATGTCGTGTTCGTCACCGGCGCCGCCAGTGGCCTCGGCTTCGGCATGGCGGAGGTCATGGCCGACAACGGCGCCACGGTCATGATGACCGACGTCGACGCCGACGGACTGGCGAAGGCGGCGGCGTCCTTGCGCGAGCGCGGCCTGGCGGTGGAGGAAGCGGTGGTCGACGTCGCCGACCTGCCCGCGTTGACCGCCGCCATCGACGACACCGCTGCGCGTCACGGCCGGCTCGACGTGGCTTTCGCCAACGCCGGCATCTCGGCGGGGCCGGGCTACGGCACCGAGAAGGGCCAGATGAACGCCGTGTCGCTCGACGACTGGAACCGGGTCGTCCACATCAACCTGACCAGCATCTTCGAGACGATCCGCGCGGCGGCCGCCCACATGAAGAGGCAGAAGAGCGGGCGCATCGTCATCACCTCGTCGATCGCCGGCGTCGGCTCCGAGCACATGGTCGGCTACGCTTACGCCGCGACCAAGGCGGCGGTGAACAATCTCGTTCGCCAGGCCTCGCAGGAGCTTGCGGCCTACAATGTCATGGTCAACTCGATCGCGCCGGGTCCGTTCCGCACCAACATCGGCAACGGCCGGCTCAACGATCCGGAGGTGGTCAAGCAGTTCGCGGAAATCGTGCCGCTGGGCCGGCTGGCCGAGGTCGACGAGATCAAGGGGCTCGCCCTGCTGTTGGCATCGCCCGCGTCGAGCTTCATAACGGGGACGGTGATACCGATCGACGGCGGCGCGACCGCCTGACCGCTGCGCACGTCCCGGACGGCGGGCGACAACATGGACACTCGGGAGGAAGACATGGACCTTAACATTTTGCCGACGACGGTTGTCGGCAGCTATCCCCAGCCCGAGTGGCTGATCGACCGCAGCCGGCTCAGGGCCGGGCTGGTGCCGCGGATCCGGATGCAGGATCTCTGGCGGGTCGAGTCACCTTATCTGGAGGAGGCCCAGGACGACGCCACCCTGCTCGCCATCCGCGACATGGAGCGGGCGGGCCTCGACATCGTCACCGACGGCGAGGAGCGGCGCGAGAGCTATTCCAACTGCTTCGCGACCGAGCTCGACGGGGTCGACGGGGACAATCCGGGCGAGGTGATGGGCCGGACCGGGCGGACCACCCTGGTGCCGCGCGTCGTCGGCCCGATCAGGCGGACCAAGCCGGTGCTGGTCCGCGACGCCGCCTTTCTGCGCGCGGCGACCGACCGGGCGGTGAAGATCACCATCCCCGGTCCCTTCACGATGGCGATGCAGTCGCTCAACGAGCACTACGCCACCGACGAAGAGATGGCGATGGACTATGCCGCCGCCGTCAACGAGGAGCTCGCCGAGCTGTTCGAGGCCGGCGTCGACATCGTCCAGCTCGACGAGCCCTGGGCACAGTCGCGCTACGACCAGGCCAAGGACTATGCCGTCAAAGTCATCAACCGGGCGCTCGAGGGCATCACCGGCACGACGGCCATCCACCTGTGCTTCGGATATGCCCAGATGGTGAAGGACAAGCCGAGCGGTTATTCCTTCCTGCCCGAACTCGACGCAACCCGCGCCACGCAGATCTCGATCGAGGCGGCCGAGCCTGAGCTCGACCTGTCGATCGCCGCGGCGCTGCCGTCGAAGCAGATCATGGTCGGCGTCATCTCGATGGGATCCGGCCAGCCCGAAACGCCCGAGCTGGTCGAGGCCCGTGTCCGGGCGGCGCTGAAGCACGTGCCCGCCGAACGGCTGATCGTCGCGCCCGACTGCGGCATGAAATATCTCTCGCGCGATCTCGCGTTCGCCAAGCTCAAGGCGATGGTCGAGGGAACGGCGGCGGTGCGGCGGTCCCTGTAGCGGGGGACCGGCTTCGCTGGCGTCGAGGCCGGCCCGATGATAAGGTTGACCTACAAGTGTCGGGCATTTTCCGGTGCGCCCGAAGGGGCGCGAAACGAGCGGGAAACAGCTTCGAATCGAGCGCTTGGCCGGATTTGACACCAAAACGTGCGACTGCCATAGTGTTCGTAATCAGAACAAAAGTTCGCAATGCGAACAACCTAGGGACGAGAAAACGCACATGTCTGATTACACGACGGTCTATGGGAGTCTGAACGACTTCACGCCGGGCGGCGTCGATCCCATCAACGACGACCCGAAGAACTACGTCTTCTCCAACGTTTTCGACGTGGCCAGCCGCAGCCAGCCCTATGAGCGGGTGGCGGTCGGCAAGAATCTCGAATACGCCCTGGAGGTCGTCCGGGCCGAGGGCGAGTCGCCCTGGTACACGGCCGCCCACGACGAGTTCGCCCTGTGCATGGACGGGCAGGTCGAAATCCATCTGGTCAAGCTCGACGATCCCGACGCCGTCGTCGCGCCCGACAGCGAGGGCGCGCATCTGGTCGACGGCATGCCCGAAGGCAGGAAGATGGGGCGCATCGTGCTCAACCGCGGCCACCAGGCGCTGCTGCCCCCCGGGGCCGCCTACCGGTTCAGCGCCGAAAGCCCGGGAGTCCTGCTGATGCAAACGATCTTCGGCCCGTGCACCGTCGAACGGTGGGCCGAGATCTGTCAGTCCGAACCCATGAAACTCGACTAGTAACTCGACGAGAAACGCGACGAAAAACGCGACTGGCCCGGTCGCGAAAGAGGAGGCTGAGACATGAACGAGATGGCCAATTCCGGTACGCTGCAGAGCCACTTCAAGATCAACCCGGCGTCGAACGAAACCGGCTACAAGGCTTACGAGGCCGGGTCGTTCAAGTTCAAGCGCGACGAGTATTTCGTCGAGATCGCCTGGCCGAACGGCACCCACCGCATGGCCGCCGACGACTTCATGCGCGCGCTGATGCGTGATGTCGCCTGGGGCTTCTTCTACGGCACGATCGCTTTCGACGAGGTTTTCGGCACCACCAATCACTACGGCATCGTCGACATGTTCGCCGGCACCTACCACGAGGTCTACAAGGCGGCCGGCCGCGACCACCTGGAACAGTTCCGCGCCGAAGAACTGCTCAAGCTCATGAAGGACATGGTCGAGGATTGGACCAACGAGGGCTACGACCCGTTCGCCGCCCCCGGCGAGGCCGGCGCCGGTGTTCCCTGGGGCCGCAAGAACGGCGACAACCACGACGCCGTCAACCGGATCCGGGTGACGGCCGAGCGGATGGTCGGCCTGCCCGGCGATGCGGTGATCCGCACCGACGACAACGGCTACCCGAAGAACCGCATGCTGGCGGACGTGGCGGAGGACCAGCCCCTGGTCGAAGCCGAGCCCGGCTTCGAGAAGGAGGTCGCGGCCTTCAATCTCTACGACTATCTCTCGCGGTCTGACGTGACCTGGAACCCGTCGGTCTGTTCGGTGGTCAAGGAGAGCCTGTTCTGCCCGACGTCGGAGGAATTCAGCCTGCCGGTCGAGCACGGCAACGACCGCTGCGAGTGGTTCGTCCAGCTGTCCGATCACATCGCCTGGGACGTCAAGGACCGCGACACGGGACGGCCGCGGGCCAAGCTGGTGATGCGCGCCGGCGACGTCGCCTGCATGCCCGCCGACATCCGCCACCGCGGCTACAGCCCGAAGCGGTCGATGCTGCTGGTCTGGGAGAACGCGTCGCCGCGGGTGCCGGAGATGATCCAGAAGGGCGAGGCCCCGGTCGTCGCGGTTCAATTCTAGGCTGAACCCGCGCCACCGCGCGCGGGTGACAAAGGGACGCCGCCGCCGGGCACGGTCAGCCCGGGCGGCGGCTGGTGATACGGGCGCAGCGGCGGTCCAACCGGGTTGCGCCCGGCGCGTCTGAAACCTGCGCCGGATGGGCGGCGCGCGCGGCCGGGGAGAAATACAAGAGTGAATTGCGGCACGATGGAACGAACTGACCTTGCGGTGACGGACGGCGCGGCGATTGCCGGCGGCCGGGCCCCGGCGCGTCTCTAGGCGGCGGCAACCGTGGCAGAAATCATGTCCCTCAAGGAGGCGGTCGCCGCCTTCGTGAAAGACGGCGCGACCGTTGCGATGGAGGGCTTCACGCACCTCATCCCCCACGCCGCCGCCCATGAGGTCATCCGGCAGGGCCGGCGCGACCTCACCCTCGTCCGCATGACTCCGGACATCATCTACGACCAGCTCATCGGCATGGGCTGCGCGGCCAAGCTGATCTTCTCCTGGGGCGGCAACCCCGGGGTCGGCTCGCTGCACCGGTTGCGCGACGCGGTCGAGAACGGCTGGCCCGGGAAGCTGGAGATCGTCGAGCACGCCCATGCGGCGATGGCCAACGCCTACGAGGCGGGCGCGGCCGGCCTGCCGCTCGCCGTGTTTCGCGGCTATCTCGGCACCGATCACGAGACGGTCAATCCGGACATCAAGCGGATCGAGTGTCCGTTCACCGGCGAGGTGCTGGCCTGCGTGCCCTCGATCCGGCCCGACGTCGCGGTGATCCACGCCCAGCAGGCCGACAAGCGCGGTAACGTCCTGCTGTGGGGCATCACCGGCGTCCAGAAGGAGGCGGTGCTGGCGGCGAAGAACGCCATTGTCACCGTCGAGGAGGTGGTCGAGGAGATCGACGCCGCGATGAATGCGACCATCCTGCCGCGTTGGACCGTCTCGGCGGTCTGCGTGGTGCCGCGCGGGGCGCATCCGTCCTACGCCCATGGCTACTACAAGCGGCACAACGCCTTCTACAAGCGGTGGGACGAGATCGCCCGCGACCGCGACAGCTTTCGCGAGTGGATGGATCGCTACGTGATGTCCGCGGAACTCTTCGACGACACCTGGTCCAAGCTGAAGGCCGACGGTTATGTCTGACGATCAGGGCTTCACCCGCGACGAGATGATGACGGTGGCGGCCGCCCGGCTGCTGACCAACGAGACCGTCTGCTTCGTCGGCATCGGCCTGCCGAGCGCGGCCGCCAACCTGGCCCGCCTGACCCGCGCCCCGGACGTCGTGCTGATCTACGAGTCGGGCACGATCGCGACCAAGCCCGACGTGCTGCCGCTGTCGATCGGCGACGGCGAGTTGGCCGAAACGGCGCGGACCGTCGTCTCGGTCCCGGAGATGTTCCGCTACTGGCTGCAGGGCGGGCGCATCGACGTCGGCTTCCTCGGCGCCGCTCAGATCGACCGCTGGGGCAACATCAACACCTCGGTGATCGGCGAGTACCACACGCCCAAGGTCCGCCTGCCCGGCGGCGGCGGCGCGCCCGAGATCGCGACCAATACGGGCGAGGTCTACGTCATCCTGCGCCAGTCCAAGCGCACGTTCGTCGACCATCTCGATTTCGTCACCTCGCTCGGCGGTGGACCGCGCCGCGAAGGCCTGAAGATCCCCGGCAAGGGGCCGACCAAGCTGATCACCGATCTCGGCGTGCTCGAACCCGATCCCGAGACCGGCGAGTTGACGCTGGTCGCCCTGCACAAGGGCAGCACGGTCGAGCAGGCGGTCGCGGCCACCGGCTGGCCCCTCAAGGTCGCCGACACGGTCGTCGAGACGGAGGCGCCGACGCCGGACGAACTGTCGGTCCTGCGCGATCTGAATGCCCGCACCGCCAAAGCCCATGCGGGAGATGCCTGATGCAATCCTTCCTCTACGAGGGATTGCCCGCCCGGGTCCTGTTCGGCCCGGGGCGGCGCGCGGAACTGCGCGCGGAGATTGACCGCCTCGGCGTGAAGCGGGCGCTGGTGCTGTGCACCGAAGATCAGCGCCAGTTCGGCGAGCTGGGCGCGGAACTGCTCGGCGACGCGGCCGCCGGCGTCCATGACGGCGCGGTGATGCACACGCCGATGGAGACGGTCGACGAGGCCCGCCGGCTCGCCCGGGAGCTAGACGCCGACGGCTATGTCGCCATCGGCGGCGGCACCACCATCGGCTTGGGCAAGGGCATTGCCATCGAGACCGAGCGGCCGGTCATCGCGGTGCCGACCACCTATGCCGGCTCGGAAATGACGCCGATCCAGGGTTTCACCGAGGGCGGCGTCAAATCCACCAAGATCGACATGCGGATGCTGCCGCGCACGGTTATCTACGACCCGGAGCTGACGCTGACCCTGCCGCCGTCCTATTCGGGCCCGAGCGGGATGAACGCCATCGCGCACGCGGTCGAGGCGCTCTATGCCGAGAACGCCAACCCGATCGTGTCGCTGATCGCCGAGGAGGGCATCCGGGCGCTCGGCCAGGGACTGCCGAAGGTGTGCCGCAAGCCCGACGACCTTGAGGGTCGGGGCCTGTGCCTCTATGGCTCCTGGCTGTGCGGGGTCGCGCTCGGCTCCGTCGGCATGGCGCTCCATCACAAGCTCTGCCATGTGCTCGGCGGCAGCTTCGACCTGCCGCATGCGCCGACCCATACCGTCGTGTTGCCCCACGCCGCCGCCTACAACACGCGGGCCGCGTCCGAAGCGATGGGCCGCGTGGCCCGGGCGCTGGAAAGCGTCGACGCGGCGGAAGGGCTCTATGACCTCGCGGTCGCGATCGATGCGCCGGTATCGCTGCGCGAGATCGGCATGCGCGAGGAAGACCTGGCCCGGGCCGTCGAGCTCGCGGTCCAGAACCCCTACTACAATCCCCGAGAGATAACAGAACAGGGGATCCGTGCCCTTTTGGACGACGCCTATCACGGGCGCCGGCCGTCGGGGCAGAGTGCCAATAGTCTGCAGGAGGAAGCGTTATGACAGACAGGAAGACCAAGAGCGGGGCGCCGACGATCAGTCGCCGGCGCGCCCTTCAGGTGGGGGCCGGCGTGGTTGGCGCCGCGGCCGCCTCGACGGTGTCGGCGCCGGCCGTCCTGGCCGCGACCAAGAAGATCCGGATCGGGCACGTCAGTCCGCGCACGGGGCCGCTGGCGCCGTTCGCCGTGGCCGACACGTTCGCGATCGGCCAGGTGCGGGAGAAGTACAAGAACGGGCTGAAGATCGGCAACGAGACCTACGAGGTGGAGATCATCTCGAAGGACAGCCAGTCGAACCCGAACCGGGCCGCCGAGGTCGCCGCCGACCTGATCCTGAAGGACAAGGTCAACATCATGTGCGTCGGCAACACGCCGGAGACGACCAATCCGGTCGGCGACCAGTGCGAGGCCAACGACGTGCCCTGCGTCTCCAGCCTGGCGCCGTGGCAGCCGTGGTTCTTTACGCGCGGCGGCAAGCCGGGTCAGGGCTTCAAGTGGACCTACCACTTCTTCTGGGGCCTGGAGGACATTATCGGCGTGTTCCTCAACATGTGGGACAGCCTCGACACCAACAAGCAGGTCGCCGGCCTGTTCCCCAACGACGGCGACGGCAACGCCTGGGGCGACAAGAAGCTGGGCCTGCCACCGGCGCTCGCCAAGCGCGGCTACACGGTTACCGATCCCGGCCGCTACCAGAATCTCAGCGACGACTTCTCCGCCCAGATCGCGGCCTTCAAGAAGGCGAATTGCGAGATCGTCACCGGGGTCGTGATCCCGCCCGACTTCACAACCTTCTGGAAGCAGGCGCGGCAACAGGGCTTCCGGCCCAAGGCGGCCAGCGTCGGCAAGGCGATCCTGTTCCCGACGTCGGTCGAGGCGCTGGGCAAGGACGGCCACAACCTGTCGTCGGAGGTCTGGTGGACGCCGAGCCATCCGTTCAAGTCGTCGATGACGGGGCAGAGTTGCGCCGAACTGGCGGCCGCCTTCGAAGCGAGCACCAAGCGCCAGTGGTCGCAGCCCGTCGGCTTCGCCCATGCCCTGTTCGAGGTCGTCTTCGACGTGCTGGGGCGGACCAAGGATGTCGGCTCGAACGAATCGATCCTCGAGGCCATCGTGAAGACCAAGATGGACACGATCGTCGGCCCGGTCGACTGGACCAAGGGCGGGCCGTTCAAGAACGTCTCGAAGACCCCGCTGGTCGGTGGCCAGTGGCGCTTCGTCGACAAGAAGCACAAATACGATCTGGTCATCGTCAACAACAAGACCGCCCCGAACATTCCGGTCGGCGGCAAGATGGAGCCGCTCGGCTGATCGGCTGACGGCTCGCGGCCGCGGCGAGGACGGGCGGTTCGCCGCCCGTCCTCCCGCCGCGGCGGCACCGGGGGGAGTCCTGCATGGCGGAGTTGTTGCGTCTCGACGGAGCGAGCAAGCTGTTCGGCTCGCTCGTGGTCATCGACGACTTGTCGATGCACCTCGACGAGGGCGAGGCGCTCGGCGTGATCGGCCCCAACGGCGCCGGCAAGACCACCCTGTTCAACCTGATCTCGGGCGGCCTCAAGCCCAACGCGGGCACGGTCCGTTTCGGCGGCCGCGACATCACCGCCGTGTCGCCGCACAGGCGCTGCAAGATGGGGATCGGGCGGTCCTACCAGATCCCGCACCCGTTCGAGGGCATGACGGTGTTCGAGAATCTGCTGGTCGGCGCCTGCTTCGGCACCGACCGGGCGGAGAAGCAGTGCTACGAACCCTGCGCGCAGATCCTCGAGCAGACCGGCCTGATCGCCAAGGCGAACCGGCTGGCCGGCAGTCTGACCCTGCTCGAACGCAAGCGGCTGGAACTGGCCCGGGCGCTGGCCTCGGGCCCCCGGGTGCTGCTGCTGGACGAGATCGCGGGCGGACTGACCGAGGCCGAATGCAGCGAACTGGTCGAGACGATCCGCGAGATTCGCACCACCGGCATGTCGATCATCTGGATCGAGCATATCGTCCACGCGCTGGTCTCCGTGGTCGACCGGCTTATGGTCATCAATTTCGGCCGGCTGATCGAGGACGGCGATCCCCACGCGGTGATGAAAAGCCCCATGGTCCAGGAAATCTACATGGGGATCAGCGCCGAATGACCCGACTTCGCCAAGGCTCCGGCGGGCAGGCCCTCCTGGAGATAACCGGGCTGACCGCCTTCTATGGCGACTTCCAGGCGCTGTTCGGCATCGACTTCCGGGTCGAGGCGGGCGAGACCGTCGCCATCATCGGCTCCAACGGTGCCGGCAAGACGACCTTCCTGCGCTCGATCACCGGCATGATCGCCAACGACCGGGACTCGATCCGCTGGGACGGCGCGCCGATCGGCGACCTGCCGGCCAACCGCATCGTCGCCCAGGGCATCGCGATGGTGCCCGAGGGCCGCCGGCTGTTCCCGTCGCTGACCGTCGAGGAGAACCTGAGGATCGGCGCCTATGCGCGCAGCGGCGAGTGGACGGTCGAACGGGTGATCGATCTGTTCCCCTTCATCGCCGAGCGTCGCCGCGCGCCGGCGACGGCGCTGTCGGGCGGGCAGCAGCAGATGGTCGCGATCGGCCGGGCGCTGATGTCGAACCCGCGTCTCCTGCTGTGCGACGAGATCAGCCTCGGCCTCGCGCCGACGATCATCAAATCCATCTACGACGCGCTGCCCAGGATCTGCGAGGGCGGCACGACGCTTCTGATCGTCGAGCAGGACATCCGCCAGGCGATGCAAATGTCCGATCGGGTCTATTGCCTGCAGGAAGGCCGGGTGACGCTCGAGGGGCGGCCGGCGGACCTTACGCACGACCAGATCCGTGAAGCCTATTTCGGGATGTAGAGAGCCGGCATGCAATGGGTTGATACGGTCATTCAGGGGGTGCTGCTCGGCGGCCTCTATGCGCTGTTCGCGACGGGACTGTCGCTGATCTTCGGGGTCATGCGGCTGGTCAACATCGCCCACGGCGACCTGATCGTGGTCGCCTCCTTCGCCGCGCTCGCGGTCGCGGAAGGTTTCGGGATGCACCCGCTGATCACCCTGCTCGCGGTCGTGCCGCTCATGTTCGGGCTGGGCTACGTGCTCCAGCGGGGGATTCTCAACCTGACGCTCGGCAAGGATATCCTGCCGCCGCTGCTGGTCACCTTCGGCCTGTCGATCATCATCCAGAACGGACTGCTGGAGGTCTTCACCGCCGACAGCCAGAAGCTCAAGGCCGGCGCGATCGAAACCATGAGCCTCCAGATCTTCGGCGGCATCTCGGTCGGCGTGCTGCCGGTGATCACCTTCGTCGCGGCGGTCCTCGTCATCGCGGGGCTCCAGTTGCTGTTCTTCCGCACGATGCTGGGCAGCGCCTTCCGGGCGACCTCGGACGATCCCGATACGGCGCGCCTCATGGGCATCGACAACCGCCACGTCTTCGCTCTCGCCATGGCGGTGTCGCTCGCGGTGGTCGCGCTGGCCGGGGTGCTGCTTGGCGTGCGCACCAACTTCGACCCGTCGATCGGCCCGGGACGCCTGCTCTACGCCTTCGAGGCGGTCATCATCGGCGGTCTCGGCAGCCTGTGGGGGACGCTCGCCGGGGGTGTCATCCTGGGCGTCGCCCAGTCGATCGGTGCGCGGATCGATCCCGGACTGCAGATCCTCGCCGGCCACATCGCCTTTCTGATCATCCTGATCGTGCGGCCGCGGGGCCTGTTTCCGCGGGCGGTGGACTAGGGAGCGGCGCCCGTGAAATATCGCGTCACCACCGCCACCCGCACCAGCCGGGTCGCCGGTCTCGTCACGTTGGCCGTCCTCGTCTTCGTCGCGCTCGCGCCGCAATGGGGGACGCGCGCCGACCTGCGGCTGATCGTCGAGTTCTGCTACTTCCTGGCCCTGGCCCAGATGTGGAACCTGCTCGCCGGCTATGCCGGCCTCGTGTCGGTCGGCCAGCAAGCCTTCGTCGGGCTCGGCGGCTACGGCCTGTTCGTCTTCACCATCTATCTCGGCGTGTCGCCGCTCATGGCGATGCTGCTCTCGGGCATCGCCGCGGCGATCTTCGCGCTGCCCACGGCCTTCGTCGTGTTCCGGCTGCGCGGCGCCTATTTCGCGATCGGAACCTGGGTGGTGGCAGAGGTCTATCGCCTGTCCTTCGCCCAGGTCTCGGCGCTCGGCGGCGGCTCGGGCAAGAGCCTGCCGATCTCGGTCATCCGCTCGATCGCCGACAGCCGGGCCGAACGCGAGGTGCTGATCTTCTATGTCGGCCTCGCCGTCGCGGTGTTCGCGACCGGCATCGTGTACTGGATCCTGCGGTCGCGCCACGGCCTCGCGCTGACCGCGATCCGCGACAGCGAGCCGGCGTCGGAGAGCCTGGGCGTCAACAATTTCAACGCCAAGCTCGTCATCTACGTGATCGCCGCCGCCGTGACCGGCTTCGTCGGCGCGCTGATCTTCATCCAGAAGCTGCGCATCTCGCCCGACGCCGCCTTCGCGCTGACGGACTGGACCGCCTACGTGATCTTTATTGTCGTCATCGGCGGCATCGGCCGGATCGAGGGGCCGATCATCGGCACGATCGTCTTCTTCGTGCTGCAGGAATTCCTGGCCGAACTGGGCACCTGGTACCTGATGATCCTGGGCATCATGGCCGTGGTGATCATGCTCAAGGCGCCCCAGGGCTTGTGGGGGCTGGTTGCAGACCGATTCGGAATCCAGTTCTTCCCGGTACAGCGGCGGCTGCATGTCGAGGCCACCCGCGACAAGGAGGCTTGATGTCGACCGGTTTCGACCGCGCCTGGCACGAGCGGCCGCACGCGCCGGAACCCGGGACCGTGTTGTGCCGGGTCGACGCGGTGCCCGAGGCAAGCGGACGGGGCCTGCGTTTCGGCGACGGAAAGCAGGCGTTCGAAATGATCCTGGTGCGCCGCGGCGAATCGGTCTGGGGCTATGTCAATCAGTGCCCGCATTTCAAGGTGCCGGTCAACGCGCGGCCCGATACGTTCGTCAACAGCGAGGGCCTGATCATGTGCGCCTGGCACTACGCCAAGTTCAGGTTGGAGGACGGCCATTGCATCGACGGGCCCTGCGAGGGTCTGGCGCTCAAGCCGGTGCCGGTCCAGGTGGACGGGGCCTCGATCCGGATCGGAGCAGCCTGAATGACCATATCCGACCCGCGGCCGTCGGCGGAGGAGGGGCGCGAGTTCGTCCAGTCGCTCGCCCGCGGCCTGTCGATCATCCAGGCTTTCGGCGCCGAGCGGGAGACCATGACCCTGACGGAGGTCGCCGAGGCGACCGGGCTCAGTCGCGCCGCCGCCCGGCGCTTCCTGCACACTCTGGAGACCCTCGGGTTCGTCGGCCGTGACGGAAGGCGCTTCTTCCTGCGCCCGCCGATCCTGTGTCTCGGCTACGCCTATCTGTCATCGGTCGCCTGGTGGCGGGTCGCCCAGCCGTTCATGGAGGAGGTCGCCGCCGAGGTTCACGAATCCTGTTCGGCGAGTGTGCTCGACCGGCACGAGGTCGTGTATTTGGCCCGGGTGCCGACCCGGCGGATCATGAGCGTCAACCTGAGCATCGGCAGCCGGTTGCCGGCCTACTGCACGTCGATGGGCCGGGTCCTGCTGTCGCACCTCCCGCCGGCCGAACTCGACCGCTACCTCGCCGAATCGAGCCGGATCAAGCATACCGAGCGGACGCAGACGGATGAGGGCGCCCTGCGCCCGATCCTGGAGCGGGCGAGGGCAGACGGCTACAGCCTCGTCGACCAGGAACTCGACGCCGGCGTGTGCTCGCTCGCGGTGCCGGTGTTCGACCGCGCGGGCCGCTGCATCGCGGCGCTCAACGTCGGCGCCCATTCGATGCGCTACAGCGGCGAGAAGCTGCTGGAAGACGTGCTGCCGGTGCTGCTCGACGCGTCGCGCAAGATCACCCGCGCGCTGCCCACCTGAACCGTCGCGGCCGCCTCAGTGGAGCGAGCGCCGCCGGGTCTGCGACGGCGCTTCGCCAAAGGCATCGCGATAGATCGCGCTGAACCGGCCCAGGTGGCCGAAGCCATAGGCGTGCGCGACCTCGGTCACCGAGCGCTGGTCGGCGGGGTCGGCGAGCGCCCGCCGGGCGGCCGTCAGCCGGTGGCGGCGCAGGAACTGCATCGGGGTGCAGCCGACATGGTGGCGGAAGGCATCGTAAAGCGCGCTGGCGCCGAGGCCGGAGACGGCGACGAAATCTCTCATCTCCACGGCCTCGCCCTCGCTG
>CAMYMQ010000183.1 GCA_947259335.1 uncultured Alphaproteobacteria bacterium | reverse complement strand
GGAGGCCCCGGCGGGCGCGCCCCCGGGGGCCGGCTTGAGGATCGAGAAGAAGGCGGGCAGAGCGATCAGGTAGACCCCGGCCGAGATCAGCAGCATCACCTGCTGTCCCCACAGCACGTTGACGATGGGCACGGCGACCGCGCCGACCACCGAGAAGGTGCCGTTGATGCCCCAGGCCCACAGGAAGAACCGCTCCTTGCCCAGGTTCGACAGCATCGCCATGCCGACCGGGAACGGGAAGCCCATCAGGAAGGCCGCCGGCGCGATCAGCAGGATGCAGGTCGCCACCCGCAGGATATACGGCCACTGGCCGATGGCGCTGAGGATGGGGTCGAACACCAGCGCGCCCAGCGCCAGCAGCGCCACGATCGCGACGAAGATGCGCGGCATCACCTTGCGGCAGTTCTCGATATAGCGCCCGCTGACCAGCGAGCCGAGGCCCGAGAAGAACAGCATCGAGGTGATCAGCACCGAGGCCGAGATGGTCGGATTGGCCAGGGCGACCAGGAACTTGCCGATCAGGCCGACCTCGACGGTGATGTAGCCGACACCCAGGCAGAAGAAGTAGGCGAAGATGCCGATCTTCCCCGGCTGTCGCGAGAAGATGGTCCGCCAGCCCCAGATCACCGGGATCATCATCAGGAAGAATCCGAAGATGCCGGCGATGATCAGGGTCGCCCACAGCAGCAGGTAGCCCCATTCGTCCGACACGGCGTCGAGCTGGTCGAGGAAGTTGGGGATCTCCGGGGCCTTGATGTAGGCGGCGAAATACGGCCGGTTGTTGGTCAGCGGCCGGGTGTCGAAGACATATTGCTTGTGGACGTGGTCGAACTCGCCCTTCATCAGGTGAGAGAGGATGACCTTGTAGAGGTTGCCCCAGGTCAGACGCGGCCCGGCCGGCGCGGCCTTGGGCTCGTCGGGAACGGCCTTCGGCGCGTCGCCGGGCTTGGCCTCGTCGGCGGGCTTCGCCTCGTCGGGTTTGGTCGCGTCGGGTTTGGTCGCGTCGGGTTTGGTCGCGTCGGGTTTGGTCGCGTCGGGTTTGGTCGCGTCGGGGGTCTTCGGCCTGGGCGCGACCCGCTTGCCGTCCTTGAAGCCGGGAATGTCGAAATGCGAGGCGCGGTAGCCGCGGAAGATCGCCGGCCCCGCCTTGGCGTCGAACGTCTCGCCCGGGTAGTAGAGCACCTCGTAGGACATGTCGTCCGACCAGCCGCGCAGCTTCTTCACCTCGTCGGCGGTGAAGCCGTTCTTCTTGTAGAGAAGCGTCATGGTCGAGAGGTAGGTGTGCAGGATGAAGAACTTGTCCCGCACCTTGCCGTCATGCTGCGCCCAGGCGGCGGCGACGGCGGTCGAGAAGAATTTCGGGATCGACTTGGGCAGGTCTTCCTTGTTCCACAAGGTCACCGCCAGGATGCCGTCGGGCTTCAGCGCGCCCATGTAGTCGCGCAGGGTCTCGACCGTGTAATTGTACTTCTCGACGATCGAGAAGCCGCCGGCATGGGACAGGCCGGTCGAATCCGCGAGGCTCAGGTCGATGACGTCGTAGCGGTTCTTCTCGCCGCCGACGAATAGGCGGCCCTCGAAGGGCACCAGCGTCACCCGCTTGTCCCGGATCGGATTGCCGGTCTGGGAGACGATCGGCGGCGCTTCGGTGAGCGCCCGGCGGATCAGCGGATTGCTCTCGGCGACCGTGACCGTCTTGGCCCCGGCGGCGAGCGCGACGTTGGTCGAGATGCCGCCGCCCAGCTGCACGATGAAGACGTTCGGGTCCTTCTTGAGGACATACGGCATGTACATCGGCAGGAATTCGAAATAGGCGGTCAGCCGCTTGGGGATCTTCTTCATCACCCCGATCGGGCCGTCCGAATCGATGTACATGGCGATGTAGGCGTTCTTGGGCATCGCCTCCAGGTTCACCGCCGCGTTGTCGGACAGGCCGGGCGCGAAGTGGAGATAGGAGCTGGTATAGGCCTCCAGGAAGCCGAACGGCCCGTAGTCGACCCAGATCCGCTTGGCATCCGGGAACTTGCGGGCGTAGCTGACGCCCTTGAACTGGTTGACCTCGATGCGGGTATGGGTGTCCGCCACATAGATCGAGCCGGCGCCGAGAAGCGCGGCGATGGCGAGCGGAATCCAGGCCCGGTCGGAGATGAACCAGATCGCCGTTCCCACCGCCCACAGGCCGAACGGGACGAGCAGGATCCAGTCCGGCCGGACGACATAGAGCGACAGCAGGAAAACGAGGCCGCACAGGCCCGAGCCCGCGAGATCGGCGAAATAGACCTTCCCGAACACATGCTGGCCGCGCATGAATACGAGGCCGAGGAACAGCGCGCCCGCCAGGAAGGGCACGAAATAGACCAGGAACAGGTAGAACAGCTTGAACTTCTGTTCCGGGTTCGCGATCAGCTCGATCGGATTGAAGCCGAGCTGCTGGGCCACCGCGTTGGCGACCAGCATCAACGGCCCGAACAGGACCAGCGACGCCGTGATCAGCCCCTTCCAGTATTTCTGGAACGTCCCCGTCCCGATGCACATGACGGCGCTCATCACGCCGAAGCCGAGCATCGCGATCGAGATCACGAACGATCCGAAATGGGACCAGGTCCCGATCGAGAAGATCCGCATCACGCCGATCTGCAGCGCGATGATGGCGCCGGCGATCAGACCGACGGTGATATAAAAGGAAACGGAGAGCCGCCGGCTCTCCATTCCCGTGGTTGCTGTCGCTTGTGTCAAATCAGGCCGAGCCCAATCTCGTCGATGCTGGTGACCCTACTTGCCCCAGCGGCTTCGGGTACGGCCCTTGGCGTCGTATTTCGTGAACGGCACGAAGCTGACCTTGGTCTTGCGCCGTCCGCCGGCCCGGCTCGGGTCGTTGGCGTAGATGTCGTGCCGCTTGATGCGGATGCGGCCGGTCGAGGACTTTTCCTTGGTGACCTTGAGCAGCGCCTGGGCGCCCGGAGGGCCCACCGGGATGATCATCGTGCCGCCGATCTTGAGCTGCTTGAGCAGCGGCGGCGGAATGTGATCGATGCCGGCCGTGACGATGATCTTGTCGAACGGGCCATGCTCCTCCCAGCCGAAATAGCCGTCGGCCGTCTTGCGGCGGACCGTGGTGAACTCCGGATATTTCTTGGCCGCGAGCAGGTTGTAGAGCGCGTTGGTGGCGGTCGCGAGCGGCGGGATGATCTCGATCGTGTAGACCTGATCCGTCAGGTAGGCGAGATAGGCCGACTGGTAGCCGGAGCCCGTGCCGACCTCGAGCACCTTCTCGCCCGGCTTGACGTCGAGCTCGGAGGTCATGCGGCCGACGATGTGCGGACCCGAGATGGTCACGCCGCAGCCGATCGACAGGAAGGCGTGCTCGTAGGTCCGGGTCGTGTTGGTGCGCGAGAACTCCTCGCGGGGGACGAGCAGGAAGGCCTTGCGCGCCCGCGGTTCCTTCAGGTCGCCGTTCTTGACCATGGCGATGTAGCGGCCCCACTTGGCCCGCAGCATGGTCATGCTGTCGCCGCGTTTCTCGTGCATATACTTGGCGTAGGCGGCGAAATTGTCGATCGGCGGGTTCAGGTCGCGGCTGGACTGGCCGGTCGTGCCGGTCGCGGGCTTGCCCGTCGACAGCATGGTGTGCGCCGTTCTGGCGCAGCTTGCCGCGTTGGCCGCGGACATGGCGCCCGAAACGACCAGGACGGCAGCCGCCACACCCGATCCGAATGCCGTCAAAAACTGGTCGCGCATGGAAACCTCATCAAGACAAAGAAGCCGGAACGGTGATCCCGATGCGGCTTCATGCGGTCGAAAACGGGCGGGAATATGGCGGGATTCGAATCGGCTGTCCATAGAAGCCGAAGGCTCGGTTAACCTTTGATTTCCCAACAAAGACGATCGGGTCCGCGCAAGCCCTGCTATGCCGCCGATGCCACGTTCCACAAGCGCCGGGCGAATTTCGGATAGGCATCGGCGATCTGGGGCGCCACCGTCTCGCGGACCAGCTGCAAGATCCGTGCGTCGGGTGCCGGCGTGTCGGGCACCGATTCCGGGCAGTCGAAGGCGAACCCGGTCTCGGCCTTCACCTCCGCGACCGTATGGCCGGGATGGACGCTTTCGAGGCGGAACCGTCCGTGCGCGGGATCGAAGGAGAACAGGCAGCGGGTCGTGACCAGCCCGACCGGCCCGCCGGGCCGGTGGACGTTGGGCGGGCTGACGCCGGGCGCGCTGATGAAGTCGACCTTGTCGACCAGCACCCGCGGCGTGTGCTCTTCGCGGAACAGGATCACCCGGGGCACGGTGAAATAGAGGTAGGCCGAGCCGAAGGAGCCCGACCAGCGCACCTTCTGCCGGGGATAGTCGCCGACGCCGACGAGGTTGATGTTGGCCTGGCCGTCAATCTGGCCGCCGCTGAGGAAGAAGGCGTCGATCCGGCCCTGGCCGGCGCAGTCGAACAGGTCGATGCCGCCATCGGTGCGGAATTCGGGAAGCTCGCTGCCGATGATCGACACCTTGGTCCGGCCGCCGTCGAGCTGCCGGCGCAGCAGGGCGGCCGAGCCCGGAATCGGCGAGGAGACGCCCACCGCGATATGGCCGCAGCCTTCGAGCATGCGGGCGATCACCGCGATCAGCAGTTCTTCGGGATGGTAGCCGGTGTCGGACATGGCCTTGCCTACTCGGCCGCGGCGGCCGCCTCGCCGTTGACGTAGCGGTCGAGGTAGGCGGCGAAGCCCTCCCCGGTCGCGGCCAGCGAGGCGTATTCGGCCATATGGTCCTCGTCGGCGGCATATTCGCCCGTCATGCCGTAGGGCCAGGCCCCGTGCGGAGCGACCGCGACCGCGTCCACATAGAGGCTGGAGACGGTCGCCGGCGCCAGCCGGTCGTCCTCCAGGAGATTGCCGTCGTAGAGCCGCTCGGCGGTCACGAGGCTGTGGCGCGCGGCCTGGGCCAGCACCTTCAGTTCGGTCTGCCGGCCCAGCCACACGTTGCCCGCCCGGTCGGCCAGCGGCACGTGGAACAGCGCATAGTCGGGCACGATCGCGGGAATCGCGACGATCGGGTCGTCCTGCCGGTAGGGATTGTCGATGATCCGGTAGTCGTCGCGGAAGGCGACGATGTCGGAGCCGATCAGGCCCCGCAACGGAACGAAGGGTATGCCCTTCTGCCCGGCCTGGAGGCCGGCGTAGACCGCCGGGCAGGTGCTGTCGACGATGCGTATCGAGCCCGCCTTCACCGCCGCGCCGAACCGTGGCGCCTGGCCGAACTCGCTGAGCGTGACGCCGCTGGTCTCGATGGTCGCGACACAGCCGGCACCGATCAGCAGGTCGGCCTGCAGCCCGCTGGTCGGCGCGGTGACGACATGAAGGTCTCTAGTGCCGCGGCGGACCAGCGCGCGGGTCGCCGCCATGGCCACGGCGCCGCCCTCGGCCTTGAACACGACCAGCTTCGCGCCGTCGGGAATGCGGGCGACCAGGGCATCGAGGTCGGTATCGAGAAGATCGGTCATCGGACCTCCTGGGCAGGACGGAAATCAGGATAGGCCCGCGACGGGGCGGCGTCCATACGGGCGGCCCCGCGGGCCGGGCCCGCTAGTCCCCGGGCGATTCGCAGAAACGGATGCGGTTCGAGAACGGGTCGGTGACTTCGGTGACCACGCCCCAGGGCACCTCCTCGATCCCCGGCTTGTTGTGGGTATAGTCCCGGGCCGCCAGCTCGGCCTGGAAGGCGCGCACGCCCTTCATGCGCACGAACACCGTGGCCCCGGGAGAGGCGTCGCCGTGATGGCCGCTCAGGTGCAGGACCAGCCCGGCCCGCGAGACCTGGGCGTAGAGCGGGAAGTTGTCGGCGAACCGGTGCTCCCAATCGAGGGTGAAGCCGAGGAAGCCGGTGTAGAAGTCCCGGGCCTTGTCCTCGTCGAAGATCCGCAGGATCGGCGCGGTCTCGGTGAAAGCGATCTCCCCAGCCGCTCCGGTTTCCTCGATCCGGGCGGCGAGACTGGTCCAGTCGTCGAAGCCGAACTGGGCCGCGACCAGCTCCAGCGCCTCGGCGTGGGTGAGGTCGGCCTGCCGCCGCGCCATCGCGGCCCGGAGCGACCTGGCCATGAGCTTCGCGTCGAGAAAGCTGCGCATGCGCATCCATCCTTCGTCTGGGGCGAACGATGATGTCAGGGCTCGCATCGCCGACGCATTGGCCGGCCGGCGAGGAACGTGCGGCTGCGGTGAAAAGATACGGTCACCCTGCCCCCCGGGGTGCGAGCGGCAGGCCGTATCCGCCTGCCGGGAAGTATAATCCGGGCGAGACAGGCGGACAACGGACGGGCCGCCGGGGGCCACCGCCGCCTCTCCCCGAAGATGCGGGGTCGGCAGCCGAGCGGCCCGGGCCGACCTGAGGGAACCTTACAGCCGCGCCCTATCCCTCGAAACTGAGCGCGGTCGCCGGCAGGGGCTTGTGCAACGCGGTCGCGAAAAAGGTCCAGTGCATCGTTTCGTCGGCGACCAGCCGGCCCGCGACCTTGGCCAGGGCGGGGTCGCCCAGCTTCGGGATCGCGCCGATATAGGCGTTGGCGGCGATGCCCTCGAGCTTGAAGGCGAGCTCCAGCACGTCGCGCTGGTTGCGCAGCGGATACCGGGCGATGCGCTGCTTGTAGAAGGCCTGGGTCCGGGCCTCGACCGGCGACCCGCCGAGCTGGGCGATGGTTGCCGCCAGGGCGTCCCGGTGGCCCTTGTGATGGCTCTGGAACAGGACCGCGGTCTTGAGCACGCCCGGCGTCAAGAGCCGGCTCTCGGCGGCGAGCTGATAGATGCCGATCGCCTCGTGCTCCAGCCCGAGCGCGCCGTTGAGCGTGGCAATGTCGGACGCCTTGCCGGGCCCGCGGGCCGCCGCCATCGACTGGCAGCCGCCAAGCAGCGCGAGCGCGGCCGCGCTCAGCGTC
>CAMYMQ010000182.1 GCA_947259335.1 uncultured Alphaproteobacteria bacterium | reverse complement strand
TCAACGCGGTCTCGCCGTCGGCCGTCGACACGCCCTTCTTGTCGGGCGGCACCGGCCGGGGCGGAACCCGGGGCGGCGCGGCCGGCCGCACCAACCTGGATGCGTATGTCAAAACCGTGCCGCTCGGCCGGGTCGCCGTCGCCGACGACGTGGTCGGCCCGATCCTGTTCCTGATGAGCGACGCGGCGCGCTACATGACCGCCCAGGTGCTCCACGTCAACGGCGGCTGGCTGCACTGCGTCACCGACCAGATCAACCAGCCGCGCGAGGCGGCGGAGTAGCAGGCCCCCTGGCCACCATTCTCGGCGCGGTTTGCGCCGATTCTCGATGAAACCCGTCCTTCCCATCCCCATATTTCCCATAAGAGAGTGTGGAAACGAATGGCGGAGGATCGCCGTGTTGCCCCACAGCGCGAGGAATTCGCTTCGGCTGGCAATCGACGAAGCGGTCACGGCGCGCGCCGAGATCAGGGAAAGCAAAACCACGATCGGCGCCGCTTACAGCGTTGCGATACTCCTTGTCGTGGTCGGCCTGTTGCGGCCGCTTAACGACGGGATCGACGTGTGGAGCCTCGGTTGGGCCGCCTGCCTCCTGGCCGGCGCCAGGGCGGTGGTCTGGTTCGCCTCCTGGCGCCGGCGGCGGCGCTGGCGCCGTTTCCTGCGCAGCCTCAAGGTGATTCGCGGGTTCGGGTTCCGGCTGGAACACGACCGGCCGTATCGGTTGCGCCGACTGTCGGACCATACGGTGTGGAACGTCGGCCACGACGCGTTTTTCGGGGCGAAGCGCTGACAACCATCGCTGAAGCAAGGGAGGTCGATCGATGAAACTGGTCACCCTGATCATCGTGGCGGCGATCGTCGCCGCCGTCTTTCTGCTGCCCTCGATCTTGCTGGCGCTCATCCGCCGGCGATCGAGCGACAAGAGACACCGCTTCGAGGCCGAAACGGATTATCATGTGGTGACGTCCGGCATGGGGACGGGCCGGGGGTCGGACGCCACGATGATTCTCGTCCCGAAGGAAAAGCATCGGCGCTAGGCTGCCACCATGTCCCACGAACCCGCCGTCGCCGACCACTATACCCACGGTGCCCTGATCGACGCGTTGCGCCGCGCGGTCGAGGCCGCCGGACTGTCGCCCGACACGCTGACCGCCGCCGACCTGGCGCCGGCGGACGAGTTCCATATCGGCGGCCGGCAGGCGACGCTGGCGTTCATCGACCGGCTCGGCTTCGGACCGGACGACCACCTGCTCGACATCGGCTGCGGCATCGGTGGACCGGCGCGCTGCTTCGCCGACACGGTCGGCTGCCGGGTCACCGGGATCGACCTGACGCCGGACTATGTCGAGGCGGCGGCCGCCTTGAGCGGCTGGGTCGGGCTGGGCGACAGGCTCGACTTCCATCAGGGCTCGGCGCTCGCCCTGCCCTTCGAGGACGCGGCCTTCGACGGCGCCTACATGCTCCACGTCGGCATGAACATCGCGGACAAGGCGGCCCTGTTCACCGAGGTCGCGCGCGCGGTCAAGCCCGGCGGCACCTTCGGTCTCTTCGACATCATGTGCACGGGCGACGGCGCCCTGGCCTATCCCGTCCCCTGGGCGCGCGACGCGGCGACCAGCTTCGTCGAGACGCCCGCCCGCTACCGGGTCGCGCTGGAGGGCGCCGGCTTCGAGATCGTCGCGGAGCGCGACCGGCGCGCCTTCGCGCTGAGTTTCTTCGCGGCGCTCAAGGCCAACACGGCGAAAGCGGCCAAAGGGATCAAGGCAGGCCCGCCGCCGCTCGGCCTGCACATCGTCATGGGCGCGGACGCACCGGCCAAGGTCGCCAACATGATCGCCAACGTGGAGGCCGGGCGGATCGCCCCGGTGGAAATCGTCGCCCGCCGCCTCAAATAGCCGACGGATTTCCCGCGGAAATGCGTTAGATTGAAGACAGTCCGGTTACGGACCAAGGGGTGGGCATCTGTTCCTTTCCTGTTCCTGACAATCGCTCACCCCTTCGCTTGCCCGCCCCCTTCCGGGGCGGGCTTTTTTTGTGCGGCGCGTTTCTTCGCCATCCGGGCGAGAAACCGATCTCGTTTCTCTACGTGCTTGTTCCACCGATCGCGCACCTTGCGAAAATAGTCGCGGTGTTCCGGCGCAAAATCCCGTTCCTCGAAACAGAACAACGGTTTGTAGTTGTAGGGCAGATAATTAAGAGTCCGCCGGCTTGCCCACTCGATCGCGTGGAATCCGATGTAGTTGTGAGGTGAGGAAATAACTGGATACACGGGCTTTTGCGTCTTCCAATGGACGGCGACAAGCGCGTCGGTCGTCAAGGCGTCGAGGATACGCCAGACCGTTCGGTACAGGTGCCTTTTCGGTTGGTCAGCCGTGTAAAATGAAATGCTCGTGCGATTCGCATCAAGATATACGGGGACGTCGTCTTCGACCTCGATCGGTGTCGGCGTGTACACGGGAAGATCGGCCTCCGGGAGACGGTTCGAAAAGCGGCTTCGCCAGTAATCGAACTGGCAAGACGGTTCGTTCACGAGCCTATATTTGGGACGCCAATAGTAACTTGGATTCAGCTCCCATTCCGGCACCCAGCCCTCGGGCTCGATCCATCCGGTAAACATATACCGGTCGAGATCGGCGAGTGATGAGTAATAGGGAACCGGTTCGTTCGGCGCCGGAGACCGCACCACGGGCCAAGGTGGCTGGTACCAATGTTTCAAGTTGCCCACCCGAC
The DNA here is from genome assembly GCA_947259335.1 of uncultured Alphaproteobacteria bacterium. GTDB lineage: Bacteria > Pseudomonadota > Alphaproteobacteria > Bin65 > Bin65 > CAMYMQ01. The sequence continues at coordinate 3,500 of CAMYMQ010000182.1, read as the reverse complement.
GGCGGAAGATGCGGGCATTTACCTCATAGGCCCACGCCGATTCTTCCTCGTCGATCAGGAAGTTCGACGGATCCTGGTCGACGAACTTTATTTCCGGCAGTTCGATCAGAAGGGCGTCGGTAATGTCCTGAGCATCCTCCGGAGTCGTTACCAACAGATCCTTGCTGTGCCACTCGAAATCGCGCGCCATCAGGGAACGCCCTCCCGTGACTTGGGCGGGACCTCACGGCTTCGGTCGCAGAACCTTGAAATAGCGCAGAATGCGGTTGGTCTGCGATCCCCGGCGGTCCCGGGCGCCCCGCAATATCGTCTCGAAGATCCGCTGCATATAGCGAACGTACGCTTCTTCATTGAGCGCCATGCCTTCTGGCGGCTTGGTGACACCCAATGTTAGCGATTTGTTCTCTCCATTGTAAGAGGGATCATCAATTTTTGGATAGTTGTCCCTGATCCGCCGCATCGCGTCCGCTTCACGCGTGGTCGGATCGAGCTTCGCATTGTGGTCATACGAATTGATGAAAAGTTTGAACTTCAAGCCGCCACAGTCGACCAGAAACGACACGTCGGGATAGGCAGACCCTTTGGTTCCCTTCACCCCCGGGCTGCCTTGCATGGGGTTCTTGATGTATTCTTGTTTCTTTCGGTTCTCCTTGGTGAGCTTGTCATTTATGAAGGCTCCACCTGTATGCTCGATCGTGCAGCCGGCCTTGTCGGCAGCCAGTATGGTCAGTTCCTTGAGACGTTGGTCGAGCAACTGGATCGGCCAGCTGCCCCGCATCTCGACATACATCGGCCCCCGCTGCCTGTCGTCCGGCTCCGGCAGGATGAGTATGTATTCTCCTTTCTCCGGCGACCGCGCCGGAAGCTCCTCCTTGTTCGGAACCTTCGGCGGTTCCTCGGGCTCCGGCGGCTTGTGCAAGTCCTTGATCGGCGGCTCGGCCGGCCCGCCCTGCGGGCGTTCCGGCTTCAGCGGCGGTTGGGCGGGAAATCCTGGCGAAGTCGGCCGGGTCGGCTCCTCGCCGCGACGGTCGGCGCCCTTCGCCGCCGGGGGGACAGCGCGCGGCAATGGCCGAGTTCCTCGCGGAGCCGTCGGCCGCGAGGGAAAGAACCCATCGGGTTGAGGTCGCGGCCTTGATAGGTAGTCCCGTCCGTTCCGAAGCGCCCAGTAGTATCCGTCGCTGACGTTCCTCTCCAGAAGGCTTCTCAACCGGCGCAAGCCAAGCCCCGAAAGATACTGCACCATCCTATTTCTTAGGTTGACTGGCTGGACACCGGAGCGGACCTCTTCGTCCAATTCCCCTTCCGTCTCGCCGCCCGGTCGCAACCAGCCGTCTGCCCGAAGATCGTGCTTATCCTGAAACCGCTTGATCCCGTCGATCGTGCCGCCGTCGAGCAGCCCGGGCGGACCTGAAGTCTCCCCTTCCTCCAGGTCGCCGGTCGCGATCAGACCCGCCTTCACTCGGGCCACGTCGTCCGGCCGGCTCTCCAGACCGTCGCCGACCGGCGCCTCGATTCGAAACAGACGACCGGCGGAAGGGCTTGCGCTGCTAGGCCTTTCAGCACCATTCGAGGGCGGAACCCCGAACAACGAGCCCGCCGTGGGGCCATCGGCCTTGACGATTCCGTCACGCCGGAGCCCGTTGTCCGCCTGATGCGACTTCACCGCATCGACAAGCGGCTCGGTCAGATAGCCGTGCGCGTGGTCGTCTTCGGGCGGGAGATACCCCGCCAATTTCAGGGCCGCTGCGACCCGCCGGACGTCCTCCGGCCGGTTCTGTTGATCGTTGCCGACGGAGCCTTCCAACCATGACCGAGACATGATATGTACCCTTTTTGTTCGAACTCCGGTCGCACATAGGGACACGGTACATGCGGTTTAAGGATTTTGGTCCTATTATTGATAAGAATGGGATTTGGCTGCATCGCACCGGGACCGACCGCCCATGACCGACCCCTCCAAATCCGGCCTCCGTCCCGGTGCCGACGGCGCGCAGCGCTGCTGGTGGTGTGGCGACGCGGAGGATTACATCGCCTATCACGACGACGAGTGGGGCCGGCCGGTCGCCGACGACACGCGGCTGTTCGAGAAGATCTGCCTGGAGGGGTTCCAGTCGGGCCTGTCCTGGCTGACCATCCTGCGCAAACGCGAGAATTTCCGCGCCGCCTTCGCCGGCTTCGACTTAGAAAAGGTCGCCCGCTTCGGCGACAAGGACGTCGAACGGCTGCTCGGCGATGCCGGCATCGTCCGCCACCGGGGCAAGATCGAGGCGGCGATCAACAACGCCCGGCGCGCCCGCGAGCTGGTCGAGGAAGCCGGCTCGATCGCGGCCTTCGTCTGGCGCTACGAGCCCGACCCGGCGACCCGGCCCGCCCGGCTCGACAAAGCGGCCTTGCGCGGACTGGCGAAGACGCCCGAATCCACCGCGCTGGCCAAAGAGCTCAAGAAGCGCGGCTGGCGCTTCTTCGGGCCGACGACCTGCTACGCCTTCATGCAGTCGATGGGGCTGGTCAACGACCACCTGGAGGGCTGCGCGCACCGCGACGCGGTCGAGGCGGAAAGGGCCGCGTTCAGGCGGCCGGGGTGAGGGCGCTCGGTGTCACGCCAACGGGCGCCTACGCCCGCCGGTCGGCGTCTGGCTCCGAACCGGCATTCCCGCCGCCTGCGGCGGCGGATCCCCCTCCCTAACCCTCCCCCTCAAGGGGGGGAGGGAATGATCGGGCACATCGATCCGACCTGAAATCATCCCGGCCTAGGCTTCGAGGCTGACGTCCACCCGGCCGAGCCCCGCGTGGGTCGCCACCGCGGTCGAACCCACGGGCAGCGGGAAGATCTGGGTGCAGGTGCCGGTCGTGACCACCTGCCCAGCCTCCAGTCCGTATCCCCGCGCCGACAGGTCGTTGGCGAGCCAGGTCAGAGCGGCGAGCGGGTGGCCGAGCGCCTCGGCGCCGGTGCCCCGCGCCTTCTCCACCCCGTCGATGGTCATCACCACCTCGGCCGCGCCCAGGTCGAGCGACCGCCAGTCCGCGACCGGCGGCCCCAGCACCAGCCCGCCGTTGGCGCCCATGTCGGCGATCAGGCTGTGAACGCCGATGCCGACGAAGTCGGCGAAGCGGGTGTCGACGATCTCGATCGCCGCGTGGGCGGTGGCGACGGCGGCCTCGACCTCCTCGCGGCCGTAGGGGTCCGCCCGGGGCGGCAGATCGGCGCTCAACCGGAAGGCGAATTCGCCCTCCATCGCAGGGCGAATCCAGTCGCCGGCCACGAGCCGCGCCGGACTGTCGAACACGAAGGGCGCAAACACCCGGCCCGGAAACGGCCCGTCGGCGCGGAGCATCGCCTGCGCGTGGTCGGAGGTGCAGCCGATCTTGTAGCCGGCCAGCGGCCAGTCGATCCGGTCGAGCCAGGCCTCCTGGATGGCGTAGCCGTCGCCGGTCGAGGCCGGCGCGCAATCGGGCGGCAGCGCCGCCAGGGCGCGCCGTGCCAGACGCGCGTCGTGGAG
>CAMYMQ010000181.1 GCA_947259335.1 uncultured Alphaproteobacteria bacterium | reverse complement strand
GCCGGTGTCGACCTGGACGGCGGCCGGCCGCGCGCCGTGCGCCGCGCACCAGTCGCGCCAGCGGTGGACCTGGCCGAGGTCGTTGAGCACAGGCGCCAGCCTGTGTTCCTCGAAGTCGCCCTCGGCGCCCGGCATCAGGCCGTTGAGAACATAGATCGACGGATCGGGCAGGGCGCCGCGCAGGGCGACACCCTCGTCGGGATGGGCGACGAAGAAGGTCCGGCAGCCTTCGGCCGCGAGGCGGCGGGCGACCGGAATCGCGCCGAGCCCGTAGCCGTCCGCCTTGACCACGGCCGCGCATTCGGATCCACCATGCCGGTCGCGAAGCCGCCGCCAGTTGGCGGCGACGGCGTCGAGGTCGATGGTGAGCAGGCCGGCGCTCGGATCCGGCTCAGTATTCCTCATCCGGTGCGGCCTGGTGGTGGCTGTCGAGATTGCCGAACTGGGTCAGCTCCGGATTGAAGAACAGCCGCACCGAGCCGATCGGACCGTGCCGCTGCTTGGCGACGATGACCTCGGCGATGTTGTGCACCTTCTCCATCTCCTCTACCCATTCGGCGAACTTTTCGGAGCCTTCGTCGGGCTTCATCCGTTCCAGATAATACTCCTTCCGAAACACGAACATCACCACGTCCGAGTCCTGCTCGATCGATCCCGATTCGCGCAGGTCGGAGAGCTGCGGCCGTTTGTCGTCGCGCTGCTCGACGGCGCGGGAGAGCTGCGAGAGGGCCAGCACGGGGACGTTCAGCTCCTTGGCGATCGCTTTGAGCGAGCGGGTGATCTCCGAGATCTCCTGCACCCGGTTCTCCGACCGGACGTTGGGCGCCGAGCGGAGCAGCTGGAGATAGTCGATGACGATGAGCGACAAATTGTGCTGCCGCTTCAGCCGCCGCGCCCGGGTGCGCAGGGCGGAGATGGTCAGGCCCGCGGTATCGTCGATGAACAGCGGCAGGTGGCTGATCTCATGCGAGGCCTCGACGATGCGGGGAAATTCCTCGCGGCTGATCTCGCCGCGCCGGATTCGGTGCGAGGAAACGCCGGACGCTTCGGCAAGGATACGGGTCGCCAGTTCCTCGGCCGACATTTCGAGGGAGAAGAAGCCGACCACGGCGCCGTCGACGACCTTGCGGGTTCCGTCGGACGCCGTTTCCTCCTTGTAGGCCTTGGCCGCATTGTAGGCGATGTTGGTCGCCAGCGACGTCTTGCCCATCGAAGGGCGGCCCGCGAGGATCAGCAGGTCCGAGCTGTGCAGGCCGCCGAGCAGCTTGTCGAAGTCGGTCAGGTCGGTCGCGATGCCGGCGAGGTTGCCGTCGCGCTTGTAGGCGGCCTCGGCGACATGGACCGCTTCGGTCAGGGCCTGCCGAAAGCTCTTGAAGTCGGCCTGATATTGGCCGGTGGTCGCGACATTGTAGAGATCGGATTCGGCCACCTCGATCTGGTCGACGGCGGGTTGATCCAGATCGATCGCGTAGGCGCGGTTGACGATATCCTCGCCGATGGCGATCAGTGCCCGCCGGAGATGGCGGTCGAAGATGGTTCGGCCGTAGTCCTCGGTATTGATGATGGTGACGACCGACGCGGCCAGCCGCGCGAGGTAGTCGGCGCCGCCGATATCGTCGAGCGCGCCGTCGCTCTCGAACAGGTTCTTGAGCGTGATCGGATCGGCCACCTGGCCCATCTCGACCAGCCGCTTGATGGCGTCGTAGATCTTGCCGTGCCGGGCATCGGCGAAATGCTCCGGCAACAGGAATTCGGATATCCGGTCGTAGGCGCGGTTGTTCGAAAGCAGGGCGCCGAGCAGCGCCATCTCCGCCTCGAAATTGTGCGGGGGCACGCGATACGGCGTCGATGCTTCGGCGGCGCCGGCCAGGCTCCGATCAAGCGGGGTCCCGGACCCTTCCATGGCTCTGTGTCCTTGTGTCGAGAGCCGAGGACACTATCAAACCGTCGTTCACAGGGGACGGAATTCTGGCGAAAAAATTTGAGCCTGGGGCGCCCCTGTGAACTACGGGGATCAATTACCCGGTCATGTGGGCGCGTTCCCAGTCGCCGATATAGTCCCGGGTCATCGGTACGCTGTCGACCTTCTTCGAGAGCTGGATCTGGAACACCACCTGGTCGAGCCGGCGGAAGGCGATCTCGCAACCGATCAGGTAGAATTCCCACATCCTGCAGAACCGCTCGTCGTAGAGCGCCTGGACCTTGTCGCGGTTGGCCTGGAACCGGCGGCGCCACTCCCGCAGCGTGTCGGCATAGTGCAGGCGCAGCACCTCGACGTCGGTGATCCACAACCCCTCCCGCTCGATTGCGGCGGCGGTTTCCGACAGGGCGGGGGTGTAGCCGCCGGGGAAGATGTATTTCCGAAGCCACACATTGGTGCTGCCGGGCGGGGTCATGCGGCCGATCGTGTGCAGCAGCGCGACGCCGTCGTCGACCAGCAGGTCTCGGATCTTGCGGAAGAATTCGCGATAGTGGACCGCGCCGACATGCTCGAACATGCCGACCGAGACGATCCGGTCGTAGCGCGCGTCTTCCTCGCGGTAGTCGAGCAGCTTGAACTGGACCTGGTCGTCGAGGCCTTCTTCCTTGGCCCGGGCCTGGGACACGCCGTGCTGTTCCTGCGAGAGGGTGACGCCGGTGACGTCGACCTTCGCGGTCTTGGCCAGGTAAAGGCCGAGGCCGCCCCAGCCCGAGCCGATGTCGAGCACCTTCTGGCCCGGCTGCAACAGCAGCTTCGCGGCGAGATGGAGCTTCTTGCTCTGCTGGGCTTCTTCCAGGCTCTCGTTGTTGTTCGAGAAATAGGCGCAGGAATATTGCCGGTCCTTGTCGAGGAACAGGTCGTAGAGACTGCCCGACAAATCATAGTGGTGGGCGACGTTCTTCTGCGCGCGGCCGACCGGATTGTATTGCTGCAGGCCGCGGGTCACCCGGCTGAGCCAGCCCCCGAGGGTACCGACCAGGGTATCGCGCTCGAAGTTGTCGAGGTTGAGCGCGAGCACGTCGATGAAGTCGTAAAGCGTCCCGTCTTCGATCGTGAGCGTGCCGGCCATATAGGCCTCGCCGATGCGAAGTTTGGGGTTGAGCAGGATCTGGCGGTGCAGCGACCGGTCGTGCAGTCGAAAGGTCGCGCTGGGTTGCCCCGGCGCCCCGTCGCCGAACACATGGGACTTGCCGTGGGCGTCTATCATGACGAGCCGCCCGACCCGGACCACCCTGGACAATAGCTTCGCGAGCAGCACCGTCTCCTCCTCCTGAAACGTTATTGTAAAAGTCGCCTCCTCCAGGGGCAACGTGTGGGACGCCCGATTGCCGGGTGCGATTGCGCCGGTCGCAATACGCTCTCCGGTGGCAATACGCTCTAAAGAAAGCGGCGCCTGTGGGCAACAGGCGCCGTGTTAGTGAACTGCAGCGATTGTTATGCACTGAGCGCGCAACGGCGCGAACCTGGTTGCCGGACGATCGCGGAGGGATGGCGGGGGATCACATCGAAAACCCGTTGCCCACGCCGTGATCGCGAAGCAATGGGAATCGTCTAGAGCGCGGTTCGTCCCTTCGCAAGGCGGCAATTGCGGTTGGACGCACTTCGTTGACCGGGGTGATAATTTTGCAACATGGGGTGTGCCAATATTGGCGCACCGGCCGGGTATGAAAAAGGGCCCGCCGGAAACCGGCGGGCCCTTCGTGACGCCGTGTTGGCGGCGCGCTACTCGGTACGTGTCTGCTCGGTATCGCTGTCCGCGGCCGGAGCGTCCGCCGCGTCCGACTGAGTGTCGTCCGGAGCGGCCCCTTCCTCGAAAAGCGCGGCGTCGGGCTCAGGAGCCGCCTCGTTCTCGGCTTCCATCGCCTTGTCTTCCATGGCTTCCTGTTCGGCAGCCATCTCAGACAGGGTCAGCACGCTGTCCTCGCCGCGCGCGGCGCGCTCGGCCTGGACGACGGCCTCATCCTGGGAGCGGGCGACGTTGACCGAGACGGTCACGCTGACTTCCGGATGAAGCACCAGCCGCACGTCATGCAGGCCGATATTCTTGATCGGCCGGTCGATCGTGACCTGGCGGCGGTCGACGGTGAAGCCGGCCTCGGTGAGCCCTTCGGAGATATCCCGGGCACTGACCGAGCCATAGAGATGACCTGCATCGCCCGCCTGACGGATGACGACGATGGCCGCCCCCTCCATCTTGCCGGCGACCGATTCGGCCTCGTCCTTGCGGCTGAGGTTCTCGGCCTCGAGCTGGGCACGCTGGGTTTCGAACAGGGACATGTTGCCCTTGGTCGCCCGCAGGGCCTTTTTCTGCGGCAGCAGATAGTTACGCGCGAATCCCGGCTTGACCGCGACGACGTCGCCCATCTGACCGAGCTTCTCGATTCTCTCGAGCAGGATGACATCCATGACCGGTCTCCCTTACTGCTGGACGTAGGGCAGGAGGGCCAGGAAGCGGGCCCGCTTGATCGCCCGCGACAGCTCGCGCTGCTTCTTGGCCGAGACGGCGGTGATCCGGCTGGGGACCATCTTGCCGCGTTCGGAAACGTACCGCTGGAGCAGCTTGACGTCCTTGTAGTCGATCTTCGGCGCGCTGGGGCCGGAGAAGGGGCAGCTCTTGCGCCGCCGGAAAAAAGGTCTGCGGGGCGCCATCAGTCGTCTCCCTTGGTCGCGGTTTCCGTGTCGCTCTTGGCCACGGCGGCCGGCGTGTCGCCATCGTCGCGGCGGGGGCGGTCGTCGCGTCGCTCGCGGTCGCGGCCATC
>CAMYMQ010000180.1 GCA_947259335.1 uncultured Alphaproteobacteria bacterium | reverse complement strand
CGCCTGGGCCGCCCGCCACTGGAGCGACGAGGTCGAGCCGGTGTCGCCGGCGCTGCTCGACGGCGCCGGGCTGATCGTCGACGCCCTGTTCGGTGCGGGACTTGCCCGACCCGTCGAGGGGATCGCCGCGGACGTCCTGGCGGCCGTGGAGGCCGCTTCGGTACCGGTCGCCGCCGTCGACGTGCCGAGCGGTGTCGACGGCGACACCGGCGCGGTTCTGGGCCCCGCCGTCCACGCCGACCTGACCGTCACCTTCTTTCGCAAGAAGCCGGGCCATCTCCTTCTTCCTGGACGCCTTTTCTGCGGCGATACGATCGTGGCCGATATCGGGATCCCCGACGCGGTTCTCGGCGGGATCGCACCGACGCAATATGAAAACCACCCGGATCTGTGGCGCCGAGACCTGCGCTGGCCGGAGCCCGACAGCCACAAGTACCGGCGCGGCCATGTTCTGGTTTTCGGCGGCGCCCGGATGACCGGCGCCGGACGCCATGCCGCCCGCGCGGCGCTGCGCGCCGGCGCCGGGATGGTCACCATCGCCTGCCCGGAGGAGAAGATCGACGCCTATCTGGCCGACACGGCTGCGCTTTTGGCCGTGCCGACCCCGGCGCCGGAGGATCTGGCCGCCTTCGTCGCCGACCGCCGGGTCGCCGCGATCGTCGTCGGTCCCGGGCTCGGCAAGGATACCGCGAGCCGGGCGCTGGTCGAGGCGATGCTGGCGACCGGCGTTCCGTCCGTGCTCGATGCCGATGCCCTGACAGCCTTTGCCGGCGACGCGGGGGCGCTGGCGTCGCTGATCCGGGGACCTGCGGTGCTCACGCCGCACGAGGGCGAGTTCGCGCGCCTGTTCGATGCCGCCGGCGACAAGCTCGCCCGCACCCGGTCGGCGGCCGATCGCGTGGGGGCGACGGTCGTGCTGAAGGGCAGCGACACCGTCATCGCAGCGCCGGACGGAACGGCGGCCATCAACACCAATGCGTCGCCCTGGCTGGCGACCGCGGGCGCGGGCGACGTCCTGTCGGGCGTTACGGGCGCCCTGCTCGGCGGGCAAGTCCTTGATTTCAAAGCCGCATGCGCTGCCGTATGGATACAGGCGGAGGCGGGGAGCCGCGCCGGGCCCGGTCTGATCGCGGACGATCTGCCGGATGAGATTAAGCCCGTAATATCAAGCCTTTATGAAGGGGCCGCCGAAGCCCGATAAAGCCACGGGATTTGTTAACCATATTCATTAACCATATCCATAAAATAGTCACATAACATTTTGAAATTTAACTATATTTTGTTGTAGCCATCTTGATTTTATTTACACATATTTAACCCCATCGCGGTTGGGGAGCCGCATCGTCGAGAGCGGGGGAAATTATGCTTCAAAGCAGCGGAAGCCGTCGGCTGACATCGATCTTCTTCCAGCGTGGGCACTCGATGGAATACATCCGGGCCGGGTGCACCTTCCGCAAGGTTCGCAAGGACCAGATGGTCGAGACGGCGCAGATCAAATCCGTTTACAGCGATCCGGCCGGCGTGCCGCACGTCAAGTTCGACATCGAGATGCGCAAGCCGCACTGGCCGACCTACAAGGAAGGCCCTCGGATCCTGTCCTTGCCGGTCTTCTTCAAGAATTACGACGAACGCGTGGCCGACTGATCGACCCGGCCATGCCCTGACCGGCTTCGGCAAGCCGGCTGACTCGCGGGACCGATCCCGATAAGTTGCGGATCGGTCCTCAGCGAGAGCGAAACATGCCGTCTCCTACCAAACGCCCGACACCGTCACCCGCAACCAACGACCTGTTCGTGCTCCAGCAGCTCGAACGCAAGGTGCTCTGGCTGTCGAGCTGGATGATCCATCACGCCAACCATCTCCGCGAGTCGCCCAGCGGGTTGAAGGTCGGCGGCCATCAGGCCTCCTGCGCCTCGTCGGCCACGATCCTCAGCGCGCTCTATTTCGACATCCTGGAGCCGAACGACCGGGTCGCGGTCAAGCCGCACGCCAGTCCGGTGTTTCATGCGATCCAGTATCTGCTCGGCCGTCAGACGGTGGAGACGCTGGAGAATTTCCGGGCCTTCGGCGGCGCCCAGTCCTACCCGTCGCGCACCAAGGATGCCGACGACGTCGATTTCTCGACGGGATCCGTCGGCCTCGGTGTCGCGATGACCAGCTTCGCCGCGCTGGTGCAGGAGTATCTGGCGGTCAAGAACATGCTGCCCGAGGGCAAGACGCCGGGGCGCATGGTCGCGCTGGCCGGCGACGCCGAGCTCGACGAGGGCAACATCTACGAAGCGTTGCTCGAAGGCTGGAAGCACGGTCTGCGCAACACCTGGTGGGTGATCGACTACAACCGCCAGAGCCTCGACAGCACGATCAGCGACAATCTGTACGGCCGCTTCGACGCGATGTTCGAATCCTTCGGCTGGCGGGTGATCACGGCCAAATACGGCGAGCTGCTCGAGGCGGCCTTCGCGAAGCGGGGCGGCGACGCCCTGCGCGACTGGATCGACAACACGCCCAACTCGCTCTACGCGGCGCTCTGTTTCAAGGGAGGGTCGATCGCCCGGGGCGAGGCCCGGGAAGACGAGATCAAGGGCTGGCGCAGCCATATCACCGCCGACATCGGCGACCGGCCCGGGGTCAAGGCGCTGCTCGACAGCTACGACGACGACGCCCTGCACCGGCTGATGACCAACCTCGCCGGCAACGACATGGCCGCGATGCGGCAGCTGTTCCGGAGCATCGACGACGACCGGCCGACCTGCGTGATCGCCTATACGGTCAAGGGCTTCGGTCTGCCCTTCGCCGGCCACAAGGACAACCACGCCGGCCTGATGAACACCGACCAGATGGCCGGGTTCAAGAAGAGCATGAACATTCCCGACGGCCGGGAATGGGATCCTTTCGCCGGCCTCGAGGCCGACCCCGAGACGCTGAGCGCCTTCCTGTCCGACGTGCCCTTCGCCCGCGTCTACCCGCGCCGTCACCAGGCGCCCCGCATCGACGTTCCGGCCATCACGGCCCAGCCGAGCCAGCGGGCGTCGACCCAAGAGGCCTTCGGGCGCATCCTCAACGATCTGGCCCGGGGCGACAGCGCGCTCTCCGACCATATCGTGACCACGTCGCCGGACGTCACGGTCTCGACCAATCTCGGCCCCTGGGTCAACCGGCGCGGCCTGTTCGACCGGCGCGACCGGGGCGACACCTTCAAGGACGAGAAGGTGGTCTCCGCCCAGCAGTGGAAGATGTCCAACCGCGGCCAGCATTTCGAGCTGGGCATCGCCGAGAACAACCTGTTCACCATGCTCGCCGCGATGGGCCTGTCGCACAGCCTGTTCGGCACGCGGCTGCTGCCGATCGGCACCCTCTACGACCCCTTCATCAGCCGCGGCCTCGATGCCCTGAACTATGCCTGCTACCAGGACGCCCGCTTCATGCTGGTGGCGACTCCCTCCGGGATCACCCTGGCGCCCGAGGGCGGGGCGCACCAGTCCATCGCCACGCCCCTGATCGGCATGAGCCAGGACGGTCTGGCCGCCTTCGAGCCGGCTTTCGCCGACGAGCTGGCCGCGATCATGGAATGGGGCTTCGACTATATGCAACGCGACGGCTCCGAGACGGACGGGGACGCCATCTGGTACCGGGACCGCAACGGAGGCTCGGTCTACCTGCGGCTGTCCACCCGCGGCATCGCCCAGCCCGCGCGGGACATGGGCGACGACTTGCGCGACGGCGTCATTGCGGGCGGCTACTGGCTGCGCGAACCCGAACCCGGGGCCGAGCTGGTGATCGCCTACACCGGCGCGGTCGCGCCCGAGGCGCTCGCGGCCTGGGAAGCCATCGTCGAAGACGTACCGGGAGCCGGCCTTCTGGCCGTCACGTCAGCTGACCGGCTGAACGCCGGCTGGGCGGCGGCGCAACGCGCGCGCCAGACCGGAAAGGCGGG
>CAMYMQ010000179.1 GCA_947259335.1 uncultured Alphaproteobacteria bacterium | reverse complement strand
GGGGACTGGCCGCCGCGCGGCAGTGGTGCGCCGGCTGCCACATCGTCGAGGCCGGCCAGACCACGCGGGCGCTGGATGCCGCCCCGCCTTTCTCGGAGATCGCCCGCGACCCGAACATGGCGTCGGCGCGGCTGCGCGGCTTTCTGTCCAACCCGCACGGCCGGATGCCGACAGACGCCCTGACCCGTGACGACATCGCCGGGCTCGTCGCCTATATCGAGAGCCTCCGGAAATAGGATGCGCGCCCTTGCGCGCGCCGGGGGCAATCGCCATCCTAGCCGGCCCGATCCACAAGGACTGCGCGGAAACCAAAGATGAGCGACGCCGGACCGAGCGCCCATGCCGAAAGCGTGATCGCCGAGGCGGCCGAGGCCGCGAGCGACGCCGACACCGCCCAGTTCGTCCGCCGCTTCTACGCCCACGTTCCGCCCGCCGATCTCGCCGACCGGACCCCGGCGGACCTGGCCGCGGCGGCGGCCGACTTCTATGCCCATGCGCGCATCCGGCGCGGGCGCCTGCCCAAGATCCGGGTCCACACGCCGCGCAAGCTCTTCTCCAACGGCAAGCCCGCCCATACCGTCGTCGAGATCGTCAACGACGACATGCCCTTCCTGGTCGATTCGGTCACCGCCGAGCTCAACGCCCAGGGCATGACCTGCCATCTGGTCGTCCACCCGATCGTCACCGTCCGCCGCGACGCCCGGGGCCGGCTCCAGGCGATCCTGCCGGACGGCGATGCCCCCGAGGGTGCGGTCGTCGAATCCTGGATGCGGGTCGAGGTCGACCAGCACACCGACCCGGAGAAGCTGCGGGCGATGCGCCGGGGCCTGCGCCGGGTGCTCGCCGACGTCCGCTCGGCGGTCGAGGACTGGCAGGCGATGCTCGGCCAGGCCCGGGCGACCGTCGAGGCGCTGGCCAAGCACCCGCCCGGGCCGCAGACGGTGGATCTGGAGGAAAGCCGCGCCTTCCTCGAATGGCTGACGGACGACCATTTCACCTTCCTCGGCTATCGCGACTACAAGGTCGTCGGCAAGGGGCGCGGCGCCAAGATGCAGGTCGTGGCCGAGACCGGCCTGGGCGTGCTGCGCGATCCCGGCTTCCACATCTTCGAGGGGGTCCGCGACATGGCGGAACTCCCCGATCACGTGCGCGACTTCTTCGAGCAGCCGGACGTGCTCATCGTCAACAAGGCCAACGTCCGCTCGACCGTGCACCGGCGGGTCCATCTCGACGCCATCGGCATCAAGCGGTTCGACGACAAGCAGAATGTCGTGGGCGAGCAGATCTTCGTCGGCCTGTTCACCTCGACCGTCTACACCGAGCCGGCGACCAGCGTGCCGCTGCTCCGGCTCAAGATCCAGCGGGCGCTGGCCCGCGCCGCCTTCCCGCCGGGCAGCCACGACTACAAGGCGCTGCTGCACATCTATCTGACCTATCCGCGCGACGAGCTGTTCCAGATCGGCACCGGGGAGCTGACCCGGATCGGCATGGGCGTGTTGCACCTGCAGGAGCGCCAGCGGGTCGCGCTGTTCGTGCGCCACGACGCCTTCCAGCGCTTCGCGTCGTGCCTGGTCTACGTGCCGCGCGACCGCTACACGACCGCGATCCGCAAGGCCTTCCAGGACATTCTGGAGGCGGCGTTCCAGGGGCCGGTCACCGCCTACTACACCCAGGTCTCGGACGAATCGGTCCTCGCCCGGCTGCATTTCATCGTCAAGACAGACCCGGCCGCGCCGCCGCCCCAGGATGTCGCCGCCATCGAGGCGCGGCTGATCGAGGCGAGCCGGTCGTGGCAGGACAACCTGCGCGACGAACTGGTCGCGGCGCGCGGCGAGGAGGACGGACTGCGGCTGCTCGCCAAATACGGCGACGCCTTCAGCGTCGGCTATTGCGCCGACAACAACTGCGACCGCGCCCAGCGCGACATCGCCCACATCGAAGCGGCGATCGAGACCGGCACCCTCCAGCTCAACATGTACCGGCGCGCCGACGCGCCGGAAGGCGGCTTCCGCTTCCGTATCTACAACCGCGGCGGCCCGGTGCCCCTGTCCGACGTGCTGCCGATGCTCGAACACATGGGGCTGAAGGTCATCGACGAGCGTCCGAGCCCGGTGACGCCCAAGGACAGCCCCACCGTCTGGGTCCATGATTTCGGGGTGGTGCCGCGCACCAACGGCGCCGGCGACGTGCTCGACCGGCGGGAGAACTTCGAGGACGCCTTCGCCCGGGTCTGGGCCGGCGAGGCCGAGGACGACGGCTTCAACGCCCTGGTCCTGCTCGCCGGGCTCGACTGGCGCGAGGTGGTCGTGCTGCGCGCGCTGGCCTCCTACCTGCGCAAGATCGACCTGCCCTTCGGCTCGAGCTACCTCCAGGCGACCCTGGCCAGGAACCCGCGCCTGGCGCGCCTGATCGTCGACTATTTCCTCGCCCGGGCCCGCACCGGCCAGGCCTCCAAGGCCCGCGCGATCCATGCCGAGATCGAGGCGGGGCTGGAGGCGGTCGCGAGCCTCGACGAGGACCGCATCGTCCGCCGCTTCACCAACCTGATCGAGGCGATGCTGCGGACCAACTATTTCCAGGAGCAGCCGGACGGCGCGCCGAAGGCGCATCTGTCCTTCAAGTTCGACAGCCACGCCATCGAGGGCATGCCGCTGCCGCGGCCGATGGTGGAGATCTGGGTCTATTCGCCGCGCGTCGAGGGCGTGCACCTGCGCTTCGGCAAGGTCGCGCGCGGGGGGTTGCGCTGGTCCGACCGGCGCGAGGATTTCCGCACCGAGGTCCTCGGCCTGGTCAAGGCGCAGGTGGTCAAGAACGCGGTCATCGTGCCGGTCGGCTCCAAGGGCGGCTTCGTGGTCAAGCGCCCGCCGCCGGCAAGCGACCGCGCGGCATACCGGGCCGAGGGCGTCGAATGCTACAAGACCTTCATCCGCGGCATGCTCGACCTGACCGACAACATCAAGTCGGGCCGCATCGTCCATCCGCCCGACACGGTCCGCCACGATGACGACGACCCCTATCTGGTGGTCGCCGCCGACAAGGGCACGGCCACCTTCTCCGACATCGCCAACGCGGTCTCCGCCGAATACGACTTCTGGCTCGGCGACGCCTTCGCCTCGGGCGGCTCGGCCGGCTACGACCACAAGAAGATGGGCATCACCGCCCGGGGCGCCTGGGAGGCGGTCAAGCGCCACTTCCGCGAGATGGGCATCGACACCCAGACCCAGGATTTCACCGTCGCGGGCATCGGCGACATGGCCGGCGACGTGTTCGGCAACGGCATGCTCCTGTCGCGGCACATCAAGCTAACCGCCGCCTTCAACCATCTGCACATCTTCGTCGATCCGGACCCCGATCCCGAAAAGAGCTTCGCCGAGCGCCAGCGGCTGTTCGACGCGGCGCGCGAGTGGGCCGACTACGACAAGTCGAAGCTGTCCAAGGGCGGCGGCATCTTCGACCGCCGCGCCAAGTCGATCGCGCTCAGCGCGCAGATCCGCCGCCGGCTCGGCATCGATGCCGAGCGGGTCACGCCCAACGAATTGATCCGCGCGATCCTGCGCGCCGACGTCGATCTGATGTGGTTCGGCGGCATCGGCACCTATGTCCGCGGCCGCGACGAGAGCGACGCCGACGTCGGCGACCGCGCCAACGACGCCGTGCGCATCGAGGCCGGCGAACTCCGCGCGCGGGTGGTCGCCGAGGGCGCCAACCTGGGCATGACCCAGCCGGCCCGCATCGAATACGCGCTCAACGACGGCCGTCTGAACACCGACGCAATCGACAATTCGGCCGGCGTCGACTGCTCGGACCACGAGGTCAACATCAAGATTGCGCTGGGCGACGCCATCGCGCATGGCGATCTGACCCTGCGCCGCCGCGACAGCCTGCTCGTCTCGATGACCGACGAGGTCGCCGAGCTGGTCCTGCGCGACAACTATCTCCAGACCGCCTGCCTGAGCGTCAGCGAACGGGTCGGGTCGGGCGGCGACCGGCGCTTCGTGCGCATGATGCGCGCGCTCGAGCGCGAGGGCCGCCTCAACCGCGAGGTCGAGAACCTGCCGGACGACGAGACGGTGGAGAGCCGCATGCTGGCGGGCCAGGGGCTGGCCCGGCCGGAACTGGCGGTGCTGCTGTCCTATGCCAAGATCGCGCTCTACGACGCGCTGCTCGAGACGGACCTGCCCGAGGACGCCTATCTCGAGGACGACCTGATCCTCTACTTCCCGAAGCCGCTCCAGCGCCGCTTCGAAAAGCAGATCGAGCGCCACCGGCTGCGCCGCGAGATCATCGCGACCGTCGCGACCAACAGCACCATCAACCGCGCCGGCATCACCTTCGCCCATGACCTGACCGAAGAGACCGGACGGACCGCCGCCGACGTGGTGCGCGCCTATGTCATGTGTCGGGAGAGCTTCGAGCTGCGCGCCTTCTGGGCGTCGGTCGAGGCGCTGGACAACCGGATCGACGCCACGGTCCAGACCGAGCTGCAGCTGGGCGCCGGCAAGCTGATCAAGCGGGCGACCCGCTGGTTCCTGCGCAACGCCCCCGCGCCGCTCGATATCGCCAAGGTGGTGCGCCACCTCCGGCCCGGCATGCGCACCTTCCGCGGCGCGCTCGACGGGATGGTGTCTGAGCCCCAGGCCGCCCGGCTCGACGCGATCCGGGGCGCCCAGGCG